>CAZWOB010000038.1:0-19827 GCA_964635295.1 uncultured bacterium
AAGAAAAAAGATGCTGTAAGCTTCGATGTTAATCTCATGACGACACTATCTAGAACGTAGCGACATACTGCTCGACGCCATCGAGGAAGCGTTGGATCGCAATAAGAACCAATACCATGCCCATTAATTTTTCACACGCCATCAGTCCGTTCTCACCCATTGCTTTATAGAGTGGCTTTGAGGCAAGCATTACTAGTAGTGCTGCTATCCACGCGCAAAGGATCGAGACCAGCATGACGGGCTGGCTTTGCTCCATATGAGCGTAGAGCATGATTGTCGCCAGCACGGAAGGGCCTGCGATCAGCGGAATTGCCAACGGGATAATGAATGGTTCTTCCTTCGGAAGGTTTTCACGTAAACCTGTGAGGTTTGGGAACAAGATCTGCACAGAGATCAAGAACAGGATGACCCCGGAAGAAAGCCTGACGGCCGGGTCGGAAATTTGTAGGAGATCATAGATCCCTTCTCCAATGTAATTGAAGATCACCATCACCAGCAGGGCGATCAGCATTTCCCTCAACAGGATAAGGCGCTGTTTTTTTGGATTGATCCCATCGACCAATTTCAGGTAACTGGCAATATTGCCTATTGGGTCCATGATCAGAAATAACACCAAAGTGATCGAAAAGATTGTCATATTCAGTTCCTTATAATGATTTGATGAACAGGGTAAGCCCCTGCACGACCATTTCTACTGCCATCATTGACAGGATCATTCCCATGAGTTGTTCCAGGGCGCCGAGTCCCCGGCGGTGTAAAATTCTCTGCAAGTAAGGGGCGAACATCAGCAGGCCGCCGACTGCTATCCATGCAATGAGAATAGCGATGGAGATTTTGAATGGGTCTTCTTTTTGCGTGAACAGCATGATGATCGTCAAAAGAGCGGGACCGGAGATCAACGGGGTTGCGATCGGAACGATCAAGGGCTCTTTTTTCTTTGTTTGCACTGTGCTGCCTGAGTGCGGCGAAAAAATCATATTCAAAGCGACAAGAAGCAATAAGACCCCGCCGCAAAGGGAAACGGTATATTGCTGGATATTAAGCTGGCCGAGGAAAAGCTCGCCGAAATATTGGAAGAAGATCGCAATCAGCAGGGCGAAGCCGGATTCCCTGAACATGATCTTTTTCTGCCGTTCGAAATCAAAGTCTTTGATCAGCGCAATGATCGCAGGAGAATTTCCAATGGGGTTCGCGACAAGAAACAACGTCAATGCGATATTAAAGATCGACACGCTAGATATCCTTAGTTAAAAACGAGCTAACCAGGTTGAAGGAGACAATAGGCTGTAGCGGGCTTCCTGTTCCTTTGTATCCTGTTTGATCTTCTGTATCTGAAGCTCAACGATCAACCCTTTGTAGACCCCTACGCCGATGCCCAATGCAATTCCCATCACAGGAAACATCATGCTGGTGAGAATGGTGACAGTAAAGGCCATATAGTACAACTTCCCATACTTGGAGTCGATCTGTTCCATCTTCTCGTTGAATTCAATAAATAAATCAAGATTGTATCTTTCAAGCACTTTAACAGCAACTCTTGTGAGCATGACGGTCCCCGCAAGTGCCAAAAGGGGGGGAGCGAGACCGGGGGCAAAGACGCAGGCCGCAATGCCTGCGACTGTCGTGGTCATGACGCTTAAGGGAGTTTCGTAAACGAAAGTCGCAAATCTGCTTAAAGAATTTTTTAACAAATTTAAAGTTACATTATTCATTGCGTAATATGCTAAGTAATTAGTAAAAATATGTCAAAGTATGAAGCATAACATTGAGTTTAACAAGACTTCTGCAAAACGCTCAGCCAAGGGGGGTTGGCTGACCGATCTCCACCTTGATGCCGCCGACAGGCAAGCGGTCGACAGGTGTTTTGACGATGTCGCAGCCGAGAAGCCTGAAGCTTTACTGATAGGCGGAGATATCGCAAATGGCACGAAGGGGCTGGATTATCTTGCAGAACTTCATCAACGTTTTTCGTTACCCATTTATTTTGTTCTCGGCAACCACGATTACTATTACTCGTCAATCGTGTCAGTCAGGGAGAAGATAAAAGAAAAGTTTGCGCAAAACCGATTCATTCACTACCTCACAGAGTCTAAGGTTATTCCGATCACGGAATCCACCGGTTTGATCGGACATGACGGGTGGTCGGATGCGAAAGCAGGCAACTTCTCAACATCAACTGTCAGGCTCAACGACTATCTCTATATCAATGATTTTATTGGGTTGAGCTGGGAGCAGTTGCGGCTTAAGTTGAACTGCTTGGGACAAGAGGCAGCGGACGTGTTGAAACCGAAGCTGCTTGAGGCGTTGAACGCGTTCGAACAAGTGTTGATCATCACACATGTCCCGCCTTTTGAAGACGTCTGCCTCTATGAGGGACAGCCGACAGATGGCAATTGGGCGCCCCACTTTGTTTGCAGATCAATGGGCGACATGCTCCTGGAGGTTCTGTCGAGGTTTCCTGACAAGGAGGCTATCGTCTTGTGCGGGCATTCCCATCATCGGGCAGAACACCTAATGTTGCCGAATTTAAGGGTGTACGCTGGGCATAGCGACTTGGGAAAACCTGGAATACAGGGGGTGTTGACTAATTTGTAACATTTGTGAACCATGGATGATCGAATTGTAATAAGGAGGAACTATGGCAGCCGGGATACCTTTTTTGCAGCAAGAGATCAGACAAGCGGTTGATCAAGCGACACAGCAGGCTCGAGGGTCGGATATTGACCATTTGATCGAAGAAATTGCCGCGACAAAGTTTGATGAACTGTCGAAAGAGTATGAAAATGATTTACAAGATAAGCAAAAATTTAAAAAAATCAAAAAAACACTGATGGTGGCATCTGTTGTCCTGGCAGTCATCGCTGTTGTAGCTGCTGTTGCAAGCATCTTCTTTTCAGCGGGCACTGTCACAGCGGGAGCGCTTGCGATTGCCGCGGCTTCCGGGATGGTCTCAATTACCACTTCGTTCAAACAACTCGATAGCACAATCGAAAAGTTCATTGCTTACTACAGAACGGACCATCTCGAGAAAACGCGGATCAATAAACTCAAAAAGAAAATTACGAACGTCTCGACATTGCTTCACAAGAGGATCTCGGATCTCACACATCTTGGCGAAGAACAAAGGAGCACGCGCGCTCGAGAAGTTCTTGGACAGATTAGAAAAGTGAATGAGTTCATAGAGAAAATCAAAGAAGAGGTTCCTCAGAAAATTATGAAATTCGATGTGATCGATCCATCTCCTCTTTTAAGAGCTGTAGGTGACGCATGACTGTCTTATGCGGAGATATCGGCGGGACAAATGCCAATTTGTGTTTAGCTGAAATTGGTGATCGGATTACCCTCGGGCATATCCAACATCTTCCGACACAAGAGCACCGCTCATTTTCCGATCTTGTGAGCAGTTATTTAGATACTTGTGATGAAATGCCGGTGTCAGCTTGCTTTGCCGTTGCTGGAGTCGTGAATAATCAACGGGTTGAGATGACCAATGCCGATCTTGTCGTCGACGCAGCTGAAGTTGTGTCGCAAACATCATTGGAAAAGGTCAAAGTGATCAATGATTTTGACGCGGTCGGCTATGCGATCAACGTGCTGGACTCCACAGACCTGATTGTATTGAACGAGGGAGAGCCCGAAGAGAAAGGGGCGAGATGCGCTGTCGGGGCGGGTACAGGACTTGGTAAAAATCTGCTTCTGTATAATCAACAGGTTGGCGCGTATCTTCCGCAATCGTCGGAAGGGGGACATGCGGATTTCCCCATCGCATCTAAAGAGGAGTTGATATTTGTTGAGAAATTTGAGCAAGCGACCTGGGAAAATTTAGTGTCAGGGAAAGGAATCGAGCACATTTACCATACATTGCAAAAACATCAGTTTCCTGATGAACCTCAAGGGCTTTCCGCAAAAGAGATTTCAGAGAGGCGGCACGACCATGCCCTTTGCCGGGAAACGTTTCATTGGTTTGTAAAATTTTACGCGAGAGCTGCCCGCAATTTCGCGATCGAACTATTAACAAAGGGCGGGGTCTACCTGGCCGGCGGGGTAGGCGCCTCGAACCAGGATATGTTCGGCGATCTGTTTATGCAGGAGTTTACCCGGCATCATTTGTCTCGTTATCGGGAACTGCTTCAAAAAGTGCCTGTCAAGCTGATCACCAATTATGATATCAGTTTGAAGGGAGCCGCTTTTGCTCAAACTGTGGATACATAAAGTTATTGCCCTGCAAGGACTTATTCAGGGACGACTACATAGTGAAGATGTAGAATTTGATGCACAATTTGTATCATCAATCGGTCGACGTTATCTGCCGTGTCTTTCCCTGTAAAGTAAGGAACAATACGTTTATAGTTAAAATTTTCTACTGATGTGGAGCAATTTGCGATCGTTAAGAAGTTAGGATGCGAGTAGATCATTCTCTTTAGCAGCGTTTCTATAGCCGTCTCTAACAGTGCGTTCTTTGTTTCTACCTTGTCCAGAGTTCTAAGAGATACTTCCTTAATCTCACTTATGGACGGTTTTTGCTTTTCAGAGACTAGGAGAGCGGTATACATTTCTCGGGCTGCCAAAGCTGTCTTTTCATTTACCAGGCGCATGGAAGGGATTGCCGTGTTGGACCAATCAGAGATCTTCAAGAACATTTCCCGGTATGTCACGGGACGTGTTAAAATTTCTGGTCTATAGGTTGTCTTAGTCCCCTTCTTGAGCATGGTGAGAACAAAAAATGGCAATCCATTTTTTGGAATATTCAGGTATGGGTACTGCTCGGGCAGCTGACTGAGCAATTCTCGTTCGGAACAAAAAAGGAAGGGGGTAAATTTCGCTCGGATACCCTCTACTGCCAGGGCGCTGGCATTGACATCGGTGGTGATGTCCTCTTCACCGGGTGAGGCTGAGTAGTCGTGAGGGGTTTTACGGGGATATGTACGAAAACTGTTTCTCCATCTCCCAAGAAAAACGTTATCATACATATAATCCGTTGTATAGATTCCTCCCTTCTGAAGAATTCTTCCGCACCCCTCCATAAACGGTCGCAGGTCGCTGTTGAAAGGGGTTGGATCCATGGGTTTCAACGTTTGGAAAAAGTCCCGATGCGCGTCCCTCATTCCATTGACTTCAGGGAATCTCGCGACAGGCACCCAAAACTCTTTCCAACTGATTCGGATGTCAAAGAATTCAAGTTCCAAAGCTCTCAATTCTTGATAGAGCTCTTTGGACAGGTATCCATTTTCCTTTCCTAATGGTTGCGGGGTTGTTTCTGAAGGAATGAACTGACTGATATTGGACAAGGTGCGCTTGAGCAAGGCATTCATGCTGATGATCCGTGGTGCAAGCTTCTTCAGCGCTTTTGCTTTCGATTGTTCGAGAAACCCTGGATATCCATACAAGAAATGGGCAAGCTCTTTTATGACAGGCACGGTGACGGCAACGAATAGATGACCGTTTTTGTCTTTCAGGATCTTATGACATGAAAAGGCATCGGGAAGTTCATTGGAGATGATCACGCCTTGTATCCCGTTCACTCCGAATGCCGCTGCCAAATGACGCGCATCTGCAGGTATCACACTTACCTTATCCCTGAATGCGGATGTTGTTTCCTTCTGCGCTGATTGTAAAGTCGGCGAAATTTCCCCCGTCATGTAGCGAATGTTATCGTAGAATACTCTCCATTCAGGTTGCAACCCGGCCTGAACTTTGGCATGCTGGACAAAATCCCTTGCCAACACACCTGTTCCAGCCCCGAGCTCGACAATGTCAAAACGTTCCTGTAATTCGAACGTGCCAGCCTCGACCATTCCTTTCCATTGGCGGAAGATTAAATCCGCAAGGCATGCGCCATAGAGAGGGGAATTGCTCATTGGGGTTGTCTTGAAGTCAGACCCGATTCCTGGACGGGTTGTATAGTATCCAAACCTGGGATCGTAAAGCGCGTACTCCATATATTCTTTGAATGTGAACAAGTGGGGAAGGACTTTGCCCGCAAAGTCGTAACGCGCTAAATCGAGAGCAACGCAAGTGGGAATTTTCCGCTTTTCAATCTCTTGTGAATGGTCGATAGGAAGGGGGCGGGGGAGAGTGCAACGTTCTTGAATACGCTTTAAACCGGACGTGCTGAATCTAGGATATTGTCCTTCGATTGTCGCTGCAACGTAATATTGTTTTTCGGAAACTTCCTGGCAAGTCATGCGAAATACAATAACATAACTTATTAATTTAATCTATAAAAAGGTTGGGGGATGTTAGAGGGTGTCTACAATCTAAACTTCATTTACTTTATAGACACCCTCTTGGTCCTATCCGTACGCGTGCTGTTGACTGAGGCGTGACATCGCTTCCAACACCATTTCCCTGGATGCAAAGGCGCTGAACCGGACAAAGTGCTCACCCGCTCCTCCAAAACCGCTGCCTGGAATGGCGACCACATGAGTATGATTCAACAGCTCTTCAAATGCCTCCCAGGATGTTTTGGGAGAATAATCGACCCAGACATAAGGAGCGTGATCGCCTCCATAACAGGGATAACCCAGGGATATAAAGGTTTCTTTGATCAAATGGGCGTTTTCAAGATATTGACGGATCACATTCTGCCCTTGTTCCCAACCTTCATCTTCCAAGACCGCTTTCCCTGCTTGTTGAGCGATATTTGAGGCGCCGTTGAAAAATGTGGACATGATCCTGCTCCACGCTTTTTTAACGGAGGAACCATCAGAAAAACGAAGTTCGTTCGGGACGACTGTCCATCCCAATCGAAGGCCTGTGAATCCCGCCAGCTTAGAAAAGGAATTGACTTCGATCGCGACTTCACGGCTGCCTTCGATCTCAAAAATCGACCGTGGAAGCGTTTCATCGGTAATGAATGATGAGTAGGCGGCATCGTAAATGATGATGGAGCCGTTTTCTTTTGCAAAGTCGACATAAGCTTTCAACTGCTCTTTCGTTGCTGCGCTCCCAGTGGGGTTGTTAGGAGAACAGAGATAGATCAGGTCAGCTTTTACAGGGTCTGGAAAAAAGCCGTTCTGAGGCGTGCAGGGCATGCGGATAATATTTTCCGCTACACCGCTAATCAACGATGTATCGACGTAGACAGGGTAGACGGGGTCTTGGACTGCAATGGTCGATCCCTGCTCAAACAGGAGCAATAGACGCCCGCAGTCGCACTTCGCTCCATCTGAGATGAAAATCTCGCTTGGATCGATAGCTCCGTGGTACATCCGCTCTGTGATCCTGGTTCTAAGATCTGGATCGCCTTGATCGGGCCCATAGCCGCTATATCCCTGGGGTGTTCCAAGCCCGAGGGCGTAGCTGCTCATCTGCTCTGCAACAAAGGGGGCGAAGGGGTGTGTCGTGTCTCCGATTCCGAGGTTCACAAGTTTTGCGGTTGGCTCTTTAGCCAGGAACGCCTCTTTTCTCCTTTGAATCTCAGGAAATAGGTATCCGGCTTTTAGTTTTCCAAGTTGAGGATTAGAATTAGCCATAAACAACCTTTGGAAGGGCTTCTTTAATCAGTTTTAAGTTTTCATCCGAAAGTGATGTCAGAGGTAGGCGACAGGGGCCTGATGCGGCTCCTATAAGGTTCATTGCCGCTTTGAGCGGGATCGGATTTGAATCGACTGATAACGCTTCTAATACAGGAAGGAGATGGTAGAAAATTTCCCGAGCTGTTTGAAAATCACCTGCCAATGCGCAAGAGACAAGGTTGACCATTTCTTTTGGTCTGAGATTGCTTATGCTGGAAATAACGCCGGTCCCTCCGATCGAAAGAATGGGAAGTGTCAGGGGGTCGTCTCCGGACAGGATGCTAAAGTTCGGATCGACCTTTTCAATCCATTGAGAAAGAGTCGTGAGGTCTGCGGAAGCATCTTTGATCCCGATGATATTGAGGATATCAGATAGGCGCAGGAGAGTAGGCGTTTGAATCCTGCATCCCGCCCGTCTGGGGTTGTGATAGAGGACAACAGGGATTTGAATCGACTCGGCAACAGTCTTGAAATGGTGATAAATCCCTTCCTGGTTGGGTACGTTGTAGTAAGGGGTGATCACCAGGCAGCTGTCGGCCCCCAGTTCTTCGGCCAGCCTGCTGAATCTGACAGTCTGTTCTGTCGAGCAGTTGCCCGTTCCCGCCATCAGGTGCACTTTGTCGCTGC
The DNA here is from genome assembly GCA_964635295.1 of uncultured bacterium. GTDB lineage: Bacteria > Chlamydiota > Chlamydiia > Chlamydiales > Waddliaceae > Waddlia. The sequence continues at coordinate 8,145 of CAZWOB010000038.1, forward strand.
ACTCTTCTCTTGCTATTTGGAGTACTCTGACTTTTTCCTGCTCTGTCAAGGTTGGGGCTTCTCCTGTCGTTCCCAGGGCAACGACCCCAGCAACCCCATGTTTGATTTGAAACTGAATGTTCTTTCTCAGTCCTTCTTCATCAAGGGTCCCTTGATCGGTAAAAGGAGTGATTAATGCGGTATAAACCCCTTTCAATTGTGACATAGCAGGTCCTCCATTGTGTAAACCCCTTTTTTGTTTTGAATCCACTCCGCCGCAGCGACAGCTCCCGATGCGAAGTCTTCACGGTTTCTGGCTTGATGGGAAATCGTGACCGTATCGGAAGGGCTGTCAAAATAAACAGTATGCGTCCCCGGGACCGAACCGCAACGGACAGATGAAAAGGGGATTGATTCGTTTTCTCTCTTTGAACCGGCTGCGATCGCTTTCTGTACGGAAATTGCGGTGCCTGAAGGAGCGTCCAATTTTTGGCGATGGTGCATCTCGATTCCGGCAACATCGTAATTTCCTTTGCCCAAAAAGAGCTCTGCAGCTTTTTCCACAGTTTTTAAGAAGAGGTTTACACCAACGGAGAAATTTGAGGCATAGAACAAGCCTGTTTCCGAATCGGAAACCCACCGCTTCACGTCATCTAACGCATTGTCCCAACCAGTTGTTCCGACGACCATGGGTTTTCCCATGCGCAGGGTTCTTTGGATATTTTCCAGCACGGCGCTCGGCCGAGTGAACTCGATGCAAACATCAGCTTTTTCCAGGAAGTCGCACTCTGTTTCATGGTTATTGAATATGGGGTCAATGATGGTCACAACTTCATGGCCTTTATTTATGGCCGCTTGCTCGACCATTTTCCCCATTTTGCCATATCCAATGAGAGCAATTTTTAACATGTGTCGAATGATAATCGATTGTCCCTTTTTGGCAAATTACCAATTTTCTCAAACTGATCAGGATCTTGTAATTTGATTTATACTCTAGTATACTGCGTGAATTGCGAGATTTTGCCCCATGTTGTTGCTATGAATCGGTTATTTGTCACCCTTTTTTTATTCACCATTATTTCCTTGCAGGCGTCATTGCCGATCACCCGCCAGTCAATCCAAAAAGCGATTGAACAGATCGACCGGTTTGTGATCGACGGCAGGGAAGAGACCTCAGTGCCGGGTGTTGCCATCGCAGTAGTCTATAACGATGAAATGCTTCATCTCAAGGGGTATGGAGTGCGGGAAGTTGGAAAAATGGACTCCGTTGACAATGATACCGTTTTTCAACTGGCCTCGCTTTCCAAGCCGATCACTTCATCTGTGTTGGCGGCTGTTGTTGCTGGAGGTCAAGTGCGATGGGACAGCCAAATTGCGACATTGGACCCCGCGTTTCAGCTTTCCGATCCCTGGGTCACCCAGCATGTGACAGTTGCTGATTTTCTCAGCCACAGAAGTGGTTTGTTCGACCATGCAGGAGACCTCCTGGAAGATTTAGGGTATGACGCGAAAACAATTATTCATCAACTGCGGTTTATCCCTCGCCTTAATCCTTTCCGCGCAAGTTATGCTTATACCAATTTCGGATTTTCCGAGGCGGCATTTGCCGTCGCAAACTCACTTAATCAAAGTTGGGCAAGCCTTGCAAGTGAAAAGCTGTTTGTCCCATTGCGGATGAGAAACGCAAGTTTCTCATATAAAGATTATCAGAACGCCGTGAACAAAGCAGTCGCTCATCAGTTTATCGATAAGAGTCCAATGCCTCTTCACGTGCGGGATCCTGACCCACAGGCGCCAGCAGGAGGCGCCAATATGTCGATCAAGGACCTGGCCAAATGGATGATTTTCAGTTTGAACAGCGGATCGTATAAAGGTCATCGGCTGGTACCGGAAAAGGCGCTGCTAGAAACGCAGAGCCCGCATATTGTTTCCGAGCTGGACCTCCTGAAAAACAGGATCAGTTTTTACGGACTCGGATGGGGGATCAAGTACAATGAGTACGGAAATAAGGTACTAAGCCATTCAGGTGCATTTGCTCTAGGCGTAAGGTCCCAGGTAGTGCTGATTCCCGAGTTGAACGTTGGTATCGCAGTGTTGACAAACGCCTACCCACATGCCCTTCCTGAGGCGATCACACAAACCTTTTTAGATCTTATTTATACAGGAAAAGTGCAGAAGGACTGGCTTCCTGAAATGAATGAGAGGTTCATTAACGCAATGGGCGATGAAAGCCATGAGTATCAAAAGCCTAAAAACTATATTCCGCATATCGAATTAGACCGGTATGTCGGGCTTTATTATAACGAGTACTATGGGGACATGAGGATTGTTAACGAATTTGATCAGCTTGTCTTGATTATTGGGCCCAAATCATCCCGTTTTCCTCTAAGACATTACAATAAAGATACTTTTATCATGAAGACGGAAGGGGAGAACAGTGTTAATGAGACAAAGGTTGTTTTCGAATTTTCCCCTGAAGGATTTACTAAAAGAGTCATCATTGACTATCTCAATAATCATGGGCTCGGGGTCTTTTTGCCAATCAGAGAAGATGGGATAAGTCTATCCCGCCGACAGCGGGATAGACAATAAAAGCCTTTAGTAGAGGCAGGTACCAATTGAATAGTTATTCATATTCACGTTAATGAGAATATTTGGATTGGTGCCTGAGAAAAGACCGTCGTTGATTCCGATAATGACAGTGTCATTTGGAAGCCACTTGTTAACGATAGACTGGTCAAAGCTGGACATCTTCCAGATAGAACCGTCTTCCAGGTAGATTTCACGGTATAGATAGTCGATAGCGACGATCCAGTGTGTGTAAGCACCATTGTAGATAGGTCCAAGGTATAGATTAACTTTAACTTTTGCGCCTGTGTTCAGGTTGATCAGCTTGTAATCATGCGAAGAGAAGATGCTGTCATTTGGAACGATAATGATTATATCGCTTGTCAGCCAGTTTAGAGTTTTATAGGTGTCGTTAGAACATACTTTCCAGATAGAACCGTCTTCAAGTTCAACAGTATCGCCCAGGAATGAAACGCCGATTGGAAAGTGGAAAGCGCCTTCATGCGTTGTGACATAAGTCGCTTGTTGAAAACCTTTTTTGACGATTTTTTTAGCTTCGATCTCTTCATCCTGAGAATCTTCTTCGTCCGCATCTTCCATTTGAGCGAGGCGGTCTTCGTATAGTTTGACTTGTTCAGCGTGAACCATCGCTCTGTCGCCGACAGAAATACGGTTTTCCGTTTCTGTTTCGTCAGCAGCCAGCGGCATTGAAAATAGGACAAGGCCTAAAAAAATATTTAACAATTGTTTAGTTTTCATAACTTAACATCTCTTGTTGTGGGTTTAAAAAGTAAATGAAGATATTGACATACATAATTAAAGATAAAATTAAGAAAGGATTAAAAAATCTTGATACTCAATTTTTTTTAAGAAATAGTGTAACATATTCTAAAATTACTGTTATTTTAAAATATTATTTATGTATTTTTTTCAGGATTCAGTCATATGGATCTTTGCGTCTTGAGTGAACGTAGTGAACAGGCGTTTGAATTAGAGGCTGGTGGAATACGGTTTTGAATGGAGAAGAACCTCTTCCCACATCTCATTCAAAGTCTTCTTTTGCAGATCGGAAAGGGGGGATAAAACCAAGAAAAAATCATCGTTGTAGGTAAATGCCGCTTTGGTCCAGTTCGCGGACCCGTTCACAAGCGTCTTGTCATCGATCAATAAAAATTTATGGTGCAGAAGCTCCTGGCCTCGATTGACACGGACATCAACTCCACCCTTGGTCAGCTTTTCCGCGATCCGCTTGCTGACGCCGTTGGAGGCATTGCGATCAAGGACCACTTCAATCTTGATCCCTTTTTGTTTTGCGGAGATTACTGCATCGGCAAGGTCATAGCGTGTCCAGGTGAACATAGCGATCTTTACGCTTTTTTCAGCAGACCTCAAAAGCTCCTTGATCTTCTCAACCCCGTCCGTATTATCAGGAAAAAACCAAAAGTCCAAGTGTTGACCGCCAATCGTCCAATCTTTGTTAAGCGAAGGTTCGATGAGTCCTTCGGTCTTCATGTGGGAAAATTTCGCGAGCAGGTATGCTGCAAGCGGCTTCGAATAAATTCCGACAACCAGGTTTCCGTGCGACTTTAATGAGGCGGTTGTCAGGTTTGCGGAGCCGCATAGGATGAGCGTTGAGTCCGTAATCATTATTTTCTGGTGCATCAGCCCTTTTGATTTACGGTAGGTGACTTTTACTTTGCTCCCCATTTTTTTTGCCAGGCCGGAAGAGGCATTGTGATCACAGATGATCTCGACATCGACCCCTCTTTCAGCAGCTCTTTTCAATGCATTGATCACTTTTTTGTCCCGCAAACTATAGATAATCAATCGTATGGAGTCTTCCGCATCATCAATGGTCTGGACGAAGGTGATCTGCAGGTCGTGATGTGTTTCTGTGGCGTAAAATTTGATTGGGTTTTCAGCAGAGGGGAGTTTCGCGTGGGTCAAAGCGTAACCGACCGAGCCGTAAAAATAGCCGATCAGCAAAATGATAAGGGCCCAGGCTGCTTTTTTCATCCAATCTTTGCGGGGTTGTGTTTTTCAAGGAGAGCGCCCAGGAGTCCGGTATAGCGGCTTTTGACCTCGTCATTATGGACAGCGATCGCAAGCGCTTTTTTTGTGCCGACGAGGATCACCAGTTTTTTTCCCCTCGTCACCCCTGTATAGAGAAGATTGCGGTGCAGAAGTTTGAAGTGGGAGGTATGGACCGGCATAATGATGCAGGGGCACTCGCTTCCCTGATACTTATGGACCGATACTGCGTAAGCGAGCACGAGTTCATCGAGGTCGGAAAAGTCGTAGGAGATGAGCTCCTCTTCCATTCTGACGTAGAGCTTTTGGTCCATCTCGTCGATCTTTTCAATCCGGCCGACGTCTCCGTTGAACACTTTTTTGTCGTAATTATTGCGCATTTGCATCACTTTATCGCCTTTGGCGAACCGGCGGCCATATTTATAGATCGGATTCTGGTTCGGGTTGAGGGTCTCTTGCAGGATGTGGTTGAGATTGTCTGTGCCGATCACCCCTTTTTTCATAGGAGCAAGCACTTGGATCTGACTGAACGGGTCGAAGTGGTAGGTCTTGGGCACCCGCTGTGTGACAAGGGTCAGGATCTGGTTCAAAACGCCTTCTTTGTCCTCTTGCGCGATAAAAAAGAAATCGCTCTCTTTGCTGTTGTAAAGCTCGGGAAAAACACCTTGGTTGATCCTGTGGGCATTGGTCACAATTTGGGAGCCGGAAGCCTGCCTGAAGATCTCATTGAGCTGGGTCACCGGCAGGGTCCGGGAAGCGATCATGTCCTTTAATACATTGCCCGGCCCCACACTCGGCAGCTGGTCGATATCGCCGACAAAAATCAGACGGGAATGGGTCGGCACAGCCTTTAGCAAGCTGTACATCAGCGTTGTATCGATCATACTCGCCTCATCGATGATCAGCAGGTCGCAGTCCAACGGGTTGTCCCCGTTGCGCTTGAACCCTCCCGCTCGAAAATCAAACTCCAACATGCTGTGAATGGTCTGCGCTTTTTTTCCTGTGATCTCGCTCATCCGTTTAGCTGCTCGGCCTGTGGGAGCTGCCAACAGAATGTTGCCGGACAACTTCGAGGTGATGGTCAGGATCGCATTGGTGATCGTGCTCTTACCTGTTCCCGGTCCCCCTGTAATGATCTGCGCTTTTTCAGAAAGGGCGAGGGAGACTGCTGTTTGCTGGTTGTTCGCCAGGTTAATGGAAAGCTGCTCTTGCACCCATTCCAAGGCTTTTGCCTGATCGACGCGCCTTAAGTGCGAGGCGCCCTGCATGATCCGCAGAAGCTCTTTTGCGATCCCTTTTTCCGCGATAAAGAGCGGCTTTAGCCATAAAAATGGTTGTAAGACGCCTTGATGGACCTGCTCCTGAATAATAATGCGATCTTCCTGGAGCCTTTCGAGGCTGGTGACGATTAGCGAGGCATCCACTTCGAGAACTTTCGCTGCCTCTTCGATAAAGAGTTCCTGGGGGAAGCAGACGTGTCCGTCATTGCAGAGTTCAGATAACACATAGAGGATGCCCGCTTCGATCCGTTCCGGGGAGTTTTTCTCGATCCCAATTTTTCCCGCAATTTTATCTGCGGTCTTGAATCCAACCCCATGAATGTCTCGCGCCAGCGCGTACGGGGTTTCTGAGACGACCTGGACACACTTCTTTCCATAGACGCGGAAGATCTTTTGAGCATAGACCGGGCTCACGTCGTGGGCCTGCAGGAAGATCATCACATCGCGAACAGATTTTTGTTCGTCCCAACATTCGCGGATGGTCTCCACCCGTTTTTCTCCAAGTCCCGGAATTTCCAGTAAACGCTCAGGCGATGCATCGATCACGTCCAGGGTTTCGATGCCAAATGTTTGAACAATCCTTTCAGCATAGACGGGGCCGATTCCTTTGATCAGCCCGGAACCGAGGTATTTTTTGACGCCGTTGAGATCGGCGGGAGCATCAGTCTGATAGTCTTTGACCTCGAACTGCAGGCCGTGGGCCGGGTGTCTTTTCCAGTTTCCGGAGCAGCTGATGGTCTCGCCAGGCTGCACAGTGGGCATAAAGCCGACGACGCAGGTCAGGTCAGACTGACCAGGCTGCTGCATTTTGACGACGGTATACCCGTTTTCCTGACTTTGGAACGTTATCCGTTCGATGTAACCTTTGATCTGATCCATAACTTGAACATCGTACACAAAGATAAGGTATAGAGTAAAGATTCTCCTTGGCTATTAAATCCCTCTGTCATTAAATAACAGATAAACGAATCAAAATAGGTAAGATCATGGTTGTCAGGTTTTTGCTTTTGGCGTGTGTCATTTTTACAGCTCCCGCCGTGGCAGAAGGTTATGAAATTGAAGAAAATGTGGAAGAGGTTGAAGGGCTCTGTATTCCGGAAGAAGAGTGCGACGAGGATGAAATTTCCTACCGCTGCCAGAGACGCTGCCGACCACGCCGCCGCAGGTGCTGCTGCTGGAGGGACATCGATGCGTCCTGGCCAGGTAAAATGGAGAACTCCTTTAGAGAAGAGATGAGAAGGTGAGAACGCTTTTCCTCTCTTCGATTATGCTGGGACTCTGTTTCTCCGTTCATGCCAGCGACCAGCGCTTGATCCTGCAGCTATCTTCCGGAATCCATGCGGAACGCGCCAATGCCGCCTATCTTCTTGGGATGAGCGAGGATCCGGGGGCTGCTTCTCTGCTTCTCAACCAGTTGAAGGAAGAACCGGTCAAAAAGAATCGTTTGGTGATTATCGAATCGGTGAGGAAGCTTAATACGAAGGATGGATATTCCGGTCTGAGCTCCTACTATCCTGACGAAAAAGATATCGAGGTGAGGAGAAAAATACTTAAGGTGTTAGGGGACAGTCGGGATCCTCGATTTATTGAGCTGATCGCAAAAAACCTCTACAACCCCGATAAAGAAGATCAGAGGCTGGCCCTATCCTCACTAAGCCAAATAGACAATCGGGAAGCAGCCCAGGCGATTGTACGCTATTTTTTGACACAGCCGTCACAGCAACAGAAAGAGTGGGCGCTGAGCGCGATCGCAGTGCAAAAACGGAAAGAAGCTGTCAAACCGTTAGTTCAATGCGGAATTCGCACCCATGATAAATCGGAAAGAGTGCGTATCTCTGAAACACTTGCCGAGCTCAGGGACAGTGAAGCGCAGGACGCGATTTTTGTGTGGTTTCAGGAAGAGCAGGACTCTCATTCAAAGAAACGTTTGATAAGAAGCCTCAAGAACGTTGGCAGCTCCAAGATCGTTGGAGCTTTGTCTAACGAGTTGAAAAATAATGACTTGAATCTTCAGGTCGAAATTGTGGGAGCCATGGTGTTCATCGATGAGCAAGCATCGGCTCCCTACCTCCACTCTTACTACGAGGAAACGATGGAGGCTCTGGACCCCAACATGTCCCGTTTGGAGGCTGTGACGGCGATCAGGCTGCACAAGCTCTTGAGGCAGGTGCTTTCAATTGAAGAATCGGCGGACAATTACCCGGAGCAATGGAAAAAAGACCCTGTCATCTCACGGATGATTGCTGGATAGTGTCGTCATGAGATTTTCAGCATTTTTCCTTTATTAATTTCATGACGACCCTATCTAGTTGACTGCTTGCCTGGAATGAGGCAAAATAGCTGCTATGCGCCTATTTACACAAGACAGTTTGGAACGGCTCCGCTCAAGGGTTGACTTGATAGAGGTTCTCTCCTCCCATGTGGAATTGAAGCGTGCCGGTTCGGCATACAAGGGTCTCTGCCCATTTCACGATGAGAAGACCCCCTCCTTTGTTGTCCAAAAAGGGGAGAGGCACTACCACTGTTTCGGTTGTGGCGAACACGGCGATGCCATCAAATTCCTGATGACCTATCTGAATTTGGGATTTCTGGAATCTGTCGAGAGCCTGGCAGAACGTTTCCATGTTCATCTCGATCGTGTTGAGGGGAAGGACCAGTATACCGGCCCCAGCAAAGCTGTTATGAAGGAAGCGTTGGACCATGCCAGCCGTTTCTTCCATTTCTATCTGCTCAGGACCCCTGAAGGGCATCAGGCGCTCAAGTATTTGTACTCTCGCGGAGTGACACTGGACTTTATCAAGCAGTTCCGGGTCGGCCTTGCGCCGAAAACCCCGGGAATACTTCGCAAAGCATTGCATGAGAAAAAGATCAGCGATGAGGTGATGAGAGGGTGCGGGCTGCTCTCCCGGTCTGATTCCGGCAGGGCGCGCGAGTTTTTTTCCGACCGGATCACTTTTCCCATCTACCATCCTTCCGGTTCGGTCATTGGTTTTTCCGCACGCAAGTTTAACGAGGACACTTTTGGCGGGAAGTATGTCAATACCCCTGAAACGCCTCTGTTTAAAAAATCGCGGGTTCTTTTTGGCTTGAACCACTGCCGTCGACGCATCGTTAAAGAGCGCCGTGTGATTATCGTCGAAGGGCAGATCGATGCTCTCCGTCTCATCCATGAAGGATATAATTTTGCTGTCGCTGCGCAAGGCACGGCTTTCGGAAACGAGCACGCCGATGAGTTGGCAGGGATGGGGGTGACCCTTGTCTATCTGGCATTTGATTCCGATGACGCAGGGAGGGAGGCTGCCGCGAAAGTGGGAGATCTCTTTCAGGCCCGCGGCATTGAAGTGCGTATTGTTCCCTTACCGTCAGGAACGGATCCGGATAGTTTCCTAATGGAAAAGGGGCCGGAGGCATTCCAAAAATTGATGGAGGATGCGCAGAGGTATTTGGAGTTTCTCGTCGGGCATTTGTCCAGAGGGATTCCTGTGGATACTCCTGCCGGGAAGAATACAATTGTCAAATTGGTATCCGACCAACTGAGAAAATGGGAAAACCCTGTCATGGTCCATGAGAGCCTGAGGGAGCTGGCCAGACGGCTGCAAGTCCCGGAAGAGATTCTTGGTGTAGGACAGGAGTATTTGCCGAACACATTAATGCGCAAGTCTGCAAGTGTTGGCTTTGAGGAAGTGGATCCGGTAAAGATCCTCGAACTGGATTTTTTACGCTGGCTCATTGTTGTCGGGCATCAGGAGTTTATCGAAGTGGCTCAGCAAAATATCCATCCGGATGACCTTCAGCATGAGGGGTGCCGGAGACTTTACCAGACCTATTTGACAAGCCTGCAAAATCACCTTCCCAATGACCTTTTGTCGCTCATTCAGAATGAAGAAGATCAAGAATTGGTGGCAGAGCTGATGAGTCGGAAAATTGATCAGGAAAGAGGAGTCGATCAGTTCCTTCAATCCGTTCAGCGCATCCTTGACCGCAATTGGATGGAAAAGCGGGAGGAGATCCGCCGCCGTATCCACAGCGGAACGCTCAACGACGAAGAAGCTTTGGCTTTACTGAAAAAATTCGATGAGTTAAAGCGTAGTAAACCTGAGGTCAAGCGTGGCGCAGCATCTCCTGTTCTATGATGGTGAGTGTGGGCTTTGCGATCATCTCGTCCAGTTTGTTTTGCGGGTAGATCACAAGGGACAATTTCTGTTCGCTCCGCTTCAGGGAGAGACTGCTGGCATAGAGTTAAAAGATGTCCCTGACACTTTCAAACAAGCTGACAGTCTAATCCTGATCGAAAACTATCAGCAGCCCAACGCAGCCATGCGGATCTATGGGAAGGGGGCGTTTCGCGTTGCCTGGCTCCTGGGAGGATGGTGGAAGCTTCTCGGCTGGATCTCTTTCCTGCCGGCGTTTCTGTATGATTGGGGATACCGTTTGGTTGCGAAAAACCGCCACAGACTGTTCTCGAAGGATTCTTGCAAAATTCCCGATCCATCCCAAAAAAAGCGTTTCCTTTCATAAGTATCTGATTCTCAATTAATTAAAATTAAAAAAATCTTCTATCTAACGATATTTCGAGATGAAGTATTAAAAAAAACATTATCACTGTTCATTAAAATAAATACCGTAAAAAATATTTTGAATTCAAATCAAAATGTTGTAAATAGGGGAATTAGGAGTATTTACCCTTCATGTAGGAGGGTTGCGATAACAATTTGGAATTTTAGGAATCCGAAAAGGAGGAAAACATGCTTAGACAAGCAGTAAGAAAGTCACCACGAAAGAAGGTGGTGCGAAAACCTGTGAAACGCGCTGCGGCGAAGAAAAGCACGGCAGCAAAGAAAACAACGTCTGCGATTAAAAAATCGCTCTTTATCCCACGGATAGAGACGTTTGTTAAAAACCTTGGTTCGTTTGTCGACCAAAGGAAAAAGCACTTTACGACGAAAGACCCTGTATACAAAAGGCTGCATGCGATCCATACGTCATTGCAGCAGGAGCTGAGAAAGAATAATATTCTCAATCCTTCTTCAGCTAAACATTTGAAAGCTGTAACGCCAGCTTTGCGCGGTGTAACAAAACTTCCTGCTAACGTCAAAGGACAAGTAGGAAAATTGATGAACTTTATTCGCGCTCAAGTGAACAAAGATGTTCTGATGATGATCAGACAGTTCAATTCTCATTTAACTCCATTGCACACTGAGTTAAACAAAATGCACAGAAGTTTAGAAGCTGGCATTAAAAAAGCCAAAACACAGAAGATTCAGTGGAAAGTGGATCCTTCGATGAAGAGAAGAATTAGCGCTCTCAATACCCATTTGAACCGCTATCGCACAAAGTGGTTCAACCGTCTCAATAAAATCAATCTGCACGGCAATGCTCAGATCAAAACTCAAGTCAAAGCTTTGAAGAAGAAAATTGACGAAGCGCAGAAATTGTTGAGAAAGAATCAAACGATTATCAATCGTTATGCGAAAACACCAAAAGCCCGCAAAGGGTATAAAACGCAGTTTTTGATGAATGCGACTCAAATGCAGGCGCTTGAGTCAAAAATGAAAGCCATCGATACGACATGTGAAAAAGCGCGTATGCAGGTGGAGCATTTTTGGGATCAGCTGAAAGCGGTTAAAATGTTCTAAGGCCAGGGCAGTCATTTCTGGCGATGACAAGAGGCGGACATTCTTAAGAATGTTCGCCTTTTTTTATTAAGTTATTTTTATATATTATATATTGAATCAATTTATTATATATTGTATATTAATTCGATTAAAACGGTTCATCCGGAAAATGAGTACCTCTGCTCGTGAAGGTGGTACAATCTCAGCTTG
>CAZWOB010000039.1:0-19618 GCA_964635295.1 uncultured bacterium
CGTGGTGTTTTGTGCACATCTTCTATTTGATCAGCTTCCCCAGCAAATTGATCGTGGCCACCCAGTGGTTTGTGATGTATCTTGGGGGCAGCCGCCATGTCCGTCTCATCAAAAAGCCAATCTTTGATGTGAAGAAGAAAGATACTTAGAGGGTGTCTACAATCTAAACTTCATTTACTTTGTAGAACCCCCTTAACGTCACTCCTTTCAAGATATTCTCCACCACCGAGATCACGAGAGATCACGAAGCTATCCAACTAAAAGGTTTTGTTCGGATTTGGATGGATTTTTCCCTGGGGGAGAAAATCGAGACGAAGTCAATATTTGATATTATAGACAAGTCTCGATTTCTCTTCCCCGGGGGAAAAGACGCCAAAGACGGGCAAAAAATTTTAGTTGGATAGCTTCACAGAGAAGAACAAACGGCCGTTCGCTTGGCTCATTCAAGACGAAGTCCTCTTTATACTTATCATGTTTCGAAATTAAGCTTCATACTTCGTCGGCTTGCCTCTGAATTTCTATCCGCCTGCATCGTCCAACTCATTCGAGTTGAACTGCTTCGGCGCCGACCATATCTGATAGAAATTCCGGGCGCCTCCTTGTCTGAAAGCTTAATTTCGAAACATGATAAGTATATCATATCTTAATAAAAATATTAATTAAAAATATAATTTATATTGAGTTTTATTAAGCATTACCGTATCATTATTAACTATTTAAAAAGATAAATTTATTTAAAAAGGTTAATAATTATGATTACAGGTCAGAATGGAGCAGGTCGTGTACATCCACAACCTCAGCAACAATTTGTTGAAGAAACAGTAGAAAGACCCCTTTCAGCTGGAGAGCGAGCGATTAAATGTGGCCAGCTTGCTTTATGGAATGCCGGTACCCTCGGATTGGTCAACTTCGACCTTCTAAATGAAGACTCCTGGCTGAGAGAAGAATATAAAGCTGTTTGGTATGGACGCACTGTTACAGTGATCAGACGGCCAGTGGAAGAAGACCATCAAGATCCTGAACCTGAAGCTGAAAGAAGACTTGTCGCTGCCAGCAGCAGTCAACTGTCTCAAACCGGCGGTAGCGATGGAACATTAGCCGGCAGAAACGATCGAAGAGATCCACTTGTAGGCCGTACCTTCACCGTTCATTTGCCAGATGGAAAAACTGGCAGCCTTAGAGTCCTGGACCTCATACAAACAATGGCGGATCCCGCTCTGGCAAATGGAAACGGAACGCTTCCCCAAATTCAGCAGGCCAGCTCGTCTAACGCATTGACACGTGTATGGAATGGAGCAGGAAGAGCTCTCAGCAGCGTTTTTGGTTCTTCCGACTCAACACCTGCGACAATGCAATTGTCTTCCACAATGCAATTGGTTGTTGATGGTGTTGAAGCGATTTTTCGCGTCACAATCTCAGCACCAGGACAAAGGCTCACCCCTGAGTTGATGGGCTCGGTAGCAATGAGCATGTTCAGCCAGATCGGAAGCGGAGATTCTGCGCCTAGGATGACCGTTGAAAGGCAACGTTGCCTCGAAGCTTCCCCCCAGCCTTTGATGCTGCTTTCATCTACAGCAGCTTCATCCAGCGAAAGGGTTCAGCCAAAAAGTACTTCGCAACCCGTCGTCACTGTTGAAAGACTCCCTTCCATTCCCAGGCCGATGCCGCCTGCTAGCCCCTCAAGTTCAAACGCACCATTCACCATGCCGACCACATCAAGGTTTGGAGCCGGCTTTGGAATTTACCCTGGAATATTAGGGGCATTCCCTGGTGTCGCCAGCCGTGTGATCATGGATGATCTTGACTCTGTCGTTCAAGGGGAAGAATCTGACATCTTTGCTCGTATTGACGATGGAGAAGGAAATCCAGCTCCTCGCAATCAGGCAAGAAGGAATACCCCTTGGATGCTACCTTTCTTGATGCGCTGGGCAGCGATACACAGACAAGGCGGCGACCTTAGAAACCGTCAATTTCAAGCGCAACCTGAAGCGCAAAACCCATCCTGGTACCAACGCTTCCTGTCCCTGATTACACGAGCGGTCACCTATGTGACGACTGCAGTCAGAAACCATACTCCTGAACCCTGGTGGACAACGGCTGCTCCAGTCCTTACGGAAGAGGGTACAGTAAATGGTGCACAGGTTCGAGTTGACCTTTTGCACGCGGGTGAAGTCGAGGAATAAATCCCCTCAAATAGCTTCTACTATCAAAATAATACGAGGTAATGTCATTTTACCTCGTATTATCATTTATTAAACATATCTTTATAAAGTTTTAAAAAAAATGTTTTATAATTTAGACATATTTAAATTTAAAAAACAATAAAAGGATAAATTTAATGACATCAAATGGATTCCCCCTACCATCAGCGAAAGGTTTTAGAGACTTTCACGAACTTTCCCCCTTTACCGAACCATCTGTACCTGCAGGGACACCAATCAGGGTCAGTCGTGATTCTACTAGCTCAGATAATGCTTTAGAAAGAGTAGAAGGAACCGATAAGAAAACATATGGCATCGTAAGAAAAATTTTTGAAGGACTTGGACTTATCTTACTGAACGCTGTGACGTTGGGATCAGTTAACCTAGAACTTCTGAGAGGAAAAAATTCATGGCTAATGCGTGAGTATGAGCGAGTTTTCCTTGATGCCGAGATCACCGTGATCGTCAGCGGCGGAAGCAGTGAAAGCTACGCTGCACCTATTCCCCCCCGTCCTCGAAGTACGGACCAAAGTTCTGGATCTGATTCTGACTCTATTGATCCTGGTGCCGTTGATCTCACTCTAGTTGATGATGATACAGAACAGCCGCCCGCCCTACAACCAAATCCGATGGTTGGAAGAGAATTTTCGATAATCATTCCTACGGGTATTCCTCATACACCCCAGCAACCTCATCTACCAATTGCCTCATCAAGTAGTAATATTCCTCCCCCTTTGGGATTTGGAGAAGGTCCAGCAGCCGGGATTCAAGTATCGTTTACCGTGTTGGATATGTTTGTCAATGTTACTGGAGTACCTCCTGAAACAGTCTTGCAAGATCAACCTTTGCGACCAGCTATTGAAGGCCCCCTTGGAGATAGAGCCGTTGTTCCTGCTCAATCCAGCGGATTTCTCAGTACAATCGGCTCCGTGTTGGGAAGTGGCTGGAATTACGTGACAGGTGCGGAAGAGCCACGCCTTGAAGCAAGAGCTAGATTTCTCGTCGTAGTCGATCAAGTTCAGCATATTATAGAGATCTCTCTAAATACCCCATTAGCAGGGAATCAGACTCCCATGCAGATGATCATGGGCAGCCTTGATCAACAGCTTCCAGAAGAACTGCGAGGCGCAGCACACCGTGGCATTGAAAGACAAGAAGGCAGTCACCTTGCTGGAACTGCTCAGTTGGAAATGATTGGAGATGATGAACCTCAACTTCTTCAACCAATGGTTCCCCAACGAGCAGTGATGCCTGGTGGAGATGAACGAAGAGGTCCTGTCGGTACCGCACCAATCGCGGCCCTGATCGCTTCAACTGCATTATTTGAACAAGCGTTACAGGAAGAGCTTCACTTGATGGGAGGTGCGCCACCAGCACCAACAATCAATCCGGTCAATGTATACCGAGGGGCAACTCCTGTACTTGGCGTTCTAGGGTACTTAGGCAGATTCCCTGGGGTAAGAGAACGTGCTGCCGCTCGTTTAGGATTCAACCCTGCCATCCTGGGTTTTGGTATAGCAGGCGCACTGATGCTAGGCATTGCTGGCAGAAACAGACACAACTATCAAAGGCAAACAGTAGCACAAGGCCATGAAGTCGCGGTCATCGCTCCAGGCACGCAAAATCAAGGGGTGCTCAGTTGGATCTACAACACATTGAGAAATATGGTCACTTCAGCTGTCAGTACGATTATGCCTAACCGAACTGTCCAACCGATTGCGAGCGCAGAGTTCTCTCAGGGTGATACGCATTTGCGATTCGATTATCTAGGCAGACGAAATGCTCGCGGACGTGGCGTGAATGATTTCCTGTTCGAACGCTATGGAATCATGCCTATGACTCCGCAGATAATTATAGGCCAAGAACCTGATCCTTTTGACAGAATTTTAGAATAATACACGAAATGATTAAGCCGCGTTGCAAACAACGCGGCTTTTTTTTATCTGGTAGCGATTAATCCCGCTCCGGAAAAGAATGCAAGGCCGCCACCAATTCCCATGAGGGTAAATCCGGCAACCGGATTGACTGGAAAAAGGGGACGCCCCAAGAACAGCAAATAAAATGCCGACGATCAGGGCAGCGATCATCGCAACCTTTCCTCTCGACTTTCCATCAACGACCGTGACAGAATGACTTGAACCACTATCAACGATTACCGTTTCATGTGTATGAACAGATGGAAGGTGAGTGACAGTAGGATCTATGAATAATGGACTCCGATGATGATGAAGAGTAGGCCCCCTATGAACCACTGTAGGTGTAGGTCCGTGTGGGTGATGGCCTGGATGTTGTCTGAGCGGTTGTCTTGCCGGACGGGAAGGTCCAGATGGAATGGTTATACCGCCGCCATGGCCAGGTCGCTGTCGATACACTCTACCTCCAGAAGATCCCCGCGATAGGCGTCTGCTTTGACCTGAAAAATTTCCTCCCTGACGGGCAGGATGCCCTGCACGATCGGGATCTACACTTCGTAAAAATGACATAATATTTCCTTTTTACATCTCTTTTAAAAAGAGTTAATTATTAAAAATATTTATTAAGGAATAATAAAGTTTTTGTAGTAAATTCTATGTCAGATTATTCCAACATCTGTTGGTGAAATGTACCTTATCTCTGAGTCGCAGGGACGCAGAAAATTAGGTACAGTGATCCCTTCTCAGTGAGCTCTGTGATCTTTGCGGTAAATATTTCTTAAATTGATGAAAAAGCGCATGGAGGATCCATGCGCTTGGATATTGATGAATTAGACATCATTGTGGCGATTAGCGCCGTAAGCAAGTCCTCCGATGCCTGCGATAATAAGCCCGAAGCCGCAGATCACCAAACCTCCGACTGGATCCACCGGAATCATGCACGCGCCCAAAATTGCCAGAGCGACACCCACGATCATTGCTGCCAAACCGCTAATCCGACCATTTGAATGTGAACTGACGACAGTGACAGACGATCTGGGTCTTGTATCTGCAATAATCGTGTGTCCTGGGCTAAATAGTGAAGCTCCCCTTCTGTCATGACCGGGAACTTGACGCGCTCCTCTTCCATGAAATACACCTGTTCTCTCTGGGACGCGTCCGCCTCCAACAGGTTGTCCTCTTGCGGGTACTCCCCCTCTGCCTAATGGTGATGCCATAATGATATTTCTCCTATTTGGTTTGTTTTTTTTAAAGAAAGAAAATTAACTATCTTCTTTAAATATTAAGAGTAGATAAAGAATAGATAATATTATAAATAAGATCGATTTTTTTTAAAACTGGATTCTGAGTTCACTTTAATTTGATATTATTTTTTTGAATCTGTCATCGTCTCGGATGAGGTCGTACTCCCGCTTCTTCACGACCTCGGAAAGATTGGGCAGGCCCGCATCAATTGCCGCCCGAAGCCAGCCAATCGACGGTTCCACCTCCCCCATCGCAGCATGACAAAGGGAATTGACCACAGCTGTCTCATACGCCTGACTGAGCTGATACACTTGCTTGCCCACATTGACCGCCTCTCTCCACTTCCCAAGCTCATACGCTAACTGATGGAAGAGGAATAGACCGCTGCTGCTGAGTTTTTTCGTGATCGGGCGCAACAGTTCATAAGCCTCTGGCAAGCGCTCGAGTTGAACGAGGATCTGCGCCGCCGACTCGGTAGCCCCCATATAGAGGACCCCCTCGCCTGTCTTCTCTCGAAGCTTGAGAAAAAGGCCTAACGCTTGTTCGTTCATCCCGGACTGCTGAGCATCCTGGGCCTGTTTGAATAAAGCCTGCAACTCTTCATTCTGGTCGCTTTGCTTTACTTGAAGCGTACTTTGAAATTTTCTAAAACTTTCGAAAGTGAACATAAAAAAGAGCGCGCCCGCGATCCAAAAATAGACCATGAAAAAGAAGATACTAAATCCAAGACCGACCAGCGAACTGAGCAGAAGCGCTGCCTGTGTTCCGCGAAAACCCATCATCCCCTCCAACAGAATGCGCAAGAGGTGCCCTCCGTCCAGAGGGTGAACGGGAAGCAGGTTGATCACCGTCCAAAAAAGGTTCACATTGAACGTGATGATCAACATATAGGAAAACACTGTGTTAGATTGGGTTCCCACAACTTTTAGAAGCAGATAAGAGAGGCATGCGAGGCAAAAACCGGCTAACGGCCCATTGAATACAATCGTAAAGTCCTGCCATTTTTTCAGGGGCGGCCCTTTTCGGTAGGTCACTCCCCCCATGCCGAACAGTTCGACCACTGCCGATTGTCCAAAACTACGCGCTGTTAAGGCGTGTCCCAGCTCATGAACAAGAACAGAAATAAAAATGATGATCGCCCACAAAAATGTAAGTGGAAGCGACTGCGTGCTCAACCATCCAATGATAAAAATCAGGACGAGGAAAAACGGCTGTATCCGAACCGGTATGGAACCTATGCTAAACTGCATCAACTTAACTTTTCCCAAAGGCGCTTTGCATTGCTTTTCCTAAATCCGCAGGAGTCTCCGCTACAACCACCCCGGCGTTTTTGAACGCCTCGATCTTACCTTGCGCTGTTCCCTGATTCCCGGAAATGATCGCTCCGGCATGTCCCATGCGCCTTCCTGGAGGCGCTGTCTGTCCGGCGACAAAAGCGGCAACCGGTTTTGAACACCTTTCCCGTATCCATTCGGCAGCCTGCTCTTCGGCGTCTCCGCCGATCTCGCCAATTAACAGGATCCCTTCCGTTTCGGGATCCTCTTCGAACAGTTCCAGAACATCGATAAAGTTCGTCCCATTAAGCGGATCGCCTCCAATCCCCACACAGGAGGACTGCCCCAATTCCAATTGCGTGGTCTGCCAGACCCCTTCATAGGTCAAGGTACCAGAGCGGGAAACAATCCCCACTCTTCCTCTCTGATGGATGTATCCCGGCATAATTCCGATCTTGCACTCGCCTGGCGTGATGACGCCTGGGCAGTTCGGACCGATCAGACGGCTGGTCTTGCTGCGTCTCATCACCTGGCTTACCTCCAGCATGTCCCGCACCGGGATCCCTTCGGTAATGCAGATGATCAACGGGATACCCGCGTCTTCCGCTTCCAAAATCGCCTCTGCCGCAAAAGGCGGTGGGACAAAGATCATCGTCGCGTCGCAATCGGTGGCTTCTTTTGCTTCCTTAACTGTATCAAAGACTGGTAGTCCCAAGCAGGTCTGCCCCCCTTTCCAGGGAGTGACCCCGCCGACAAACTGAGATCCGTACTCAAGGCACTGCTCGGTATGGAACGTGCCGGAGTTGCCGGTAATCCCTTGAGTGATCACTTTTGTTTTCTTATTCACCAAAATTGCCATGTCTTAAGCCCCCTTTGCCGCCGCGACCACTCTTTCTGCCGCCGTTGTCATACTGTCCGCGATGTCGATGTTCAGTCCGGAGTCGGCGAGAATGCGCCGCCCCTCTTCCACATTTGTTCCTTCCATTCTGACAATCAATGGAACTTTAAGTTTCAGCTCGTTCACCGCAGCCACAATACCTGAGGCAAGCGTCGCGCAGTTCATGATCCCGCCAAAGATGTTGACAAGGATCGCCTTGACGTTCGGATCGGTCAGGATAATCTTGAATCCTTCGGCAACTTTCTCCTTCGAAGCACCGCCGCCGACATCGAGGAAGTTGGCGGGCTTGCCCCCGAAGTGGTAGATCATATCCATGGTCGCCATCGCCAGTCCCGCGCCATTGACCATGCAGCCCACTTCCCCTTCGAGAGCGACATAGGCCAGGTCGTGCTCATGCGCCATCGCCTCGTTTTCCGGTATCTGGGTCGCATCATAAAAGGAGTCGATCTCCTTTTGCCGATATAAGGCGTTCTCATCGACTGACAGCTTCGCGTCCAAAGCTAAAAGGTCGCCACTTTCTGTTTCGACCAAAGGATTGATCTCGAGCAAGGAGGCGTCGCTTTCCATGAACGCTTTCGCCAACCCTTTCGCAAGAGACATCCCCTGTTTGGCCGTCTGGCCGGACCACCCCATGAATTTGGCCAGCTCGATCAGCTGATAATTTCTGAATGTTCCGTTCAAGCTCATAGGCAGCTTGAGTATTCTTTCCGGCGTTTTCTCGGCCACCTCTTCGATGTCCACCCCTCCGTCCGGAGACACCATCAGAACGGCGCGGGCATTCTGCCGGTCGATCACCGCCCCCATGTAGTACTCCTTGCGATAGTCGGTAAGCGGAGTGACGAGGATCTGGTGCGCGACGACGCCTTCAGCACCTGTTTGGTTGTTGACGATCTTCATTCCAAGCAGCGCTTTGGCATACTCTCTGATCTCGTCAGGGCTTTTTGCCAGCTTGACCCCTCCGGCCTTGCCGCGTCCGCCGGCGTGGACCTGCACTTTGACCACCGCCTGCTGGAGATTGAGCTCCGAAACCGCTGATTCCAGGTCTGAAAAGTCGGAGATCACCTTGAAGGGAGGGATCGGAATCGCATATTTTTCCAGAATCTGTTTTGCTTGAAATTCGTGTGTGTTCATCTTTTCTTATTGTTACCGTTGTGTTAAACTTTTCACCATATAACACATTAGAGAGTTCCAATGGTACTAAAATTCCTCAAGTCCAGCTATGACAAAGTCAAAAATGCCCTATCGAAAACGCGATCCGCACTTGGAAGCAAATTGCGCTCCCTGTTCAGCGGAAAAATTGACGAAGAGACATTGGAACAGCTCGAACAGCTTTTTTACGAGGCCGACCTCGGCATTCAAGCTTCAATGGAGCTGACGGAAAAGGTCAAAGCCATCTACCGGAAAAACCCCGATCTCGATGCCGAAGGGCTGATCGAGGAAATGAAGAAGGAAGTGGAAGCCTCTCTTTCCGAAATCACTGCGGAAATGGTTGAAAGTCAGGAAGCCCCAACAGTTATCCTCGTTGTCGGCGTGAATGGGAACGGAAAAACGACCACAGTGGCAAAACTGGCGAAAAGGTATCACGACTCAGGGAAGAAAGTGCTGATCGCGGCAGCAGACACCTTCCGGGCAGCGGCAATCGCTCAATTGGAAGTGTGGACGGACAGGATCGGCTCCGACCTTGTCAAAGGAGCGCCCAACAGCGATGCGGCCGCAGTGGCCTTCGACGCGATGACTGCTGCAAAAGCAAGAGAAGCTGACGTCGTTATCATCGATACGGCCGGCAGGCTCCACACACGCAAGGACTTGATGCAGGAATTGGAAAAGATCAAACGGGCGTGCAACAAAGTCGCCCCCGGTTCCCCTCATGAAACCCTGCTCGTTCTGGACGCAACCATTGGGCAGAACGCGATCGACCAGGCGAAGATCTTCAATGAATATACCCCTATTACAGGGCTTTGCCTCACGAAGCTGGACGGCACGGCAAAGGGGGGGGTTGTCATCAATATCCAAAAACAGCTTGGAATTCCTGTAAAATTCATCGGAGTCGGAGAGACTTTAAACGACTTAGAACCCTTTAATTCGGCATATTTTTCCCAAGCCCTGTTCGAGTAATGATTATTATATTGGCATTTCCTCCTCAAAAATTGACGATATATTAAATATTATCTATAATTAAGGTAGGTGGTAAGACTTAATAAAAGGAGGGATAGGAGATGTTAAGTATAAAATCCCACGTCTACCGTTGGTTGTTTATTGGCCTGTTTACCGCAACGCCGTTTTTTATGCCATCTGCGTCAGCTGAAGTTGTGCCTGAAAAGGACACAGAGATCGCAGGCGCGAGTTTTGGAGTTTATTATGGCAGTCCGCGGTATGGTCGACGCCCTTACCGGTATCGTTATTACCCAAGACGTGATTACTACTATAATTACGGCGATCCGTACTATAGAAGTTATTACGGTCCCTATTACAGGTATCGTTATGACAGATATCCAAGGGGTGGCGGCGGAGTTTATTTCCGCGTCAAATAGCCGGCAACAAGAGGGTGTTCACATTCTATATTTTGTGAACACTCCCTAAACCGTGATGAGCGATCATCGCGGTTTTTTTTTGTCTATTCTCAAAAATAGGAGGGCGTTACCCCAAAAAAAGATGTGCCGTCTCGAAAACAATTTCAAAAATCACAAAAAAAAGCATTAAACCGAGCGTTAATCGTCCCCCAAACAAGGAATACTCCGAAGGAAGCTTCTTGCGATACCTGCCGGCCCAGACCATCAAGATCGGCAAAAGGCCAAGAAGAAGCGCGCTTCCATATCCACCAGCATATTCTAAAGCGACGAGAAAAACATGAGGATAAAAGATAGCAAGGATAAGCGGAGGCAGAAAGACCAACGTGGACAGCACCAACTTCCCCCTTCTGTTTTTTTTCACATGGAGACCATCAGCTAAAAAGTCCAATAAACCAAGCGTCACCCCATAAAATGAAGTGGTCAATGCGAAAAAAGCGAAAAATTGCCCAACGATATAGACAGAGGAGTGGTTGAGAAAAAACTTAAGGGGATGAACAGCATTACCGCCTGCCTCAAGCGTATCCGCGAGCCCGTTCTCGGAAAACGTGGGTACAATTCCCAAGATCAACCATTGCCAAATGATATACGCGATCAAGGGAAGAAACGATCCCATCAAGATCGCCAAACGGGTCTTCTTGATGTTAAAGTCCATGTAGCGGGACAGTGTCGGGATAATCCCCTGATAACCGAAGGATGTGAACGCGACAGGCAACGCAAGCAGCGATGAAGACCAGTCGATGTGTCTCAGATTGTCCAAGTCGACATAAGGGATCCCGATCAATACAAAGGCAAGATAGGAGATCAATAAGCCTGCCATCAGTACGCTGTTCACCCTTCCAACCATGCGGGCGCCTAAAAAGACAGCCGGAGCAAACACCCCGACAAAAATGACGGAACCTGCCCAGGCAGGTAAAGGCAAAACTTCGGTAACAAGATTACCGCAGCCGACGATATAGGCCAGGGTGAGGCAATAAAACATGAACAGGTAAAGCAGCCACGCAAAAATTTTTCCCTTTTTTCCCAACGTTTTTCCAGCCATGGAAATGATATTCGTATCCCCTTCCATCCAGTGGCACACTTCTAAAAACAGCAGTCCTGTACCAGCCATGAACAGCCAGCATAATAAGAACATCGCCATCGAAGGTACAAATCCTCCGAGGCTGGTCAATACGGGAAGAGCCAACATCCCGCCGCCAATACAGGTCCCTGCAACGAGTAATGTGCCTAGAAAAAGTTTTTTATCCATGTGATTATTCGACTGTGACCGATTTTGCCAGATTGCGGGGCTGGTCGATATCCTCCCCTCGTTCCAAAGCCACATAATAGGCAAATAGTTGTGACGCGACTGTCGTCGGGATGACAGCTATCTCGTCTTTGCTGCGCGGGACCCAGATCACATCGTCAGCAATACTTTCAATTCCAATACTGCCTTCTTGAGCAATCGCGATGATCGGCCCATTTCTTGACTTAACCTCCATCAGGTTGCTTAGCAACTTATCATAGGTCAGTCCATTCGCACAGAATGCGACTGTCGGACAATCCGGCCCGATCAAGGCGATGGGGCCATGCTTCATTTCTCCTGCGGGATAGCCGTTAGCGTTGATATAAGAGATCTCCTTCAGCTTTAAAGCTCCTTCAAGGGCTGTAGGGAACATGTAGCGCCTGCCCAGAAAGAAAAAGTTCTCATACTTCGCGTACTTCTTTGCAAGCGATTGGATCTCCTCAGCTTGATTGAGGACTTTCTGCACCTGTTCAGGCAAAATTTTTAAGGCCTGGATAAATGTCTGTCCTTCTGTTTTGCTCATATGGCGCATGCGCGCCAGCAATAGTGAGAAAAGAGAAAGGACGACCACCTGTGTGACAAACGCCTTTGTCGAGCAGACGCCAATTTCAGGTCCTGCCTTTAAAAACACCGTGCAGTCGCATTCCCTTGCAAGAGTTGATCCGTGCACGTTGCAGATGCCAAGCACCTTTGCCCCTTTCGCTTTCAACTCCCTCAATGCTGCGATCGTATCTGCGGTCTCTCCTGACTGGCTGACAGCGATGACAAATGTCCCTGCGGGGACGATCGGATTCTTGTATCGGAATTCAGAAGAAATTTCGACCTGGACAGGGATCCGCGCCATATCTTCGATCAGATAGGAACCGACGCAGCCAGCATGCCAGGAAGTGCCGCAGGCAAGGATCATGATCCGTTGGATAGAAAGAAGCTCGTTCACATCGAATGTCAATTCCTCAAAGACTGCTGTGCCGTAATCTTCCAGGTATCGGGAGAGCAGGGCGTTCCGTATTGCCTGAGGCTGTTCATTGATCTCTTTCAATGTGTAGTGCTCGTATCCTTTCTTGGATATCTCTTCTGCTTCAATGGATAAGAACTCCGGCTCTTTTTCAATCTGCTGAAGGGAAGTATTGAAAATCTCCAATTTGTTTGGAGTGACCAGCGCAATCTCTGAATTGGAAAGGAAGACCACCTCACGGGTATGGGACAAAAACGCATGGGAATCTGAAGAGATGAAAGCCTCGTCCGCTCCAATTCCGATCACCAGGGGCGATTCGTGAGCGACGGCAACGATCTGTTGGGGATGGTCTTTGTGCACAAGAGCAATGGCGAACGAGCCTTCCAAAAGAGGAATCACTTTTTGAACGGCCTGAAGCACATCTCCTTCATAAAAACTGCTGACGAGATGAGCG
Source organism: uncultured bacterium (assembly GCA_964635295.1). Classification (GTDB taxonomy): domain Bacteria; phylum Chlamydiota; class Chlamydiia; order Chlamydiales; family Waddliaceae; genus Waddlia. The sequence goes on from CAZWOB010000039.1 coordinate 12,793, forward strand.
ATCACTTCTGTGTCCGTCTCCGACTCAAACTTAACCCCTTTTTGGATCAGGTGCTGACGGAGGGTTTCATGATTTTCCACAATGCCGTTATGCACAAGCGCAAGGGAGTGTTTCGCATCGAAATGGGGATGGGCGTTCAGTTCGCTCGGTTTTCCGTGTGTCGCCCATCGTGTATGGGCAATGGCGACATCGAGGGAAATATCCGACTTTTCCACCTCTTTCTCAAGCATGGCCACCTTGCCGACCTCTTTGCAGGCGAACAGATGCCCCTCTTTTACCCCTGCGATTCCCGCTGAATCATATCCACGGTATTCCAGACGTTTTAACCCTTCGATAGCGATTTTAACAGAGTTTTTCTTACCAACATACCCAAAAATTCCACACATGGCCCGTTACCCTATTGTCCGTTCAATTGATTCTGCGATCTGCGACGCGAATGCGGCGACCTGATGCTGGTCTTTCCCTTCAACCATCACGCGACAGAGATTCTCTGTCCCCGAATAGCGGACAAGCACGCGCCCGCTGTCATTGAGGGATCGTTCAACTGTCCGTATCGTTTCCTGCACTTCAGCAATCTCATCAAGGGGAGGTTTCGCCTTGACAACGACATTCACGGTGACTTGAGGAAATTTTTCAAACGGTTTCGCAAGCTCTGACAAGCTTGTTCCGGTTGTGACCATGATCCTCAGCACTTGAAGGGCCGAAACGAGTCCGTCCCCGGTCGTATTATGCTCAAGAAAGATCATATGGCCGCTCTGTTCTCCGCCAAGTTCCGCCTCATTCTCTATCATCTCTTTGACCACGTAGCGGTCGCCAACAGGAGACTGAAGGACTTCGATCCCGCACCGCTCCATCGCGGCCGCGACTCCCATATTCGTCATGACAGTGGCAACAACGCGGTTGTTCTTCAGTGCGCCTGACTCGATCATAAACTTGGCGCAAATGGCGAGCATCTGATCCCCGTCAACGATCTGGGCGTGTTCATCCACAAGGATCACCCTGTCTCCATCTCCGTCAAGGGCAATTCCAACATCTGCGTGATGCTCGATCACAGCCTTCTGCACCAGTTCGGGATGGAGAGATCCGCACCCCTTATTGATATTCAAGCCATTGGGCTGTATCCCATAAGAAAACACCTCGCCGTCCAACTCATTGAACACATGCGGCGCCACTCGGTAAGCGGCCCCATTTGCGCAATCGAGGGCGATCTTCAATCCATTCAAAGAGAGCCTTTTTCCAAAAGTCGCCTTGACGAACTCAATATATCTGCCTGCGGCGTCGTCGATTTTTCTGTTTCTTCCAATTCCCTCAGGCGGAGGCAGATCGTCGTCGAAATTGTTTTCCGAGATCAGCTTTTCCATGTCCCTTTCCCAGTCGTCGGAAAGCTTGATGCCATCGGAAGAGAAAAATTTTATCCCATTGTCCTGAAAAGAATTATGTGAGGCAGAGATCACAATGCCAGCGTCGGCCCTGTAGGCGCGGGTGATAAATGCGACGCCGGGAGTTGGAAGGGGGCCGACCATTAAAGTGTCCACACCCATCGAGCACAACCCGGCAATCAACGCGTTTTCAAACATGTAGCAGGAAAGGCGGGTATCCTTTCCGATAACGACGCGGTGTTTACCATTATGCCGGCGGAACAGCTTTCCCGCTGCCCTGCCCAAGGCCAAAGCAGTTTCGACTGTCATCGGAGGGTGATTAGCTTTCCCTCTGACACCGTCTGTTCCGAATATCCTGTTTGGTTTATCTTCCTTCATACTGCACATACCGGCAAGCGCTCCTGCTCCTGTCATGTTCCCCTCGTAAACCTGTTGCTTGCTAACAAAGTACCATATTCTCCCCGTATAGTTAAAGAGAAACGATTGCCGAATCATGATTGAAAATTTAATTCGACAATCATAGACTGGGGGTTATACCGATCATGTTTCAAAATTATGTTTTCAGACGAGGAGGTGCCCGGAATTTCTATCAGACATGGTCGGCGACGAAGCAGTTCAACTCGAATGAGTTGGACGATGCAGGCGGGTAGAAATTCAGAGGCAAGCCGACGAAGTGTGAAACATAATTTTGAAACATGATCGGTATAACTGATAAAGGAGTAGTAAAATGGTGGAAATTCGACTGGCAACGCCTGATGATGCCGAGCAAATTGCCCAGGTGCATGTCAAAAGCTGGCAGACAACATACCAGAAAATCGTCGACGAAGAAGTTTTGAGCGCCATGAACTGGGAAGACCGGGTAGACAGCTGGCGTCAGACAATTGAAGGCATGGGCGATCATGCTGTCATCTATGTCGCAGTCGAGGGCGACCTGATTATCGGATTTTTAAGCGGCGGACAGGCCAGAAGCGAGCTGGAAGACTGTGATTCAGAAATTTACGCAATTTACCTGCTCAAAGAGTCCAGAGGGAAAGGTGTTGGAAAAAAGCTGATGAACCAGTATTTCAAGTGGCTGGTAGACAATGGCTTTCACTCTTGCTTCGTATGGATTGCCGAGGAGAACCCCTATCGGTCTTTCTACTCCACCTTAGGCGCGGAAAAGACCGAACATCAGGGAGTTTCCCGAGTCAGGGCAAACGAAATCCCTACAGTCGCCTACATGTGGAAGACACTAGTTTCCGTTTGACACTTTCTCTTTAATACTATATTTTTACTAGAGAGAAAAACCGAAACAGCATTTCTATGCCGAAAGAGCTCAGAAATCGGGTCTTTGGCCAACCTAAGCTCCGATTTTTGGGCTTGTTTCCGCGTAGAGTGCAGAAAATGAGATATCACTAGTGCGACCCAAAGAATTTGTGGCCGACGATCATGAGATCGATCCGGCCCATGTCGACTCCGACGCTTTGCATATCCTTAGAAAACTCAAAGACGCAGGGCATACCGCCTATCTCGTTGGAGGGAGCGTCAGGGACCTGCTTGTTCAGCGGGAACCTAAAGATTTTGACATATCCACATCGGCCAGGCCCCAGGAAATCAAAAAGATTTTTCGCAGAAACTGCTTTCTGATCGGAAAACGGTTCAGGCTGGCCCATATCCGGTTCGGAAAAAAGATTATCGAAGTTTCCACCTTCCGTTCAGGCGAGAACGACAGCGACCTCATCGTCAGGGACAACACCTGGGGTTCTGAAGAGGAAGATGTGATCCGAAGGGATTTCACCATCAACGGCCTCTTTTACGATCCTTTCGAACATAAAGTGATCGATTACGTCGGAGGATGGGAGGATATCCACAAACGGGTGCTGCGCAGTATCGGAGACCCTTTGGTCCGTTTCAAGCAGGACCCTGTCCGGATGCTCCGCCTGATCAAATTCCGTGCCCGCTTCGGCTTCGACATCGACGAGCAAACCAAACAGGCGCTGATCACATCCCGCAAAGAGATCACCAAAAGCTCACCGGCGCGAATTCTTGAAGAGATGCTCCGGATGCTCGAGTCAGGAGCCGCGGCGCGGTTTTTCAACTTGATGGTTCAGGCGAGAATGCTGCATCTGCTCTTTCCGATGCTTTCCGATATTCTCGAAAACGAAGATGAGAACCAGATCTACGACCTGCTTCAAGTCGCCGACCAGATCAATCAACAACAGCCGAAATCGCCATTGAGCCGGCCGATTTTAACCGCCTGCCTTCTCTTCCCCCTTGTTGACCAGGCATTGAAAAAAAAGTTTATCGACAAGGACAAAGTTCCGCATCTCGGAGATGTCATGATGACCACGTCATCGGTCATCAAAGAGTTCGTCTTGACCTCTTTCTCTCACCTTCCAAAAAAATTAAGCACTGTGGCGTCTGCGATCATCGCCATGCAATACCGGCTCACGCCATTATCGGGCAAGCAATCTATCAGACACAAATCCTTGTCGATGAAGGAGTTCCCCGATGCGCTCCATTTTTTAAAAATGCGTGCCGCCCTTGATCCGGAGCTGCTAAAGCCTTTTAAGGCCTGGAACAACGCATGGAGGCAGCATCTGAAGAAAGGCGTACAGCAAAAACACCATCACCCCCCGCCGGCCAAAAAGGGATGAATACCCTCAACTCCCCCTCCGGACAGACCATCTGCTTTCGCGGGCTCCCTTTGGAAGAGGGCAAGCTTCCGGCTTTTTTCTACTTTGCCCTTTCCGGCGAGGACAGCCTGAACCTCGACCCTTTTAACCAACCTGTCGTTACCCTGGACACCTTTCCTTTGCGCGTTTTTTCCATGACGATCCCCGGCCATGGAGAAGGTCTGAAAAATACCGAAGCGATGGGATATTGGGCGCGTGAAATTGAAAAGGGAAATGACCCTTTAACCCCTTTTTTCGAGCAGTGCCGGGAAAGCGTGGAGTTTTTGATCCAACACGAAATAGTCGATGAAAAACAGATGGCCGTCGGCGGGCTTTCCCGGGGTGGGTTCATCGCCCTCCATCTCGCCTCCCGCATTCCCGCTTTCCATACTGTTTTGGGATATGCCCCGCTGACGACAATGCGGACAATCGGCGAGTTTGAACAGATCCTCCATCATGAGATGATACAATCTCTTGAAATTGACAAGAACCCGCTGATTGGCAAGCGCATAAGATTTTATATCGGCAACCGGGACCTCCGGGTCAGTACTGACGCCTGCTATCAGTTTGTCCGGGAATTGACCGACCTTTCCTATGATCATCAAGTCCGCTCGCCTGAGATCGAGCTGTTGATCAGCCCGTCCATTGGCCATAAAGGACATGGGACGCCTCCCCGCATCTTCAAAGCGGGAGCCGAATGGATCGCTTTCTTATTAACTTCAAACTCCCTATAATATACCGAAAAAAAGGCCGCCTGCTATGACCGTCAAATATTCGATCGTGATCCCAATGAAAGATGAAGAAGGAAATGTCCAGCCTCTCATCAATGAAATCGAACCCGTCATGAACTCGATGAACGCGCAATGGGAGATGATCTGTATCGATGATGGCTCCATCGATGGAACGGCGGAGATCCTTCATTCGTTTTTATCTGAAAAACCCTATCTCAAAGTCATTTCTTTTGATCGCAACTATGGACAGTCAAGCGCTTTTGATGCGGGGTTCCAGTCGGCGCGCGGAGAGTTCATCATCACGCTCGACGGCGATCGGCAGAACGACCCGAACGATATTCCAAAGATGGTCGAGACGGCCTCTGAATACGACCTCGTCTGCGGCATCAGAAAGAAGCGAAGGGACAAGTGGTTGAAACGGGCCATCTCTTACTGGGCCAACGCGGTCCGCAGCCGATTTTGCGGCGACGGGGTGCAGGACACCGGCTGCTCCCTGAAAGTCTACCGTAAAAGCTGCCTGAACAGGATTAAAATGTACCACGGAATGCACCGGTTTCTGCCGGCGCTTTTCAAAATCGAAGGTTTTCGTGTCGGCCAGATTCCTGTGAACCACCGGGAAAGGGACCAGGGAAAGACGAAGTACAACTTTTTCAACCGCTCGTTCAACACGGTTTCCGACATGTTTGCTGTTCGCTGGATGCGCAAAAGACAATTAAACTATAAAACAAAGAGTCTGGGTTCATGAACCGTTCACTGTTCTTGATTGCAGGGGAAAAAAGCGGAGATATGCTGGGAAGCAATCTGATGAAAGCGCTCAAGGAAGAGATCCCCGATTGTATTTTAACTGGTGTTGGCGGTCAGGAAATGAGGCAGGAGGGCTTAAACTGCCTCTTGCGGACAGAAGATTTCGAGCTCCACGGCTTTTCCGATATCATCGCCTCCTTTCCTAAATTGATCAAACAGTTTAAGAAGATAAGAAATCAGATCTTAACGGACTGCCCGGATGCGGTGATCTTTATCGATTACCCGGGGTTCAACCTCCGCATGGCAAAATCCCTCCGTAAACATGGCTACAAGGGCAAGCTCGTCCAGTATGTCTGTCCAACGATATGGGCCTGGGGAGCCAAACGCAAGCAGAAAATGGAAGAGACTCTCGACCTGGTCCTCTCGATCTACCCGTTCGAGCCTGCCTATTTCGACAACTCGCCGCTGAGGATCGAATACGTTGGGAATCCCGTCAAAACAATCGTCGAGAACCATCAGTACGACAAAGACTGGCCTTCCCTTTTCGGCATCAAGAAAACGGAAAACCTGATCGCCATTTTCCCGGGCAGCCGCAAAGGAGAGATCCAACGCAACCTCCCCTATCAGTTAAAAACGTGCGAGATGATGAAAAAAGAAAATCCCAATCTCATTTTCGCGATCTCCTGCGCTCACGAAAAGATTATGCCTGTCATGCACCCCATGCTCCGCAATCTCTCGTTGAAGCTTCATCAAGATCTATTTCTTCTCCCCAAAACCTACTCCTACGAACTGATGCGGGACTGCCGCAGCGCTTTGGCAAAATCGGGAACGGTCACCCTGGAGCTTGCCCTTCACCAAAAACCAACAGTGGTCTTATACAAACTCACTCGACTCAACCGTTTTATCGCCAAATATATCCTGCGATTAAATTTACGCCATTACTGCATTGTCAATATCTTGAGCGGCCAAACCGTCTACCCTGAAATCATCGAAAAGGGACTTTCCGCTAGCAACTTGTACAAAAAGTTTCTCCCATTGAATGATCATACGGAAGAGCGCCGAGAGTGCATTGAGAAGTGTCAGGAGTTGAACCAGATCCTTCAAGACAAGGACGCCGGCCAGCAAGCGGCACACGCGGTGCGGGAACTGGTTGAATGAAGCGTCAGAAGAACGAGTTTTTCAGAAAAACCGTCGTCCCCTACATTCTTGGCTACACAATAAAAGGGCTGATTACGCTTATTGGATGGACCTGCCGTTTTCGCATCCAAGGCGCGGACAAGCTGCACAGAACAGTCAAAGACTCAAAGTGCATCCTCAT
>CAZWOB010000040.1:0-19057 GCA_964635295.1 uncultured bacterium
GCATGATACATTTTAGCGATTTTCGCCTGTTCGTTAAGCTCCTGGTCACTGTCAGCCTGTAAGGGTTTTATTCCTTGCTTTTGCGCCTGACCGCGTATGTGCTGGACGAAAAGCTCCATTTTAAGAGCGATGGAAAGCCCTTCAAGAGTCGGTGGGGGACGGACGGTAACGGCGGGATTAGCTGACATTTCATTGATGACATAACGCAGCTGTTCTATTTCTTGAGGATTTGTGGGAGCCGCTTGTCCTTGCACTTTTTCCAGATGGGCCTGCGCCTGCATTAAAAACCCTCTGGCAACCGTGGGGTTTTGCGCTTTTTCAGCTTGCATGAGGAAGCGGTGTGCCATGTAGAGGTTGGCAGACATTGTTCCTTCGGCAACCTGACCATCCGATATGCGCATCTCAAAATTGCCGGGAATGGCACCCATTCCCTTGTGGTCGACAGATGCTGTGCCATTTTTGTCTACCTGTTGGCGGTAGGGGATCATTAAGTAGACAGTCTCTTTTACCGGAGTTGTCTCTTTCTTCCCTTTGACAACTGTCACTTTTTCAACGTCTCTCTCAACGGGTATGACAAATTGGTCCCAATGCTCGCCAAAAGCCGCGCGCAGGGCGCTGCTTTCTTCCTTGTCAGGAACTTTAAGTGTTCCAAGCGATTTTCCTTTTTGAGACACTTCCCATGAGCCATTCTTTTTACTCATTGCGATTCCCAGAGCTGGAATCCGCACTTCTATCGGGGTCTCAGATTCCGGCTCGACAATGATCACAGCATTGGCGGCATCGGCAAATAAAACAGGGGAGTCAGCGTCTTTTAAAAAGGTTGCAGCGACATGTTTTCCATCTAAGGTTGAAAGATGGTACACCTGTTGATCACGTATTGACGCAGTGTAGATGGCTTCCTCATAGGGAAGGTCCATTCCTGAAGCGAGGACATACCCTGTGTCAGGATCTTCGCTTTTTGTCCAGATTCCATTTTCATTGAGGATCTTTGAAGCATGGCTCTCTGCTTCTTCGATTTCAACCGGATGAAATGTGTAGGTACCAGCTAATCTGGGAGGGGTTGTAATTTTTCTCGTGATCTCAACCGCAGTCCCGTTTGTCCGGAGTGTAAAAACCTGTCCCTGGTGAGACCATGAATAGGTCGCGATCCCTTCTCTTTCTGTTTTTGTGATTTTTCCTTCAATTACAGCGGTTCCTAATGCCTGTTTGACATCTTTTCTCTCCATTAATTGTCTGGGGATTGCCGCGGACCCTCGCGTTTTTTTCGTTAATTCGATTCCGCTTATCTCTAGTGTCGATAAATCGATGACGATCGTTTGAGTTCCTGTGTCGAGATGATACCTGTTCAAATGGCTTACAACCGGACTGAAACGCCTGTTTGATTCAAATGGGATTGGTTCCTGGCCTTCTGCTGTTACTTTGGCATTGACAAGGCCTTTGAGCAGTCGATCTCTTTGTTCGTCTTTGATAAGTGGCTGGTCCTCTCTTTCCACCGCTTGCAGAACTGGCAGGACATCTTCCCGGACCCACGCGACCGCGTCTGCTTCCAGTGCGGGAAGGCCTGATGTGGGGCCTGTGTTGTAACGAAGGTCTCTTCCGGGAGCCTGTTCTTCCTCAATCGTTTCAACAGGATTTTTGAGAAGGGCATAGCCATTGAAAAGTTCCTCAAGGTCTGTTTCACCTAAATCCTCAATGCCGACCGCACGGTAATGTTGCATCAGGTGCGTGTACGCCATCCGTCTCGCTGTCGGATCGGAAATTTTATCGATGGGACGCTTCCCTTTTTCGCCTGACAGCAGAATATCCCTGATCGTTCTGGGGATTGATTCATCAGAATCGTCATGGACTGCTTCTCTGGCATCTGCTATTGCCATTGCGCAGAGTTCGATATGTTCCAGTTTTTCACCCAAGGGCTGTAGGATGGATTCGTCTCTTGAGTGTTCGGTGAAAACCCCATCCGATACCCCAATTCGAACTTTGTCCGTACGCTCCAGTACACATCTGTACAGGCCGCCAATTCCTCCTTTGTTCCTGAAAACCGGGAGAGTGCGGAGCGAGCTGGAAAAGATTCCCTGTTCATGCAGTTGTTGCCTTGTTTCTTGAACATGCCCACCAAGTTTATCAAGGACTATACTGTAGAACCCGACCAGTTCATGATTGCGGCTTTCCTGCGCCTGGACCAACGCTTGTTTCAAGTTGTTGATATTGCTGATAAAATCTTCCGGATGATCGATGAGCGCCTGCTGGAGGACCATGGGCCCGAATAGTGTCTCTAACAGGTAATTTTGAACGAAGTCGTGTTTGATGTAGGGTTGATTGTCGAAGCTGGTCATAAATTCCAGGGCAAGAAGTGCTGTATCCGCTGAATATGAAGTTACTCTTGTCCCTTGCCTGGTATCGTCTGGCGCTTGTCGAATTTTAAACAGCCCTTCAAGAACGTGAGTAGGAATGCTCAAAACCTGGCTTCCGGCAATTTCCTCCACATAGGCATGCCAGGCATCGTAGGTTTTTAAATCTCTGATGTCCGGTAGTCTTTGTGATCGATCGTCTTGTTTCTTAACTGGCTTACCTTGGTTTGCCACTGGGAGAAAAGGTTTTTTAGGTTTCACATATAAATGAGCTTCACCTTCTCGAATCCATTGTTCATAGCCAAATGTCCTCTGGTCGCATTCACCCAATTTTCCAAAAACATAAATCTCAGAAAGTTTTTCTCCCGTCGCTGTTTCGATACTGTAGTCACTTACCTGGGTATTGCTGACAACGACATCGATGGGAGATTGCCTGCCTAAAAAAAGCAGGGGATTCGACTGCACAAATGAACGGCCTGTTGGCTGTAAATCTTGCGTATCGTACAGGGTAAAAGCGAGATCGGATGCTGTGGACAGATACAGTTCATTTTTTATTGTTTGATCCACAATTTCAAGCAAGTCGAGCTGCATTCTGATCTGATGGGAGCTTTCCCTTGCGATCTCCAGAAGAAGCGGCCGTTCCAATTCTGAGCTCTCCCAATCAATGACTAATTCGCCAGTTTCTTTGTTCCAACTGATGGCACCGCTTGGACTTGTGAAACTCTCTCGGTCGAGGATATCCAGCTGCTCTTTCACTTCACGAGTTAGCGGTTCGAAATTCACCGCCTGTTCGGATGATCCTCTTCCAGTTAAAAATTCCAGAAGCATTCTTTTGTCGCGATCGAGGGTTTTAAAGATCTCGGAAGGATGAAGCTCTAAATTGGCGGGATTTCCAGGAGGGTTAAGCACTGAACCTTTGACAAGGTGTCCCAAAAATGGAGCCCGGACGTCAGAGTTGTTTTCACTGTGCTTGCCTTCTGGACGTAAGTAGTCTTCAATACCACGGTTTTGGTCCATGACAATGAAATGATAGACCGCTTGCAGTTCCCTTTCCAGGGCGGGATCTAATGACAGGCATGTTGTCAGGTCCTGGGTCAGGGTGATATTCAGACTATGTGTGTCGAGTGTATAGGCATCCATTACGAGGAGCTGGGGATTCATTGGTGGATAGTCATTCAACAAGATGCTTCCATCTCTGATTGAACCGGTGATTTTATTCCAATCTAACTCGGGTGCATCCCAGTCGATCGTCAGTTCCTGATCGTCAGCGTTCCAGGTAATGCCATTTTGGGCAAAGCTCGCTTCTCCTGTTCTGGTCAGGTGCTTTTCCATAATTGACTGTATCAATGCCCGGTCCTGTTCCGGGACAGGAACTGAGGAATCGAACTCAAAAATGACTTTTCTTAATCGATCCGACTGATTTTGAGCTTCAACGATGAAATTGGACAGTGTGATCATCGTATTTTTTGACGGTTTTGTATTCATTTCCTTCAGGTTGATCTCAACCCTGCCAGCAGCTTCGTTGACTGTGATCCCTTCCATTTCTGAAAATGCGTTAAAACTATCCGGGTCTTTTAGGAGAAGGTCGGTTAAGAACTGCTCCAGATACGATTTTTGGTCTCTGACGTCTTCACGGATGAGTGCCATTCCGATCGCCTGTCCCTTGATCATTAAAAACTTCTCGGTTCCTGTCAGGTCGGTTTTCGACAAGCGCAGTTGAGATTCCCAGATGTGATGTTCCAGTTGCTGTACATGCTTTCGCATTTCAGCGCGCTGCTCGGAGTTTAACGATCGCCAGATAGAGGGGGTTTGGTGCGTTCCCTCTGTTCCTGGAGGTGGAAGCAATCGAAGGAGTTGGATGGACCTCGTTTTGATCTCTTCGTACATCGCCTGTTTTTTGATGATATCAGGTTCCCTTGCCGCTGCTTCACTGAGTTGCTGCAGCTGGGCAGACAATTGATTGACTCTCGCACAGAATTGAACGTTATAGTCTGAAAGACCTGTGTCCAACTGCGAAAGGTCGGGCGGCGCTTGAAGACCTTCGAGATTGCCGGGGTTATATATCTCAGGCATCTCAATGAGTTGGTCCAGCTTTTCAGCAAGAACTTTTTCGTTTTGTATGATTCTTAAATCGCTTCCACTTCTCGCTTTTGGCGAGAGCGATTTTTCCAGATTTTCCAACACTTGTTCCAATTTGGGGATATCCGGGGATCCGGCGTTTCCTTCTTTTAAAGCTGAATGTTCACTTCTCATGCCCTCCATCGCAGCCTTTAATTCAGCGTCCATCTGATCTATTGTGTCCGCTGATCTGATTCTCTGAAGAAGAGTGATAGTCGCTTCTTTTACCTCTTTTAATTCCGTTTGTCGTTTATGCCTCCGGTTGAGTTCCTCTATATTAGCGCCAGGCTCTGTAAGTTCTGCTTCATAGCGCTCGATTTGTTCATTACAGAGTGTTATTCCCCGTGATTCAGATTCAATAAATTTGTCGATTTCCCCTCTTACCAGGTCAATCCCGCTTCTTTTTCTCTCATTGATCTGTTCTTTCCATAGATTTTCGACCTCTGCATCCATTTCTTTTTTTGGCAAAAGTTGACGTAGATCGAGTAAAGCTCTGAGATCTTCTGATATTGGACTGAATTCCGAACCGCTCGCGAGTTGAGGATCGATTGCCTTGTGGAATGCTTTGAAAAAATTATCGAGCCTCATGGAGTCTTTAGTTCTGGAATAATAGGGGACCATATGAGGGGAAATGAGCAGTTGCTTGATAATGGAAACGAGTTGTTCAGAGGGGATTCCCATTCTTTTTAAAGTGTCAAGTCCCGATGGGGCCATGCTGTCGACGACAGCTTTAATGACTTCCTCAAGTTTAGCTTCATTTAAACTGCCTTCATTGACAAGTTCCTGCAGGTCCAGTCCTTCAAGCGCTGCCTGTTTTGTTCTCAGATCCTGTAACTTCTCTTCCCCATTTACGACAAACTGTGCGACTGCAGCTTGCACGTCTGCGGCTTCAAGGACAGCTTGTATATCCGGTGCACCTACTGAATTATCAAGGGCTCGCCCGAGTGAGGATTTTTGTTCAACCGAAAGATCGATGGTTGAATTTAGGATTGTTTTAATCAGTGCGGTTTGTTCATCTTCATTCAGATCGGTATATTTTTTAGCTTTTATCAATTGTGCGTTTAAAACATTCTCAGCAGCTTGAAGCCGTTCTCCATTGCGTTCCTGGATACGGACAAATTCACGGATAATCTGTCTGCCTCGCTCCAGGGATGCCTGCTCCGGGCTCAATAGTTCTTTCAACTGTTCAAGGTTTTCTCTCCATCCCGCAGCCCACGCAATCTCATCCAGTCTATCGACATCGGCTGCTTCAACTTGCGCAACTACCGGCTCGACCGGCGGTGCGATCTCGACATTTCCAACGCGAACTCCTGAAATTTCTGCAGAATGTGTACGAGACAAGGCTTCTGAAGCTCCTGCACGCTTGTTTTCAAGGATTTTATCTTCCAGGTGGTTGATCCGTTCAAGGCAAAGCGCCTCAGCATCTTTTAAGGATTGTGGAATAGCCCGATTGTCTAAGGGATTGTCACCATTTAGGCTGACAGCTATTCGTTCCCTCATGTGGGCAATCTGTCCGGCGACATTTTTGTAGATGGCAAGTTGTTTCTCAGGGCTTGGTTTTTTAAAGAGGGGAGGTCTGCGCTCAAGCTGACGGAGCTGGTCCTGGACATAGTCTTCTGTGAGGAAAAAGAGAAGGTTAAGCTTTTCATTTCGTGAGAGTTTGTTCTCTTCGCTTCCCAGTAAATGGTTGAACCATCCAACGACACGTTCTGAAGGGGTAGAGGGTTGTCTTTTCCACTTTTGATCTTCCGATGTGGTTTCTGTCCATTTATCTCCCATTGATCGGTCAACTGATCGGAGAAACTGCTCGAATGTCAAGCTCGTCGTGCGCGTTCCAGGAGGTGCAGTTGCCGCTTTTTCAGTCGCGCTTTCACGCTTGGGAAGTCCGGCTATCGCATCCTCCAATACAGGGGTGATTTGACTGTCTGTCATTGCTGCAAACGTTTCGTTCGGCTTTGCCGCCTTTTTCAGGGCTGCTGTGTGCGTACTTCCTGTGACCAGGGGTTTCAAAGCAGCATCGAGGACTTCTTTGATGTCGCCCGGTTTATGGCTTGGGTCAAACTCTCGCCTGTGCAGAGGTGCGACCTTTCCCTTTCCTTCGTAAGTGTCTGCGTAAATTTCAAGAACAAGATTACTTTCTTCATTTATGAAAAAACGGAGCATGACAGGCTGTAAAGATCCGTCCTGATTGCGGTACCCGACGGGAATGACGACAGGGTTATCTTGTGGATTTCTCAGTTCGGTGATTCGTGCGGTAAATTCTCTGGCGAGCTTATCCATCTCCTGGGTTTGATTTTTGGCCCCTAAAGCTCTTTCCACTTTTTTTGCATTGCCGATCAAGTTTGTGACTTCCTTCTCCATTTCCTTCCGCTTATCCATATCTTCGGCAGACATTTGTATGCTTTTTGCGGAGCTGATCCACTGCTGTCCATTTTCAAAACTTTTTCGAAGCGCGCGGTAGTCTTGACCGATTGCTTCTCGATGAGATCGTTGTTTTAATAATTTGGAGGGGTAAGTCGGCCGGTAGAAAAGATTGGCGATGGCCTGAAAGAACTCTCTGACCGAATTGGCAAAGGATTTTACCTTGATTCTCTCCTGGACCACGATGACAGGACTTGGTTCTGCTGCCTCAGCTCCTTCTTCTTTTTTTCGTTGGATGATGTGGAATTTGTCAGTATTGTCGATGATGATCGTAAACTCGGAGTCGCTGATGATCTCGACTTTGATATGGTGGTCCCTGTCCGTTGAAAGCGCTATATCATTGTCGATCGTTTTGAGTATAAACTCACGCTGTGTTTTGGTAAGCTCTCTCGTTTCGCCAGCTTGGCTCACCTCATCAAAGAAGAGCTTGCAAGTTTTCGCTCCCTCCGTTTGTTTAAGCAACTGATCGCGGCGCGGATTATAGTCGAAACCTGGTGTGGTCATTTTTCTCCTCCGGAAATATAAAAACCTTTCGATTTTAATTATAACAAATATTTATTTTATGTAAATTTATTATTTTAATTTTATAAACGGTTTATTAAGATAATGCTTAAATAGATGTTTTGAAGGGGGAGAGTTTGCAAAATTCCTACAAATTGCTGGTTTTTTTTTAAAGAATGCTATATAAGATCATAGTAACCAGTAACTTTGTCTTGATTTATCAATGTTAAACAGTATGACGGCCTATGGCCGCGCAGAAATAAAATCCCCCCTTGGAATGATCACGGTCGAAGTGCAGTCGCTGAACCGGAAATTTCTCGATCTGGCCGTTCTTCTCCCAAAAGAATTCTCTTCATTTGAGACAAAGGTGCGGCAACGGGTCTCTTCAGGAGTCAAGAGGGGAAAAGTTTCCGTCAAGGTGTCCGTTCAGTATACAGGGGAAACTCCGGTCTCCGTCAAACCGAACCTGCCTTTGGCCAGACAGATCAAAGATGCATGGGAACTGATGGAAAAGGACCTGCATATCGCATGCGAGATCGATCTCAATGTACTCGCGCAAATGCCGGATATCTTTCAATTTTCCTCGGAAAAGGAATCTGAAGGGAAATGGGAGCAATTACTTCTTGAAACATTGGACAAAGCATTGCAGGATGCAGTGAACATGAGAAAGCAGGAAGGGGCCGCGATCAAGCAGGATTTTGAGGGGAGGCTGTCAAACTTAGGTAAATTTTTAACCGAGGTAAGCGCTCTTGCGCCGGAGGTGAGAGAGCGAAACCGGGAAAAGCTCAGGCAAACCTTGTCAGAAGTGATGGAAGAAGGGGACGAGCTTGAAGAGAGGCTTCTCAGGGAAGCGTGCCTGTTTGCGGAAAAAGTGGACATTGAAGAAGAAATCACCCGTTTGAGTTCTCATTTGGAACAGTTCGGCTCTAAAATGAACGGCAACGGGGAGCCGGTGGGAAAAACGTTGGAGTTTATCCTTCAGGAGATGCAGCGCGAGGTTAATACGATCGGTTCGAAAGCGCAGGACCTTCGGGTCGCAGCACTTGTTGTGGAAATGAAAACGGAGATCGAAAGGATTCGGGAACAGGTGCAAAATGTCGAATAAACGGCCTCAGGTGCTCGGAAATCTAGAAAAGGGAAGGGTCTTTATCATCAGCGCTCCCGCCGGGACGGGAAAGACGACATTGGCCCACATGCTGGTGGACGAATTTCCCAATGTTGTGGAGAGCGTGTCCTATACGACGCGCAGACCGCGTGAAGATGAGGTGGACGGCGTCCATTATCGGTTTATTTCGCGCGAGGAGTTTGAACAGAAAATTGCGGAAGGGGAGTTCCTGGAGTACGCCGATATTTATGGCGACCTCTATGGCACTTCCAGAGAGTGGGTGGAAAGCCGGCTGGAAAAAGGCTACCACGTTGTACTGGTTATCGATACGCAAGGAGCGTTAAAGCTCAAAGAGCGGTATCCTGCCGTCTATATTTTTATAAGTCCTCCTTCATTCGAGGAGCTGCGCAGGCGGCTGCTTGAAAGGAGAACAGAAAGTGATGAAGTGATTGAGAAAAGGCTTGCATGGGCGAGGAAAGAAGTTGAGAAGAGCCACGAGTACGACTATCGGCTTGTGAATAACGATCTGCAAACAGCCTATCAGGTCTTGAGAAGCATCATCATCGCTGAAGAACATAAAGTTAATATACAATGAAAGGAGTCTAGATGGACATTATCGACAATTTGACAAATGAAGAGATCAGCAAGAAGTTCGGGAACCAGTTCGATCTGGTGAACTATGCGATCGGACTTGCGACCAATATGATACAGACGGGCCGGGAGCCCAGGGTTAAGCTGAATACGGAAAATCCCGCCTTACTGATATTAGAAGAGATCGCAGAAGGAAAAGATGTATTTATCGAACCTTCAGTTAAAAAGGAAACAAAAGAAATTGAAGAGTTGAAGATCGATGTCGTGGATTTGGAAGGCGATGATGAAGATGAAGATGAAGATGAAGATGAATCAGAGGATGAGGAGCTCTTAGAAGAAGAAGAGGAAACTCAGGAAGTCCTATCTGACTAATGTTGATCGCAGCCATCTCCTATCAGGAAATTGTCTATTTCGGGGCGTTCCTTGTCCTGGTTCTGATCGGGCTGGTGGCTGTCTCGGTTTTTAATTGGTGGATCTCCCGCAATCCCACCTGTCCTTCCCCATATACCGGGAGGCCGTTGAGGAGTGGAGCAGACATCCATTGGTTGACTGTTGAGAAGGTGCTGCGTTTTCTTTATGACATGCACGAGTACCACAACCGAATGTTCGATCTGCGAAAGGCGGCAGTCTGTCGGGAGACCGGCCGCATTTTCCCCGATGTGGTGAATTGGTACGGGACGATTAAAGTCGACTGGGAATTTATCTCTAAGCGCTATCCCGGGAATTTTGTTTCCTGGGGGAGTTTGACGGAGGTGCAAAAGCTTCATATCATGGACATTCACGAATCGTTGGAGGGGTTTCAGGTTGATTTTTCCTCTCCGACGCCATCTCCTCGAAAAGTGGAAAAAGACTACGCGTATATGACCCCAGGCCCGCTTTACGTCGATCTGAAAACCGGAGTGCTGATGGGGTGGAAAAGAGTGCCTGAAACTGAGTTGGAGGTATTGATCGTCCAAAAGCCGATCGAGAGGTACCTACCTGGAATTGATAGTAAATATTGAGTTGAACAATGAATCGAGAAAAAGTCTTAATCACATCCGCCTTGCCATATGCCAACGGCCCCCTTCATTTCGGACATATTGCGGGAGCATATCTTCCTGGCGACTGCTATGCCAGATTTCAAAGGATGATCGGCAATGACACGCTTTATATCTGCGGCTCGGATGAATATGGAGTCGCGATCACATTGAGCGCTGAGATCGCAGGACGGACGCCTAAAGAGCATGTCGATCTTTATCACGAAGTGATCAAGGGGCTTTTTCAAAAGCTCAACCTCTCTTTTGACCATTATTCCAGGACCACTTGGGAAGGGCATCAAGGGCCCGTCCATCAATATTTCAAAGACCTGCTGGAAAACGGCTACATTGAAGAGAAGGTGACCGATCAGCTCTACTCAGAGAAGGACGACCGTTTTCTTGCTGACCGGTATGTTGTCGGCACTTGTCCCGGATGCGGGTTTGATCAGGCAAGGGGCGATGAATGCCCGCAGTGCGGTGCAAGCTATGAAGCGACCGACTTAAAAAATCCTCGGTCCAAATTGACAAACGCGCCTTTGGTGCGCAAACCCACCAAGCACTGGTTCCTTAAACTGGAGCTTTTCAAAGAGCGGTTGACCGAGTGGCTGGACAGCAAGGACTGGAAGCCCAATGTCGTGAACTTTGTGAAAGGGTATATCAAAGATCTTCGCCCACGAGCGATCACCCGCGACTCTAAATGGGGAGTGCCTGTACCTCTTCCGAATACGGAAGGGAAAGTGCTCTATGTCTGGTTCGATGCGCCGATCGGGTACATTTCATCGACGATGGAATGGGCGCAAAAGAGCGGCGATCCGGAAAAGTGGAAAGAGTACTGGTGCGATGAGAGAACGACGCTGGTCAACTTTATCGGAAAGGACAATATCCCTTTCCATGCGGCGATTTTCCCTGCGATGACGATGGGCCAGAACCAACCGTACAAACTTGTCGACCAACTCCCTGCCAATGAGTTTTACATGCTTGAGGGCAAACAGTTTAGTAAATCGGAAGGGTGGTACATCGACCTGGACGAGTTTTTCAAGCATTATACGGCCGATCAAATCCGATACGCGATCGCCGCCAACGCTCCTGAGACCTCCGATTCGGAATTTACCTGGAAAGACTTCCAAAACAAGTGCAACGGCGACCTTTTGGGAAAATATGGAAACCTGGCGAACAGGATCATGGTGTTCAGCCACAAAAATGTCGAGGGCCGGGTTCCTGAAAAAGGACAGCTTCAGGAAATCGATGAAGAGTTCTTAAAGAGTATCGGGACGCTTGTTGAACAGGCAAGGGAGTGCTACTCCTCATTTTCTTTGCGGAAGGCTTGCCAGGTGGTGATGGAACTTGCGCAGAAAGGGAATGTCTATTTTGACAGCAAGCAGCCATGGAAGCTCGCCAAGGACCCTGAAAAGCGGGGGGAGCTGGAGACAACGTTGGCTTGCTGTTTGGATTGTCTGAAGGCGCTTGCGGTGATCTCTTCTCCGATCCTTCCTGAAACTGCGGACAAACTCTGGGAAATGCTGGGGTATGAGACTTCTATGAGCGACCTTGGATGGCAGGCGGGCGTAGAAATCCCGATCCCGACAGGACAGCA
The DNA here is from genome assembly GCA_964635295.1 of uncultured bacterium. Lineage (GTDB taxonomy): Bacteria > Chlamydiota > Chlamydiia > Chlamydiales > Waddliaceae > Waddlia. The sequence goes on from CAZWOB010000040.1 coordinate 11,695, forward strand.
ATTGAGAAAACCGCAAATCCTGTTCCAGAAAATTGAAGATGAGCAGGTTGAAAAGGAGCTGGCCAAACTGCACGCGATGTCTAAAAATCAAAAAGGAGACGATCAATTGTTGGAGTTTGAACAGTTTAAGCAGTTGGACCTGCGTGTTGGCGAGATTTTATCTGCGGAGGAGATCCAGAAGAGCAATAAATTACTCAAGCTTCAGGTTGACCTTGGAGAGGAACAGCGGACGATTGTGTCAGGCATCCGGCCGCATTACCAGGCGGACCAGTTGGTGGGACGAAAGGTGGTGATTGTGGCGAACCTCAAGCCGGCCAAATTAATGGGGGTTGAGAGCCAGGGGATGGTCTTGTGCGGCAGTGATGGAAAGCTGATGGAGCTTCTGACAGTGGACACCCTTCCACCGGGCAGCAAAATTTCCTAAAAATAGTAAACGCCCGTTCGCTTTGCTCACTCAAGGCACAAAGGTATAAAGAGTTAATTTTATTCTTGATCTTTGCGACTGCTATGTTAATTGTCAAAGCGAACGGGTGTTTTAATCTCCAATTTTAGGCTCTTTTTAATTTGTGATCGTGTCCTGATCCCGGGTTCAAGAAAATGAGGTTTCAGGGTTGATTCTTAAGAGGGGATTTGCTAAGATGTTGCTACAAAATCACAAGAATTTATGGAGTAGTCATGCCAAAGTGCCAAGTGACAGGCAAAAAGACAAAGCGCGGTAACAAATACAGCATTCGCGGAATTGCCAAAAAGCAGAAAGGGATCGGTCTGAATATCACAGGTAAAACACGTCGTACATTCAAGCCGAATGTTGTGGAAAAAAGACTTTGGTTTGCTGAAGAAAAACGATTCATTACCCTGAAATTATCAACCTCAGCGCTAAGAACGATCGACAAAGTGGGTATCGGCCCGATTGTTCGTAAACTGCGCGCAGAAGGACATAAGATTTAATTTCTCGGAACGTCGAGCGGAAGCCATTTTTCGCTCACGTTATGCCTTTTATAGTGATGACGATCGCTTTCCTCTTCGATCTGATCTTCATCTTCTATTTTAGGCATTTTTTTCTTTTTATATTTTTTGATCATGTTCATCAGCTCATCAATCCGTTGAACTTCTGAATCCTTTAAGCTATTGCGACGTTTCTTGATAATTTCAGTAAGCGAAGCAATTTCTTTTTTGCTGATCTTGATGTTCTTATGAATATCAGGGTCTGTCTTCTTCATCCATTTGAGTTCCTGAACGACGGCGATGAATTTTTGCGCGGGATGAAGGGTTTCCTTTTCTTCTCCTTTTCTCTCGGAGTCTTCCAGAATTTTGTTCACTTTCATTTTGTAGAGGCCTTCGGTGAACGCCTCTTCAACTTTGGAATAATTTGTCTTACCCATGGCACTAAACCCTTTATATATCTAAATTATATCATATTTTTTTAAAAAAATCAAAAATATATTATAATGCTAAGAGGGTAATTTTGTTGCATTGCAAAGTCAGAAAAAATTAAGTATATTCATAATAAGCACACGAACTAGGCGTTAAATGGAAGAGATCACAGTTGACATGGTCGTCATCGGCTCCGGTCCAGCCGGGCAGAAAGCTGCTATCCAGGCATCAAAGCTTGGGAAGCAGGTGGTCGTGATCGAAAAAGCGGCTGATCCCGGTGGCAGTTGTCTGTTTGCCGGTACAATTCCTTCCAAGACGTTTCGCGAAGCGATCATTGACTTGACGCGATTTCATGAGAGGCGGTTCTTTGGGGGAAGGCTTCCCAAGGACGAGATCGGGATGACCGATCTGCAAAATCGATTGGAACGCGTGATCGATGATGAGAAGAGTATGCTTTACCGCCAGTTTAGAAGGAACAGGATCCGCTTAATCCAGGGGACAGCGCGGTTTGAAAATCCTCATATGGTCGTCGTGATCGATGAGGAGTACCGCATGCTGTATCAGATCAGGGCCGAGCACTTTGTCATTGCGACGGGCTCGAAGCCCCGCAAACCGATCGAAATCCCATTCGACAATGAAGTGATCCTGGACTCGACAAGTTTGCTGCGGATAGAAAGTATTCCGAAAAGTTTGCTCGTCTTAGGCGGAGGGGTGATTGGTGCGGAATATGCCAGCTTCTTCTCGGCTCTGGGGACACAGGTGACGATTATCGATAAGAAGGATCATATCCTGCCATTTCTGGACTCAGAGATCGGTATTCATCTTCAGACGGCGCTTACTGATATCGGCTTGAAGTTCCATGGAGGAAAGATACCAAAGAAGATCTCAAGGGTCGAAGATCGCGCTGTCGTAGAGTTTGAGGATGAGACCGTGATGGAAGCGGACAAGCTGCTCTTTGCCCTTGGAAGAACGGCGAATGTCGAGAGCCTTCACATTGAGAATGCAGGTCTTAAGACCAACGATTGGGGATATCTGGTCGTCAACGCTCTATTTCAAACACAGCAGCCGCATATTTACGGAGTCGGGGACGTGATCGGCGGACCAAGTCTGGCTTCCACCAGCATGGAGCAAGGGCGGCTGGCTTCCCGGCATGCACTTGGCGCCGAATCGCACCATTTTCCCGCGTTTTATCCCATCGGCATCTATTCGATACCGGAGATCTCAAGCTGCGGTTATACTGAAGATAAAATGAAAGAGATGGGCTTCAATTACGAGGTTGGAAGGGCGTATTATTACGAGATCGCCCGAAGCCACATTGCAGGAGGTTCCACCGGACTGATCAAGATCGTTTTCCATGCCGAAACTCTGGAGATCCTCGGTGTGCACGCCATCGGCAGGGGGGCGACGGAGTTTATTCACGTGGGGCAAATGGCGATCAGCTTCCGGGCGAAGATCGACTATTTTATCGACCACATTTTCAACTATCCCACGTATGCGGAAGGTTACCGCGTCGCGGCGCTCAATGGGTTTAATAAGATCAAACATAAAAAATAACGGAATCGATATGGAAGAGGAAGAAAAAGAAAGCAGAAAAGAGCTCAAAGAGCCTGATACTATTTATGTTGAGACCGAAGACTATGAGCCGGGGCGTGAATTCGGCGGGTTTCAAAAAGAATTTCAGCACTCGTATGAAAAAATGGGGGCCAGGAGTTACCCGATCTCTGTACGCGTTGTCTGTCTCTTTTGTTCCTTGTTTATTCTGTTTTTTCTTTTACTTGCCACTCCGTTTCTTCTATTCTTCCTGGGTGTTAATATCTTGACATTGTTCCAATGGGACGCTTTTAAACAGCGGACTAAAGTGATCTGGTTTACTTACAGTAAGATGCTGGTCACAGCTCTTGGCCTCCTGGTCGCTGTCCTCAGTCCGGCTCTCGGAATTTCCATTATTTTAGTGTATTTTATGATGCAGGGACAAAAAAGCGAGGACGTCTGGGTCGAGCGTATTTTCCGCGCGAGCAAAAAACAGTAAAGATTCTTCCCGGTATTGCTATTCGAGGAGATTTTTTTCTAGCTTGAAATCAATTATATCGCCTATTATTAATAGTGTTAATTCAAATCGCAAAAGGTGATTTGGAGAAATTGTTTGTCTTTTCTGTCTCGGTTAGAAGGTATCTCTTTATTTCCCGTAAAGTGAAGACGTTAATTTTTTTTTATTTTGGAGAAAGTCATGAAACTTTATGTAGGAAATTTATCTTACCGAGTATCAGAAGATCAGCTAAGAGACTATTTTGGTTCTTTTGGCGAAATCGTTAGCGCAAAGATCATCACAGACCGTTTTACCGGTCAGTCTAAAGGATTCGGTTTTGTCGAGTTCGCAGACAAAGATGGTGCTGAATCTGCGATCAAAGAACTCAACGGAAGCAGTTTTGAAGGCCGCAACATTGTAGTCAACGAAGCTAAGCCGATGGAAGAGCGTCCACGCCACGGCGGCGACCGCGCCAGATCTCGCGACTAAATAGTCCACGTCATCCCTCTATGCACATTTCGCAAGAGGGATGATTCAGGTATTCCATGAGCGCTTTTCTTGTAGGATCACATGCCTGGACTCTTTGCAGAAGAGCGGGATCCATTTTTTTGCCCCATAAATTTTTAAATTCTCCACCCGTTAGTTCTGGACAGAGAGAGCAATTATCTAGAATTCAAGCGATCATCGAATCGTTTGAAGGAGTTTCCTCAGATCTGTCCGTTGTTGCCGACTCTCGAGGTTCTGTGACATTTTATGGGACAAAGGCCAATCCTGTGATCGGAATCAGCGTCTCCATTCTTCAAGGGCTTGTCGAGCGTCAATGGGATAAAAACAAGTATTTTCTAGAAGCCTATCATCAACGAATCGATCAATTTTCCGATATTCCGGCAAAAATCACGCAACGAACGCGTGAACTCGAGACCTTGCAACTGGAAGGGATTATCGGGCTGCATCAACACTGTCGTTTGATGCTATCGGATGAGGAGCTGCGCTTTGTCATGGCGCATGAGATCGCCGGGCACTGCCAACATGACGACAATGTAAAAATGTTTGCATTAGTTCTGACTGTTACAGTTTTGGCTCAAGCAATCTTTAGCCGTATTTTTAAAGAGACCTCATTCATGAGTATTGCAGCAGTAACAGTTGTTCTAAGCAGATGTGCCCAGGTTTTAGCAAGTCGACAGGCAGAGCGCAATGCTGACACACGCGCCATTCAAGGTTCTGAAAGAGCGCGTGAAGGAGCGAAGAGTTTGTTTAAGCGGTATTTGATTGCAGAAGAAGCGCAAAAAGAGCTGGATAGAAGAAGAGGGGATTCTCATGCAGTTTTTGACAGTCTTTCTGGAGCTTTTTCGAGTTACCCAAGCACTCGTGAACGCTACGAAATAACATTATCTACCCAATGAACTCCAGACCCTTCCGGCAAGGCAAACTGCAGGAGTGACGGTAACTGCCCAACCGATTGCAAGAATATAAGAGAATGCACCGTCTCGGATGCTTGTATTGTCTATTTTGTTCGGTGACCTGGACGCGCGTCTTTTTTTCTGAGCGACTCTTCTTCCTCCGATCTTTCGCGCCTTTTGGACTTTGAAATCTCGGTTAACTTGTATTGATCGTCTCTGATGGCTTGTTGTCAGCGTGCCGATCCCCGCGCCAATTGGTCCAAAAATACAACTGAGCCCTAGTTCGTAAACCCCCAACACGAGCAGCTGCAGATTTTCATTTGATCTTTTATCTCTGCCCTTGCTTTCGATAATAGCGATTCTTTCCGCGACTTCCCGTTTCAAATCAGGAGAAAGAGAGGGATCTTTTAACTGTTGTTTTAAATCGTTGATCAAGTGAGAGAATTTATGGTCGGGATAAGCGTTCAGCTGATCGCTGACTGTTCTGTGCAGATCTGTGATAATGCTCATAGAAATTGATTGATTTGTTCAAATATCTATTACTATATCACTAAAACTTAAAGATTTAATAAGGGGTGTAATAAGATTAATCAAAATCTACAGAGGATTCATCACTGTAAAATGTCGTCGTCGGTCCTGATTCCATCGGGTTGATCAGTTCGGCCAACATCAACACCAGGAGCAAAGTAGTCATCATCATCATCAATTGATGATTCATCATCAATAAAAGCCCTATCGTCAACACCGGGCGTTTGGTCTGCTCCTCTGCTTTGTGTCCCTTGCAGAGCGTCAGTAAAAGCCTGAGGTGTGTCTTCAAATACCGATTTTTGCCACATCGCAGGATAAAGGCAGCACACTCCCGCTCCTATGGCAACGCCGACAAGACCCGGGATAGCGCTGTCCATGGCTGAACGTTCGAAAGTTGATGGCCTCTTGCCATCGCTTCCCTCTTCAAATTTGATTCCTGTCGTGCATTTGCTCAGCTTCATTCCTATCCAGGAGATCCCGGCACCTCCTCCAATACCAATCGCTCCAAAACCCACGATATTTTCCATAATTTTTGCCGGTTCTTTGAACGATTTTTTTGGAGTGAAAATGAATTGCAGGACACCTGCAGTAAGGGAAATTCCAGCACCGAAAGTAAATGCCGCTAATCTTCCTGTCACGTTGATCAAAGAGCCTGCTGCAAAACCGACACATCGACCTGCCATTTTCAGCCCTCTCAAAATATTGCCATGTTTTTTGTCTTTTTGCCACGATTCCTGAAATCCTTTTTTTATCTCTTTTGGAGAAAACCCGGTGAGCTGGCGCGTAATGGCTTCTCCTATCCCTTTGTAGATGGGATCTGCAGAGGTGGTTGCCATGCGACTTGCGTTGGCATCAACAGCGGTAGAGCTTGCTCGAGTCGGCGTGGGGGGGAGTGGGTAGTCGGGGCGTACACGTGAAGAAGAACTGCCTGCAACAGCAGCAGGGTCACGAATAGGAGCGCCTCCACCGACTGTTAGCGATACATCGTTTGCCATAACTATTTTTCCTTAAGTTTTGATTTGAGATAGATGTCAAAGTCCTTGTAGGCCTTCAAAAGGTCTTTGTCGCACTCTTTCAATGTGAGGTCGAGGATTTTCCTGGCGGTCTCCTTATCACCTGTTGATAAATAGACCTCCGCAGTATGAAGGTGAGGAGCGGGGTGTTCGTAATTGACGAGAGATGCCATCGCGAATGATCGGATCGCTTCAAGGTTGTTTCCTCTTTTCTGCCAGCAGATTCCCTGTCCAAGCCAAGGCTCGAAAGAGAGATGGCTGAGGTTGGTCAGTATCAAAAAGATGCTCAACGCTTCATCATACCTGCCTTCATTGAAGAACTCTGATGCGATTGTGTAAAACCCGTCAAATGTTTCCTCGCTCAATCCGAACATTTCCAACAAGGTTTCATAAAAGAACGGGATTTCGTCATTGGAAGGCTCCTCTTGAGAAGTGAAACGCTCTCCCGCTTCTTGCAGGTCTTTCGCAATGTTATCTGCATTTGGCAGCTTATTCAGATTTTTCAAAGCAAGGTCGAATCCATTTTCCATCAAGGAAAGCTCTTCCCTCCCTAAAATCTGGTCCTTGAACTCCTCCATGTCTTTTTTAACTCTTTCCTTCAATATCGAGTCCGGCGACCCTAAAGCGCCCTTGGGTATCTCATTCGCTTTCAAATGCTCGAAATAGTGACGCTCAATTTCCTTCATGAAAGGCTCAGTGAGCTGGTCTTGAATATCAAAAATGAGTTTTTCCATCCTTCCTCAATTGTAAAAATGACATACCATATTATATAATAAATAATTTAATTCTGTCAAATAGGTTATGTCTGCATTATTAGCATTACAGTCAATCGATTCAATTTAATAATATTTTTACCGCCGAGATCACGAAGAACACCGAGATAAAAGATCGGGGTACAGAGGCATCCTCTCAGTGAGCTCTCTGGTCTCCTGAGTAACTTTTCTTAAGTTACTGAAATTCAGTTCATTAACAAAAATCGATATTTCATCAAAGTATTACTTGTATAATCTCTGTGATCTTTG
>CAZWOB010000041.1:0-19046 GCA_964635295.1 uncultured bacterium
TGTTCGAAGCGGCCAAAGACGGGGCGCCCATCCTTCCCCTGTACATTATCGATACCCATTACCCCGGTCCATGGAAGATGGGGGGAGCGCAACAGGCATGGCTGGCTTCTTGTCTCAAGGAAATCCGCAAGGAGTTGCCTTTAGCAGTCTTCACAGGAAATCCGATAGAGATCTTTAAACAGGTATTAAACAAGACAGGAGCTCAACGTGTCTTCTGGAACCGATGCTATGAGCCTTTTGCACGCAAACGGGACCGAGATCTCGAGAGGTTTCTTGAATCCGAGGATGTCGAGGTCAAGTCGTTCAATGGATCGTTGTTAATTGAACCCTGGGAAGTGAGCACAAAGAAGGGGACCCCCTTCAAAGTGTTTACACAATTTTGGAAGACATCTGTTGAACTGATCGAACCGGACAAACCGCTGCCTGCTCCTGAGGCCGATTATTTCAATCTTAAATCTGAAACGTTTGAGTTTTCTCCCAAGTGGGGAGAAAAAATTCTCAATCACTGGGAAGTTGGCGAGTCAGGCGCGAAAAAACTTTTGGATCGCTTTCTCAAGGATGCTGTTGACGACTACAAATCCGCAAGAGATCTGCCAGCGGAGGACAACACTTCCCGCTTATCTCCCTACCTGCATTTTGGCCATATCAGCCCCCGTCAGATTTGGAACAAGATTCCCGATCGGCGGAAACCCGGCCCCAACCATTTTGCCAGCGAACTTGGATGGCGTGAGTTTTCGTATCATCTCCTTTGGCATTTTCCCCATTTGCCGGAACGTCCATTTGTTGAGAAGTTTACTGATTTTAAGTGGGATAACAAAACGAAGGACCTGAAGCTCTGGAAAAAGGGAATGACAGGATATCCGATTGTCGATGCCGGCATGCGGCAGCTGTGGGAAACCGGCTGGATGCACAACCGCGTGCGAATGATCGTTGCCTCGTTTTTAACAAAGGACCTCTTTGTCCATTGGAAAAAAGGGGAAGAATGGTTTTGGGATACGCTCGTTGACGCCGATCTGGCCAGCAACTCAGCGAGCTGGCAATGGGTGGCAGGGTCAGGCGCTGACGCCGCACCCTATTTTCGCGTCTTCAACCCTGTTCTTCAGGGTGAAAAATTCGATCCTGAGGGGAGTTATGTCAAAAAATGGATTCCCGAGCTTCAAGACGTTCCAGCTAAGTGGGTTCATAAACCATGGGAGGCGCCGGGACTTGAATTGCGCTCCTGGGGGGTGACCCTGGGTGACAATTATCCTCATCCAATTGTCGAGCATAAGGCTGCACGAGAAGAAGCATTAAGGCGGTTCGAACAGATAAAATCTTGATTTTACACCCTTTCAGTGGTTAAATAGGGACAAAAGGAGAATGCTCTATGACGTCCCAGTCCAACCCGCTCAATACCTTAAAAACGCTTCCCGGAAAATCGGACCATCACTATCACTCACTTCCCGCATTGGAAGAGCAGGGGATTGGTAAGATCAGCCGGCTGCCTGTCTCTATCCGCGTTGTTTTAGAGTCCGTCTTGCGCAATTGCGACGGGAAAAAAATTACCGTTGAGAATATTAAGCAGTTGGCCAATTGGAATGCGGCGAAACCCGGGAATGCCGAGATCCCTTTTGTTGTTGCGCGGGTATTGCTGCAGGACTTTACCGGAGTCCCTCTGCTTGTGGACCTGGCTGCGATGAGGGAAGCGGTTGCGGCCAAGGGAATGGACCCTGGATTAATTGAGCCCCTCGTTCCTGTCGATCTGATCATTGACCACTCGGTACAGGTCGACCGATTCGGAACAGAGGACTCCTATATGTTCAACCTCAAAACTGAATTCGAGCGAAATAAGGAGAGGTATGAGTTTCTTAAATGGGGCTCGCAGGCGTTTCAAACGTTGAAGATTGTCCCTCCCGGTATCGGAATTTGCCACCAGGTGAATTTGGAGTTGATCTCTACGGTCGTTTCCAAAAAAGAAACTGAAAACGGTTATATCCTTTATCCCGATACACTGGTCGGGACGGACTCGCATACGACGATGGTCAACGGCTTAGGCGTTGTTGGCTGGGGAGTTGGAGGAATTGAAGCTGAAGCTGCAATGCTGGGCCAGCCTGTCTTTATTCCTACTCCTGAGGTGATCGGCCTGCATATGTCAGGGACTTTGAGGGAAGGAGTGACGGCAACCGACCTGACGCTTAGAGTCACAGAGATATTGCGTGAAGAGAATGTCGTAGGCAAGTTTGTCGAGTACTTCGGGGACGGCGCTGCCAGCCTTTCAGTCGCTGACAGGGCAACCATGGCGAACATGTCTCCTGAATATGGTGCGACAATCGGGTTTTACCCAGTCGATGAGAAAAGTCTCGAATATATGCGCATGACTGGACGAAGCGAGGATCAGATTTCGCTTGTCAAAGAGTACCTCCAGGCGCAAGGGATGTTCGGTATTCCGCGAAAAGGGGAGGTGGATTATACGAAAGTGCTTGAGCTGGACCTTTCCAGCGTCACCCCTTGCGTATCCGGACCTAAGCGGCCACAGGACAGAATTGACTTGTCCCACATTAAAACGAAATTTGAAGATTTGATGACCAGCCCAGTGGAAAAGGGGGGTTATGGAAAAGCTGATGAAATCGAACGGCCAAAAGTTTGCGTGCATGCAGGCGGAACGATCCTTCTTTCCGGAGAATATGCAACAGGCGGCAAAGAGTCATTGGAAAGTGAAGACGGCCATATTCCTGAGATGGATGAAGCGGAAATGGTCACGAATCGACCCATCACCTATGTCGAGCCGAAGCTGTCTAAAGAGCCTGTTCAAATTGAAGGGACCGTTTGCGATACTGTCTTAACGCACGGTTCAGTTGTTATCGCTGCGATTACAAGCTGCACGAATACCAGCAATCCAAGCGTGATGGTCGGAGCAGGTCTTGTGGCTAAAAAAGCGGTAGAAAAGGGGCTTCGAGTCAATGAGCGGGTGAAGACAAGTCTTGCTCCAGGCTCACGTGTCGTTACCGATTATCTTGAAAAGAGCGATCTTCAGCAATACCTGAACAAGCTTGGGTTCAATCTTGTCGCATATGGCTGTACGACCTGTATTGGAAACAGCGGCCCTCTGGACGACAATATGGAAGAAGCGATCCGCTCGGCTGATCTCATCACAGCCAGTGTTTTGAGCGGGAATCGGAACTTCGAGGCTCGGATCCATGGGTCGATCAAAGCGAACTTTCTCATGTCCCCTCCGCTGGTGGTTGCGTTCGCAATCGCAGGTAGAGTAGATATCGACTTTGAGAAAGAGCCATTAGGGTATGATCAGAAGGGGAATCCAGTGTTCCTCAAAGATATCTGGCCGACTCAGGATGAGATCAACGATGCGATCCAGCGTTCTCTGAGACCGGAGATGTTTTTGGAAAGATATACGAATGTGGACTCGGACAATCCTGTCTGGAAGGAAATTGATGTGGGAACAGGGCTTCAATACCCCTGGAAAGACTCTAGCACATACATCCAATGCCCACCCTATTTCGAGAAGTTTGAAAGACAATTGCCCGATCTTCCGGTATTGGAAGGGATGCGCCCCCTGGCTGTCTATGGAGATTCTGTAACGACAGATCACATCTCTCCTGCAGGGGCGTTTAAACCGGATACTTCGGCCGGCAAATATTTAGTCGGTCTGGGAGTTGATGAACAACGGTTTAACAGTTATGGAAGTCGAAGAGGAAACCACAATGTCATGATGCGGGGCACGTTCGCCAATGTCAGGATAAGAAATCTCATGGCAGAAGGAAAAGAGGGCGGATGGACAAAATTGATGCCCGAGGGTGAGTTGATGCCTCTGTTTGATGCATGTGAGAAATATCATCAGAGGGGAACACCTTTAATTGTCTTTGCCGGAAAAGATTATGGGATGGGAAGTTCCCGTGATTGGGCTGCAAAGGGGACGGCTTTGCTAGGAGTGCATGCTGTCGTTGCTGCAAGCTATGAGCGGATCCACCGAAGCAATTTGGTGGGAATGGGAGTTCTGCCGTTGCAGTTCATGGCCGGGGACAGCGCTGAATCGCTCGGGATTACCGGTGATGAGGTGATTTCCGTGAGTGGACTGGAAGGCGAGATCCAGACAGGGCAGCAGGTAGAACTGGTTATTGATAAAAAAGGGGAAACCCGCAAAGTTCCTGTCATTGTCAGGTTGGATACTCCGGTAGAGGTGGACTACTACAAGCACGGGGGAATTATGCCTTATGTGCTGAGACAGCTGGTCAGTTAAGAGATTACCACGGAGCAAGTAGAGTGGTACTATAATAGGTCATTCCAACATCTGTTGGTAACTCAATTTCTGTATTTTCAAGGTTTAATTTCTGCGTCCCTCGCGCCTCAGCGTCTCTGCGTTCAAACAATCAGAAAAATCTAAACGCAGAGACGCTGAGGCGCGGGGGACACAGAGAACGCTACGTGTTTCTGCGTGATCTCATGTTAACTTTGTTAATTTCTTGGTATGGGGCTTTTAGGGATCCGTTTTCTTGGCATCGGACTTTTCTCGATCCGCTTTCTTTCGATCTTCTGCCTGGGTATTGAACTTTTCGGGATAGGGCTTTTTTCTATCGTATTCCGGGGAATTGCGCTTTTTTCAATCCGATTTCTTGGAATCTGGTTTTTTGGAATTGCATTGCTTGGGATCTGGTTTCTTGGGATTCTATTGTCGAAATAGTTCCTCTTTTTCGGAACCCTTTCCTCAAATTGCTGTTTGCGTTCGATATCTTTTTGAAAAAAAGGTTGGGGCGGGACATCCGCTGGTTCTGTCCCTTGCTCTTTGGCAGAATGCTCACCTTCTTGATCGAATTCGTAATAGACGCCTTCTTCGAAGGGAGCATCAGAGGATAGCGTGGAGGGGAGGCCAATGCTAAGGGAACATACGCATAGAATAGCCCAGCGGCAAATAATATCGCGGATCATGCCCCTGCCCCTTTTTGGTGTTTTATTTTATTGTGAGATGTAAAAAAAAATCCCTCTCTTGAATAAGTAAACTTTCTCCTACTATCATTATACATAAATAAACCTTGTCATGTCAATACATTTCTATACATTTATGTTCATTAATACAGCATCATTATTTTGCCAATCCCTGCAACGCGAGTAGCAACAGGCAAAGGAAAAAGCCTGTAAGCGAAACATAGTTCCTTTTATGACTGATGACAAAATACGAAAGGTTGACAAGGGAGAATACGCAAAGAATGATCAAACTTGTCAGCTTTGCAAGAGTAACTAAAGGAAAGATCAATGCAAATACCAGAACAAGGACGGTAACAGCCACTGTGGCAATTGCCGGCGTACGTCTGGTTGGATGAACCTGTGCAAAAGCCTGATGCATCATCCCTTGCGATGCCATCCCGTACGTCACCCTTGCAGCCATAATGATTTGTACAAGAGCCCCATTAATGACCGCGAACAGACTGATCAATCCGATCAATTTAGGGGAGTATCCCGCATTTTCAACGATGATGGCGAGAGGGGCTTCACTTTCGGAAAGTACGTCAATCGGAATCGATGCCAATGCCGCATAGGAAATGACACCATACATTAGAGTAGAGATCAGTAAGGAAATTCCGATCGCAAGGGGAAGCGTTCTTGCCGGTGCAGTCACTTCCTCTGCGATGTTGACCATATCTTCAAATCCTATATAGGCGTAAAAAGCCAGGAATGCTCCGAGAAATATTCCTGTCGTTGATTCAAGGGTCAACGGCGGGTATTCAGGATTATAATTGGCCATTTCAGGTGCTGCAGCAAAGATTACCAGCCCCAATCCGCTTATTTCCACTAGAGTAATGATAGCGGCGACGTACATCGATTCCTCGATCCCCCAAAAAGCGAGGAATCCGAGTAAAAGGATCAATCCCACAATGGCGATAAAGTCGGGGATATTAACAAATATGTGCAGGTATCCAACAAAGCCGTTGGCAATCGTGGCCGCAGAAACAATTCCCGTGAAGATGATCAACCAGCCGACAAGCCTGGAGAGCCATTGTTTATGAAACGCTTCTTGGACATAGACAGCTTCGCCAGCGCTTTTGGGATATTTCGATGAGAGCTTCGCATAAGAGTATGCCGTGAAAGTTGCGACTATAGCGGCAGCCATAAAGGAAAAAGGAGTGTAGGGACCAGCCATCCCCGCGACTTTTCCCACAAGCACGTAAATACCAGCGCCCAGGATCGTCCCTAAGCCATAACAGACTAGAAATGGCAATGTTACCGAACGTTTGAGCGCCGTTTTCTGTTTGTTTTCTCTTGATTTTTGTTCCAATCTTTTTCGCTTTGATTTACGATTCTCATCATAAAATGAGTTTCCAGGGAGTTCAGATGAATAAATATTGTAAAATTTTCTTTCTATTTATAGTTACCAGCCTTCCTTATTCATTGCAAGCATTTGGAATCTGGCAATGCGCAGGGATGCTTCTTCCCGAGCTCAACCCCTTATGCTGGGATGTGTGCGGCTTTGAGATCGGTGCTGAGGCCCTTTACTTAAAGAAATGTGACGACAGCGAAAATATCGATTTTACATCCGATACGATTTTAGGACCTATTGTCTTGAACTCCGATAGTTTGGATACCAGTTGGAAGTGGGGGTACAAGTTGATCGGTCAGGCCAACTTGCAGGGCTGCAAGGCCGTAGAAATTGTCTGGACCCCGGGAATCTGCTGGAGCTCATCAAAAGATGTGCTGGATGAAAATTATCAATTATTTTCTGTGTACAGCGACTTTGGGGATGATCCTTTCGGCGGATACCCCGATACGGACGCGTCTTGCAAGCAGTTTATAGAGCTGGATTCGAAGCTTCAGGGTGTTGAGGTAAATGTGAAAAAATTATGGGGAATTTGCCGCGGTTCATTTTTATATGGATACCGCTACCAGTGTATTAACGAGCAATTAAAGTACGAGACCACTGGCGTGGATACTGCATGGTATCGTTCTGTAACAGAGGCCAATAATGATATGCACGGCTTCCAGCTGGGAATGGATTTTTGTTTCCCATGCAGCTCCTGTTTCTCTGTTGAAATTTTTGGCAAAGGGGCGGTCTATGCTAACTGCACGGAAAGAGAATTTCACGCTACAGCAGGTTCGAATCCCGATTTGTTGAAAGAAAAAGAGAGCGATACACGCACTTCATGGGGAGTAGATGCAGGAATTAAAATCCTTTATGAATGGTGCCCGGCGTCATATTTCTCTTTTGGTTACCAATATTTGTCCTATCACAATGTCGCTCTGGCACTTGATAATTTCAGCCCAGCCTCTCCGTTTGTTGAAGGGACAGGGGAGAAATTACTGGTCAACGATTGCAATCTATCCTATCATGGATTTAGTATCGGAATGAACTTCGTTTGGTAGGGTGAAAGGTATTGAATTTTAGGGACTTTTTAGGGCTTCTGCTTCTTGCTTCCTTATGGGGGCCTACTTTTTTATTGATCAAGATCGGTGTGGAGGAAGTATCTCCATTAGCTTTGACCACAGTAAGATGCGGCTCCGCGGCAATTTTGCTTTTATTATACTGTCTGTTCACCAGGAGGTCACTGACTTCCGTTTTTCCTTTTGGGAAACATCTGTTGTTTATGGCGATCTTCGGAAATGTTGTTCCTTTTTTAAGTTGCGCAATTGGGGAGACGATGGTGCAAAGCTCAACTGCCGGGATCATCGAAGGCTCCGTTCCCTTGGTTGTCGCTTTTTTTACCGCTTTGTTCACTCCTCATCGCAGGCTGTCCAAAAATGAGAAAATAGGGATTGCCATCGGCTTCATTGGTGTCCTGGCTATTTTTGCCCCCGATATTTTTCAGACGCCAAATCACACAGATGAACGTTTTTTAGGAAAAGTGTTTTTGGTTGTCATGGCGGTTTCATTTGCTGCAAGTTTTGTCTACTCTAAGGAAAAACTGGACAATGTTCCCCATGTTGCCGCAGTAACGGTCCAGCTCATTTTAGCGGGCCTGATTTTACTTGTGATGACGTTAGCAATGGAAGGGGTCAGTGCATTCGAAGGTTTCAATATGAAGATCACAGCCGTGACGCTTTCCTTAGGTGTTTTCGGAACGGCATTTCCCTGGTGTGTGTATTTCTATCTGATTAAGAAGGGGAGTGCTGCCCAGGTATCTCTTGCTGTCTATCTGCTCCCTGTAGTCGCAATTATCCTTGGTTGGATATTCCTGGATGAGAAATTGAGATGGAACCTTGCCCTTGGGGTTGGTCTTATTCTATTTTCTCTCTTGCTGGCGAGTGGAATGCTCGCCAGAAGAAAAAAGACCGATCACGACAACCCCTTGCTAAGAAGCTAGGACGCAGATTCCGCGGAGGTCTTCCGGCTGTCTTTTGTCCAATCGATAATTCCCCAGACGCAAATGCAAAGGTAGACCGCAAATAAGAACGCCTGAGAATATACTCCGATGTATAGATTAAATGAGACCCAGCCGACATTACTGACAGCCCAAAGCCACTGTCCGATGACATTTTTTTTCACGACGAATATGTTTCCTGCCAGAGACAGTATCACGAGAATCCAGGAGAGGTGTTCGAAAGACATAAGGTTGATCCTTGGTTGTTAAATGACAGAGAGAATGTAGCCTGAAATCGTTGTCTTGTCAACATTAGCCATTGACCAACTCGAACACATGCTGGTATAAAACATCCAACATCGATAAAAGGAAGCGACAATGACTCAAACTTTTTCAGGTAAATTAGAAGTGATCTGCGGTTCAATGTTTTCCGGTAAAACAGAGGAACTGATGTTGCGTTTGCGCAGAGCGGAATACGCAAAAAAGGATGTGATGACGATCAAGCATGAAATCGATAACCGCAAATCCTACTCTTGCATTGTCAGCCATAATGGCGTTGAGAGAACAGCCCAGCCGATAGACCCCTGTGAAAACGGATTAAATACGCTGAAGCAATGCATAAACCTTGATGTCGATGTGATCGGGATAGACGAAATCCAGTTTTTTCCCGACGATATTGTTCCCATCATTTTAAATATGGTTGAAAAAGGCAAACGCGTGCTTGTCGCTGGACTGGATATGGATTTTCGCAGCGAGCCCTTTGGGATTGTACCGGTATTAATGTCGCTTGCTGATGAGGTGACAAAGTTGCGCGCGATCTGCGTCGTTTGTGGAAACGATGCGAACTTCACTCAACGATTGATTGATGGCCGGCCGGCAAACTATGACGACCCCACAATTCTGGTTGGCGGTCAGGAGTGCTACGAAGCGCGTTGCAGGCAGTGTTACCGCATAGATCGGACAGGCTATCACGTACATTCTTCCGAAACAAAATTAGCAATGAGTCATTAAAAATGCTTGAGAATAAACGAAGTATCGATAAAGTCAACTCAACTGTGATCCTGGTCACATTTGTTCTGTTTGCAGTGGCATTATTTGTGAAAGGTTTTACTCAAGGACTGTTATTGGAAGCGGGCGTTTTCCTTGTTTCAGTGAAATTGATTTTAGGTTCTTATCAAAACAAGATCTTGAACCAGGATATTTTAAGAAAGCTTGAGGAAATTGAGAAAAAACTGGATCAATCCAGATCGTAAGACTTGATGATCTCGTCATGTTTCTCGTATTGGACTTCAAGTTCATGGTAATGATGATCTAGCTGTTTTTGCGTTTCTCCAAATGCCTTGGCTATTTCTCCTAAAGACTCTGGATCTGTTCCCATTTTTTCCTGAAGCTCGGAAAGCTCCGATTCCATGGTTTCAATAGAAGTTTCGATGTCTTGAATCCTCTTTTTCACAGGGTCCAAGGCTTTGGAACGTGCCTGGACCATTTCAGCACGCTGTCTTTTTTCCGCCTTTTTATCTGTTTTTACAACCTTTTGTTTTGCTTGCTCCTGGTCTTCCCATCCTCCTTTCTCAAGGAAGTAATTGTAATCTCCAAGAAATGTTTCCTGCCGATCGTGGTGGCAAATGATTAATTTCTCCGGGATCCTGTAGAGAATCTCCTCTGCGTGCGAGACGATCACTACACTGCCGGGAAATGTTTCTAGAGCTTCCATCAACGCCTCGACAGATTCGAGATCGAGGTGGTTCGTTGGTTCGTCCAATAGAAGAAGATTGCACTTGGCAGCAAGAATTTTTCCTAAAAGAACCCGGCTTTTTTCCCCACCGGACAGGATTTGGATCTTTTTTTCAGACTGTTTTTGTGAAAACATCATCATTCCGCAGATCCGCTTGACCTCGCTAAAAGGAAGGTCTGTATTCGAAAGGGCAATTTCTTCTTCAATGGATAACGCTGGATCAAGGTTGGCAACATTTGTCTGCCCAAAGTATCCAATCTCTAAATTTTCCGATCTTTTTATCTGACCGCTCGAAGGATTGAGCTGACCGGCCAGCAGTTTTAGCAGCGTGGATTTTCCCCTGCCGTTCTTTCCGATGACGGCCAGCCGTTCACCAGGCTCAATTTTGAGAGAAAACCTTGAGATCAGCAGTTGGTCCATCCCTTCGTAGGAAAAGTTTACCTTGCTTGCTTCGATCATGCATCGACCAGGGAAAGGGGAGGCTTGAAAGTGGAAATCGAGGTCATCAAGTTGCGCGAGCTTTTCCAGCGAAGGGAGCTTCTCAATTGCCTTCATGCGCGATTGCGCTTGTTTGGCCTTTGTCGCTTTCGCTCCAAATCGCTTGATATAGGATTCTGCGCTCTCTTTTTTCTTTTCTATTTTGAGACGGGCTTTTTCCTGAGATTCTTCCTCAAGTAAAATATGATTGAAAAAAGACTGCGTCGTTCCTAAGAGATGTTTGAGTTTATTGCGGTGAATGCCCATCGTATGGGTCGAGATCGCATCTAAAAACGCGCGGTCATGAGAAATGATGATCATTTCTCCTTTCCAGTTTTTCAAGAACCTCTCAAGCCACCTGATGGAGACGACATCAAGGTAGTTGGTCGGTTCATCGAGGAGCAGACAGTCAGGTTCCTCAGCTAAGGTTTTGGCCAATTGTATGCGCAGCTGGAACCCGCCAGAAAAACTTTCCGGAGGCTTGCTGAAGTCTTCTTCTTCAAAGCCCAGTCCTGAAAGGATCGCCTCAACTTTATAAGGAGCATCTCTTTCTTCTTCAGGAAGGCAAAGGGCTGCCTCCTCTCGTAATGTCGGCTGCGAGAACTGGATATGCTGCCGAAGATAGCCGATCCGGTAATTTTTCGGCATTGTCACAATGCCGGCATCGGCGTTTTCTTCCCCAATGAGAATTTTGAACAGGGTACTTTTGCCTGAACCGTTGCGCCCGACCAGACTGCACCTTTCACCCTTTTCAAGTTGAAAGGAAATCTCCCTGAACAGATCGTGGTCGCCGTAGGATTTGGTAAGTTTCTCAGCTTTAATCATTTTATGTTCGAGTATACAAAAGTTGGGTGAATAATTAAATCTGAAATGCCATATTAACCTATAAGGAGACAAATCTATGCCCATTGACCCGTTCCAGGATTACCTATCCGTCGAGCTCCATCCGCTTGACGCTGTATTCAAGCCTCAAAAAATTGCCCTGTTCGGTGCGAAAGACGATCCAGGCACTGTTGGGGCTACTTTGCTGAAAAACCTGAGAAATGAAACATTCAAGGGGAAAGTCTATCCCATCAACCCCAATAGAAAAGAGGTTTTTGGCTCCCCATGCTATCCCTCAATAGAGTCCCTGCCTGAAAAGGTGGAATTGGCGGTGATCGCCACGCCGGCTAAGACCGTTCCGGGGATCATGGACTCTTTAAAAAAATCGGGAGTTACAGCGGCCGTTGTCATTTCTGCCGGTTTTAAAGAAGCGGGAGAGGAAGGGGCTCAGTTAGAGCAGGAGGTGATCCGGATTGCCAGGCAGGGAGGAATTTCAGTCATTGGCCCGAACTGTTTGGGAGTCATGAACCCGTTGATCTCATTGAATGCTACCTTTGCCAAAGGCATGGCATTGCCTGGCAATCTGGCCTTCATCAGTCAGTCTGGAGCATTGCTGACTTCCGTATTGGACTGGAGCTTTCAGGAAAAGATCGGTTTCTCAGGAATTGTTTCCATCGGCTCCATGGCAGATGTGGATTGGGGGCAACTGATCGACTATTATGGCCAAGACCCTCAAACAGAGGCGATCATCCTCTATATGGAAAGCGTTGGGTGCGTACGCTCATTTCTCTCTGCTGCAAGGCAGGCTTCTCTGGAGAAACCGATCATATTAATTAAAGCCGGCCGCTCTGAACAATCGCAAAAAGCGGCTGCTTCCCATACGGGAGCAATGGCCGGTTCGGACAAAGTCTTCGACACAGCATTGAAGCGAACGGGTATCCTTAGGGTCAATACGATCGGCAACCTGTTCGATATGGCCGCTGCCTTATCGAAACAAAAGCGCCCGAAGGGGCCGAACCTGGCGATCATCACGAATGCAGGAGGGCCGGCAGTTCTGGCGACAGATGCAGTGATCTACAAAGAAGGAAAACTGGCATCGTTATCACCATCGATCATCAAAACTTTGAGCAGTTTTTTGCCGGATGCCTGGAGCCGCTCCAACCCGATTGACCTTCTTGGAGATGCGACTCCCGATCAATATGCTCAGGCTGTGGAAGTGATCGCTGATTGCGATGAGGCTGATGCCATATTGATTATTTTGACCCCTCAGGATGTCACAGATGCGACTGAGACAGCGAGGAAGGTGGCAGCGGTTGGAGAACAAGCAGGAAAGCCGATCCTGGCAAGCTGGATGGGAGGCCCAAACGTTCAGGAAGGGATCAAAGTGTTGAACGACTCCAATATCCCCACATTTTCTTATCCTGACGAAGCGGCCAAAACGTTCGGCAATACCTGGAAATACAGTAAGAACCTTTCATTGATCTATCAGTGTCCGTCACTCAATGAAACCGCCGAGAAAGAGGAAGGGATCGAGGAGACGGAAAAGAGACGCGCGTTTGTGGACGGCATATTTGATAAGGCCCGGGAAAACGACCTGACGCTTTTGGATGAAAGGCAATCCAAACAGATCTTGAAAGCTTATGGGATTCCTATTGTTGAGACAGAGGTCGCCCGAACAAAAGAGGAAGCGGTCGCACTTTCTGAAGAGATGGGGTATCCGGTTGTCCTCAAAATTTTTTCACGTACGGTAACGCATAAACGCGATGTGGGTGGAGTAGAGCTGAACCTGCAATCACAGCAGGAGGTGGAAGCCGCATTTGAACGGATCCACAAGGCGGCGAAAGAAAAAGCGGGGATCGATCAATTGGAAGGGGTCAGCGTACAGAAGATGATCTCCTTGGAAGGGACCGAACTGATCATTGGAGCGACCACTGATCCGATCTTCGGGCCTGTTCTGATGTTTGGTCTGGGCGGGGAGTTGGTCGAGGTTTTGCAAGAGACCGAACTTGCCTTGCCTCCACTGAACCGGCACCTGGCTGGTCAATTGATCCAGAGCACCAAGGCCAACAAAATCCTGAAAGGGATCCGAGGCAGAAAACCTGTGGATATGGACCAGCTTGAAAATTTGCTTGTGCGCTTTTCACAAATGATTGCGGAGAATCCTCAGATAAAAGAGTGTGACATCAATCCTCTTCTTGCGGCTCCTGGCCAATTGATCGCCCTTGATTGTCGATTTTCTCTCTATCCTCCAAATGGGACAAGGCCTGAACTTGCTGTACGTCCCTATCCTCACGAGTATAAGAGTAGTGAAACCCTTAAAGATGGAACCGCAGTCAATATTCGTCCGATCTTGCCGGAAGATGAGGAAAGGATGATCTCTTTTCATCGTGAGCTGTCAGAAGAGAGTGTGAGGCTTCGCTATCTAGCCTCGATGAGCCTTGACGAGCGTATTTCCCGCCAACGGTTGGCCAGTATCTGCCTTTGCGATTGGGACAGGGAAATTGTTCTTGTTACAGAGTATCAACAAGGCATTATCGGTGTCGCGAGGCTTTCACGTATCCCAGGAACGCAGGCGGCTCAAATCAGAATGATCATCAACGATGCCTGGCATGGGAAGGGGCTGGGGACTCAATTGTTCCGGATTCTTATCGATGTCGCAAAGAAAGAAGGCTATAAGGAGATAAGAGTTCTTGTTCTCGAGGAAAATCGAGGAATGCTCAGAATTCTTGAAAAGTTGGATTTCACCGTGGAAAAAGTCCCGGGCACTTCATATTTCAGGGCCACATTAATGACTTCATGAAAGTTGAAATTAATCGCAGGTGCTGATAAGTTTTTATTTTAGGTGCTTGTTTTCGATTCACCATGGAGGACTAATGAAAAAGCTGTTAGCGTTGTTTTGCCTGCTCTGTCTGCCTGTATTTTCCGATGCTCCCAAAATTTACCTGGACAACGACAACAACCTGGCTGTCGAAGGCTATGATGTTGTCTCCTACTATAATATGGGAAGCCCGGAGATGGGGATCAAGCCCAATGAAACGGAGTGGCAGGGTGTTCGATGGCGATTTACAAATGCCGAGAACATGAGGAAATTTGAGAAAAACCCTGAAAAATATGCACCTCAGTTCGGTGGATATTGTGCGACTGCGGTCGCATCGGGAAGGCTTGCAGGCGGACTGCCAAATATCTGGGAAGTGTTTGAAGACAAGCTCTATTTCTTTTGCTCTCACGAAGCTGTGCAGAAGTGGAAGGAAAATAGGTGGGAAATGAAAAAGATGGCGGAAAGCAACTGGCCTAATGTTCTTAAAAAGAGCGATTAGACAACATTCTTTTCACTTTGTTCAATGAAAATGTGTTGAGGATGTTCTTTTTCTCCAACCATCCTTTGCGAGCAACTGTCACACCAGCTTTGTAAAAATCCAATTGACCGGTGCTGTGCGCATCGGGATTGATCGCGCACATCACGCCCTTCTGCTTCGCTTTTTTCCAGTGTCTCCAGTCCATGTCCAGGCGATAGGGGTTGGCGTTCAATTCAATAATCTTGCCGTTAGCGGCAGCAGCGTCGATCACTTTATCGACATTGACTGCGTAGGGCTCCCTTTTCAATAACAGCCTTCCGGTCAAGTGTCCCAACATTGTTGTCATTGGATTTTCCAATGCTTTGATGATCCTGTCAGTCATTGATTTCTCGTCTAATTGAAACCCTTGATGCACAGAGACGACGACGTAATCCAATCGTTTTAATACATCTTGATCAAAGTCCAGAACTCCGTCCTGGAGGATATCGCACTCGACTCCTGAAAAAAGGTGCACCTTGAACTTACCGGACTTGTTAATCTTTTCAATCTGTTCAATTTGATTGAACAGACGCTCTTCAGACAAGCCGTTAGCCTGGACGCTTGACTTTGAATGGTCGGCGAGTCCCAGGTACTCCCAGCCATATTCATCTGCTTTTTCCGCCATCTCTTCAAGAGACGCTTGACCGTCTGAAGCTCTGGTATGATTGTGGAACACACCTCGGATGTCTGATTCATTGACAAGGTTTGGCAGCGTACCGGTTTTTGCCGCTTCAATTTCTCCATGGTCTTCCCGCAGCTCAGCAGGGATGTACGCGAGGCCGAATGCCTTGAACAACTCTTCTTCGGAAGAGATCTCTTTTTTACATCCTTCAAGATCGTATTCATTTAACGTCCAGCCGTTCGTTTTGGCCAGTGAACGCATTTTGATGTTGTGTTCCTTGGAGCCTGTAAAGTAATGCCAGGCAAAGGGGAACTGCTTGTTGGGAACGATTCGCAGGTCTACCTGCAGGCCGTCTTTTATTCGGATACTTGATTTCGTCTCTCCGTGCGATGTCACGGACGCGGTAAAAGACTGTGAGACGAACCACTTCATTATGGGGACTGGGTCAGACGAGGCTACTAGCAGGTCAATATCGCCGATTGTCTCTTTTCCTCTGCGAACGCTTCCAGCAACTTCGGCGCGCTCGACACCTTCTAATTCTCTGAGGGAATCGAGGAAGGTGTTTGCAGTCTCGTTCGCATCCCACCATAGTTTTCGCTTGCTGTATTCTTCCAGATGAGCAATGCCATCGAGGATTTTATCTTCGGTTTTTTTGCCAAAGCCGGGCAACTTAGACAGCTTTTCCGCTTTGCAGGCTTTTTTGAGCTCATTAATTTTGGTGATGTTCAGTTTATTGTAGATGGCGCTGATTTTTTTGGCTCCGAGACCGGGGATTTTCAACATTTCTGTGAGTCCTTCGGGAACCTGCTTGCGGAGGTCTTCCAGCACGTCGACTGTTCCTGTATGGTAGAGCGCTTCGATAATCTCTTTGAGAGCTTTCCCAATACCTGGGACCGAGTCCAATCTGTCTTCTTCGATCAAGGAACCAAGGTCTTCGGAAAGGTCTTCCAGTTGACGGGCGCCTCGTCGGAAAGCGTTGATCTTAAATGCATTTTCGCCAAGAAGCTCCATTAAGGTGGCGATCTCTTCGAGTAGATGGGCGATCTCGTTTGCGTTCATTATCTATTCTCTGAAAGGATGATTGTGCTGTCCATGATCACAAAATACTACCATACCAGATTAAAATTCACCAAGGTGTTGGATAAGGCCAGGAAATGATTATGGAGGTGTCATCCGCCTTTTTCAACGATAAGAACGATTTAACGATAAGAACGATAGGAATCCTACGAAGTATGTATCGTTCTTATCGTTCGATCGTTCATATCGTTATGCATTATGATTGATCGATTTCACTTCTGAGTTCGGTTCACCTATTGAACTTTGTGAAGTTATAATAAAAAATCCGATTTTAGAGGTTAGTACCGTTTATATAAATTGAACACACTCATTATCCTATAATTTTGATTTTAAAAAAGAAGATGCCCGGAATTTCTATCAGACATGATTTGTACAAACCAATTCTTGAGTTCATTTCTCTATCGAACTATATGTATATTTTATATGCTGAGGAGGCTAAATCATGGATGACCTGGAGATCGTGGTATCGTTGTTTGAGTCGATCGAAAAGAAAGACTGGGATGCGCTAAGGGAAATGCTCGCAGAGGATTTTCACTATTACGGCCCGACTCCCGATCCGGTGGGAAGGGAAACTTGGCTGGATTTTCAAATGGCAGTGCAATCGGCCTTTCCTGACTGGGCTTACAACATCCAGAAAGTTGAGCGCATTCATGACGCAATTGAGGTCACTGTCAGCATTACCGGCACGCATTCACATGAACTAAAACTTCCGGTTGAAGGGTTTTCCCCAATACCGGCGACTCATCGTAAAGTGCATATGCCCGAAGAACATGCACTTCTGACCCTCAAAGACGGTAAAGTAAAACAACTCCGTGTGGAGCAAAAATCCCATGGCGGCTTACCGGGCTTGTTGGAGCAGCTGGGTGTGGAATAATTATTTGAAAAAGTTTTTATAGGAAAAATCTTTAACAAATCTTAAACTGCTTAGCTTATTCTGTAAATTTATATTGTAATCTGGGGGAAACAATGAAGTTTAAGTGCCTGATAGCGCTTCTTTTTGTTTTAAGCGCGTTTGGACCCGCAAACGCAGAAAAAATTCCTGAATCGATAGAATTTTCCATTGATGATAGGCTTGAGCGTGTCGACGTTTATCTTGAAAGGCAGGTGCCTGGACTTGATGTTTCCTACAATACAGTGATCAATGTCTTAATCAACGAAGGCTGGGATGTCTATATTCGTGGAGGGGCAATGAGGGATTTGCTGGCCCCGATCCCTAAAGAGCCGAAAGATATCGATTTCGATTATTCTGGAACGACAGAGGAGCTTAAAGCGATCCTTGACCGTAATCAATGGCAGTATACCCAGATGCCTGGACGATCGACGATTGTCATCGGAGATCATCGGGGAAATCCGATGGAGGCTGTTCCTCTTTCCGTTGCATTCGGCCATGGTGAAAGTTCCCTGGAGTTTACAATCAATAATATATTTTACCACTGCAATCGGAAAACTCTGGTCCCTGGCACTGAGATCGGTGTCGAAGATCTGAGTTACCAACGTTTGAATATTTTGACCCCGAATTGGACGGCCTGGCTTTATCGAAAGGGAAGGCATCCATTTGAAAGGATCTTCCGAAGCTGGAACATGATCGGTAAAGGGTTTGTCTATTCGATCGATTTTGCCAATTTCCTCAATCGTGAAGCAGTAAAAAAGATGCATCGCTATCCTGATGTTTTCCGCGATGAGATGCTCCACTATTTAGGAGCTCACTATGAAAGCTTTGATGATGTCTACTATGGGGCGATTGCGATCATGGGGTATGAGTTTGCCCAGGAACAGGTGCTTCCCTTAAGAGAAGAGGCAGAACAACAAGCGATCGCCGGTCAGGCACAGCGTGATCGATTTACCTATTTCAGATAAATTCTTGGCTTCATTGCTTTTTGTCTGCGCAACCTCAGCTCTTTTAAATTCTTGAATATTTCATCGCGTTTTTCTTGATCGGCTCTCCATAATTCATTGAACACGGTGGTGGCAACCGCTCCAACACTCTCCCGCGAAGGATGGCAGAGGCTTGTCATTTTCTTCGGATGGTTTGTGATCAGTCCATCTAGGCCCATTTCCATCAGTTCATAAGCTGTGTCTTTTTCATCCACGGTCCATGCCCAAACTTCAATGCCCTCTTTATGGAACTCATCAATGATTTCCTGGTTCAAGAGGGAATATTTGAACGCATAGTGCTTAGCTTGCAAAGAACTGAACTCTTTCAGGTCATTCAAATCCTTGACAATAGGCAAAAGAGGTTGTTGAGGAAGATAGGCTTCCAGACAGAGCAGAACATTAGGACTTAAACTTCCTACAAGGATTGGGCCGTATTTTCGACTGTATGAGGACATTTTTTTGATGACATCGCCGACATGTTTACCCATCGAGCAAGCCAGGAAAGTCTCATGTTTGACTTCGAGCATGACGCCGATTCTGCCCCTTGGAAGCTGTAAAAGCTCTTCCAGGGTTAATATTCTTTGGTTCGAAAACTCTGGGCTGTACCAGGATCCTGCGTCGATTTCTTTGATCTCTTCAATTGTCAATTCATTCACTTTGTTAACATTCATGTCGCAAGTGATGCGGTTGAATGTCCCATCGTGGATCACAACAGGCACGCCATCTTTTGACAGCTGCACGTCGCATTCAATATAATCAACAGGAATCCTGATTGCGCTAATGAACGCGGCCAAGGTATTTTCCGGTGTTTGAGAAGAATT
>CAZWOB010000042.1:0-15729 GCA_964635295.1 uncultured bacterium
TTCTTTCCAAAAAAAAAGCCTCCCAAAGGGAGGATCTTACGTCAAAAGAGAGGGATTGACTCGCTCGCTACGCTCGGCTCGCCCCTTCGGGGTGACCACCTGCGGTGGTCATCGCCACTCCCTGCGGTCGTGGTCAAACCCTGGGTTCTCATCCCTTCTTTCCAAAAAAAAAGCCTCCCAAAGGGAGGCTTTTTTTTGGACGGAGGGATTGACTCGCTTCGCTAACGCTCAGTCTCGCCCTTCGGGTGATTCCTAGCGGAATCATCCCCTTCGCTTCGCTACGGGACGAACCCAGGTTCTCATCCCTCTCTTTCCGTAAACAAAAAAAGGCGCCATCAGGCGCCTTTAAGTTTACGGAAAGAGAGGGATTCGAACCCTCGATACCCTTGCGGGTATGCGTCCTTAGCAGGGACGTGCTTTCGGCCACTCAGCCATCTTTCCAGACCGCACAATATTACTCTCTTACGAGCATTTCTTGCAAGTATTCGTGAAATTTTCTATCCTATCACCCATGGCTGACAAAAATCTTAAAATTAAAATACCTCCAAACTCCAAAGAAGCGGAAATGATGGTGCTCGGATGCATGCTCACAAGCATCAACGCACTCAACATCGCCGCCGATCAACTCCACGACTTCGACTTCTACTTCACCGAACACAAACAAGTCTTCAACTCCCTGAAGTCCGCCTACCAAAACGACAAGCCAGCCGATGTCCACATCATCTGCGAAGATCTCAAACGACAAGGACAACTGGAATCGTCAGGAGGAGCCGCCTACCTCACCACCCTGGCGCAATTCGCCGGCACCTCCGCCCATATCGAAGAATACTGCCGGATCGTCCACTCCAAATCCGTCCTCAGAAGAATCATCAATACCTCCCACATCATCGAGAAAAACGCCCTCGAAGAACCCGAGGATGTAGAAAATGTACTCGACGAAGCGCAAAAACTGCTCTTCGAAATCGGCAAGTCCGCCAACTCAGGCGACGCTGTCCTTCTGCAAGAGATCATCACCGGAACTAAATCGGAATCGGGCGTCCACTACCTGAAAGAACTCCAGGAAAGACAAGAGCAATACCAGGAAAGAGGCGATGAAGATCCCGGCATCACCGGGATCCCTACCCACCTCACCGATCTGGATAAAATGATCAACGGCTTCAATAACTCGAACCTGATGATCCTCGCTGCCCGCCCAGCTATGGGAAAAACCGCTCTTGCCATCAATATCGCCGAAAACGTCTGTTTCAAAAACAACATGCCAGTCGGTGTCTTCTCCCTGGAAATGAGCGCGGAACAACTGGTCCATCGTCTCATCTGCTCCCAGGCGGAAGTGGAATCAGACAAAATTAAAACGGGATCCCTCGATGGCCACGACTATCAACGGATCGTTGAAACGATCAACCAAATCCAGGACCACCCCCTTCTCATCGACGACCAGCCGGGGCTCTCCATTAATGACTTGCGCGCCCGTGCACGACGAATGAAAGAGACCCACGATATCGGCTTCTTAGTGATCGACTACCTGCAGCTGCTCAGCGGTTCCGGAAACAATAAAAACGGGGACAACAGACAGCTGGAAATCTCCGAAATCTCCCGAAACCTCAAAAATTTGGCCAGAGAACTCAATATCCCTATCCTTTGCCTCTCCCAGCTCTCCCGTAAAGTAGAAGAGAGGCCAGGGCACCGCCCCATGATGAGCGACCTGAGGGAATCCGGCTCGATCGAGCAGGACAGCGACATTATTTTCTTCCTTCTGCGCCGCGAATACTACGATCCGATGGACAAACCGGGAATGGCAGAGCTGATCGTGGCCAAAAACCGGCACGGTTCCATCGGCACCGTCAACCTCACTTTCCGCAAAGAGATCGCCCAATTTGCCAATTATACGCCTATCGGCATGGATCAGGACCCTCAAGGGGGAGAACAATCCTATGAAGGGAGCAGCAACTACGCCGCATTTTAAATCAGGCATTGAATCTCTTTACTTTATCTCCCCTGTGCGATAAAATTTCCTCCGTATACATTACAAATATCATTTGAACTGAACTGGAGCGAACATGTCTTCTGTTAAAAAGAAGCGTAGAAAAAAGATCGCCAAGCATAAGCGCAAAAAGCGCAGCAGACGCGATCGGCATAAGAACAAATAATACGAGCTTTTGGACATGGTATTCTGTGTCCAAAAGTAAGTTGCCAAGGTCTTAAATTATCATGTGGAAATATCCCGTTGTTTATGACGTCATCGTGATGGGGGGAGGTCACGCAGGATGTGAAGCTGCGTTGGCTTCTGCTCGTATGGGCGCAAAAACGCTCCTCCTGACGATGAATCTTGACACCATCGGCAAGATGAGCTGCAATCCCGCCGTTGGCGGAATCGGCAAGGGCCACATGGTACGTGAAATCGACGCCCTCGGCGGTGAAATGGGCAAAGTGATCGACTGCACCGGAATCCAATACCGGATGCTCAACGCCACTAAAGGGCCTGCTGTCTGGGCACCCCGCGCCCAAGCGGACAAGGTCGCCTATCAATTCGAAATCAAGCACAGATTGGAAAAACAGGAAAACCTCGAGGTTCAACAAGGAACCGTCGAAGAGATCCTCGTTGAAAACGATCAGGTATGCGGAGTCCTGACCAAAGAAGGGATCCACTATACCTCCCCGACGGTCATTATTTCTTCCGGAACATTTATGCGCGGCCTTCTCCATATCGGAGAGAACAACTTTTCAGGGGGACGCGCTGGCGACCAGCCCTCCGTCGGGCTGTCAGGATGTCTGGAAAAATTAGGGTTGCACCTGGACCGCCTGAAGACAGGAACACCTCCCAGGATCAATAAACGTTCGATCGACTTAAGCCTTACTGAAGAGCAGCCGGGCGAGGAGGGGATCCGTTTCTCATTTGATGATGAAGAACGGGAAAAGCTTCCGCAGATCTCCTGCTACATCACTTACACGACCCAGGAAACGAAGCAGATCATCCTCGACAACATCCACCGCTCTCCCCTTTATTCAGGGAAGATCCAAGGGGTCGGCCCGCGCTACTGCCCATCTATCGAAGACAAAGTGGTGCGTTTTGCCGATAAAGAGCGGCACCAGCTGTTCCTGGAGCCGGAAGGACTGCAAACAGAAGAGATCTACGTTAACGGCATTTCTTCTTCACTTCCGCTCGATGTCCAGTACGCCTTTATCAAAAGCATCCCTGCGTTGCGCAACGCGGAGATCACACGGCCCGCATACGCGATCGAATACGACTACGTCACGAGCGGACAGATCACCTCAAGCCTTGAGACTAAAAAAGTCCAGGGGCTGTTTTTGGCAGGTCAGATCAATGGGACGACAGGATATGAAGAAGCGGCCGCACAGGGCCTTCTCGCAGGGATCAACGCTGCGAGCAAAGTTGCCGGCAAAGAGCCGTTGATCCTCAAGCGTTCGGAATCCTACATCGGCGTGATGATCGACGACCTGATCACCAAAGGGCTGGACGAACCCTACCGGATGTTCACCAGCCGGGCGGAGCATCGTCTCCTTCTCAGACAAGACAACGCCGACCTGCGTTTGCGAAAGTATGGCTACGCCTACGGATTGATCGATCAAACCCGCTGGGAATCGCTCTGCCGCAAGACAGATATCATCGAAACCGAGATGGCCAGATTTGAAAAAACGTTCAAACAGGTCAACGGCAAGGGGTTCTCTCTCGCGCAACTCCTCAGACGTCCCGAAATGACCTACCGGTCCTTGCTTGAATCCTATCCTGAAGCGATCGAAGACCACGGCAATGACATCAATTTTCAGATTGAGCTCAATCTGAAATATGCCGGATACATCGGTCGGCAAAATATGGAAATTGAAAGGATCTCGCAGGTGGAAAATGTGCGGATCCCCGAACATTTTGATTTCAACCTGGTTTCCGGCCTGCGAAACGAAGCGAAGCAAAAGCTAAGCAAGCACAATCCCCTTACCCTTGGTCAAGCCTCGCGTATTTCAGGAGTCTCCCCTGCAGATATTTCAGTGCTTATCGTGGAACTGACAAAGCGGGAACGGCAAGCGATCGCATGAAGCCGACCATTCACCTCCTGCGACTCAATCACTGGCCCATCTATCAACAACTGCAAATAGAAGAAGCTCTCCTCAGAGCAGATCAACGCAACTGGTGCATCATCAATGAGGGATCACCTGACGCTATTGTCATGGGCATATCAGGCAAACCCGACGAACTGATCAACCGCGAGCGTTTCCAGCAGCGCCCAGTTCCCGTCATTCGACGGTTCAGTGGCGGCGGATGCGTCTATGTCGATCAGGACACTCTGTTCGCCACCCTGATCCTCAACCATGAAAGCGCACAAGTGGAGCCATTCCCGCAACAGATCCTCTGTTGGACAAAAGAACTGTATCAGCCAATGATTTCCGAATCGGCCTTTTGCGTAAGGGAAAACGACTACGTGATCGGAGAACATAAATTCGGTGGAAACGCGCAGTACATTGTGAAAAACCGATGGCTGCACCACAGCAGCCTTCTGTGGGACTATTGTCCGGACAAGATGGAGCATCTCAGCCTTCCATCCAAACGGCCTGAATATCGTCTGGACCGATCCCACAAGGAATTTCTCTGCACACTGAAACCTCGATTCAAGCATAAGCATACATTCTGGGAGCAGTTTGAAGACTCGCTCGCAGCTAAATTTCAAATCTACCAAGCTTCTTTGGGAGATGCGCAAGCAGTTCTTGCAGTGCCTCACAGAAAAGCGACACAACGATTGGAGCTGAATTAGAGATGCAAAAAAAATACTGGATCATGGGAAAGAACTGCGTCGAAACAGTTGTCGACCATTCACCGGAAAGGATCACGGAGTTTTTTACCGCAAAGAAAGACCCCGATCCCCTCATTGAAAAAGCTATCTCCAAAGGGATCAAAATCAAGCTGGCCAGCAAGCAGAAACTCTACGATCTCGTCAATTCCGATTCCCACCAGTCGTACGTCGTGCAAGTGAAAGCAAATGAGCAGCCCGATCTTAAACAATTTCTGAGAGAAGAGCATCGGCTAGTGTTGATGCTGGACAATATCAACGACCCGCAAAACCTGGGAGCGATCTTAAGAGCTGCGGAATGTTTTGGCGTTGAGGCCGTGATCTGGTCAAAAAACCGTGGCTGTTCATTGACTCCGTCTGCTGCCAAAGCCAGCGTGGGCGCATCAGAACTTATTCCTACAATTGTCGTCTCCAATCTGGCGGAAACGGTGAAACAATTTCAAAAAGCAAACTACTTTGCCGTCACTGCAGAAATATCGGACAAGGCGCAACCTCTTGCCTCGTATCAATTCCCTGAACAGACGCTTTTGATTATGGGCTCCGAAGGGAAGGGAATACAACCGCTGATCAGTAAAATTGCCGATGATCAGGTCTATATTCCCATGTCCGGTAAAATCGACTCTCTAAATGTTTCCCAGGCGACGGCTGTTCTCTTGTCACGCTTCAATGGCTAAATTCTTTGCATTTTCCCATCGACGAATTCGACATGCACCTTTTCACCCGTGTCCAGTGTGATCATCCCTTTCCCAACCATCTTGTCATCGACAAATTCACATTGTAACCGCGATTTGTTAAGAAAAGTCAACACCCCCTGACCCGTACGTTTAAAATTGTCAACGCACCCTTCATACACGATTCCATTGCTATAGGTAATGATACCTTTTCCTGTCAGATCCCCCTCTTGAAATTCCCCTTCATAAACGTGGCCTTCGGGAAGCGTGTACCTGCCTATCCCAGTAAAGTTTCCCTGGTTTAAATGCCCCTCAAAAAAATCTCCATTAGGGAACGACAAATGCTCTTTACCATCCTCTGTCGTTGTATACATTTCCCCATCAGTCAGCGTGACGGAGCCTGGGTCCACCCGTTTTCCCTTGGAAAACAATCCCCTGAATACAGCTCCTCCAGAAAGTCGAACTTCAGCCGGGCCTTCCAACTTACCCTCGACAAACTCACCCCTTTCAACATGACAATCGTCCCTCTCAACCTCAGGAGATGCGGTATCCTCTGCCGTCCCAGACGCAAAAATATCTCGATCTTTGACCGTCTGATCGACTTTATCTGCATGAGAATTCTCTCCTTTTCTCAGCCACTTGACCGAGAGTTGGAATAGGGCAAAAGAACCGGTGCAGAAAAGAAATGGGGTCAAAATCCCGCCGACGATCGCAGCGATGACGGCAATCATCTTTCCGGATGTCGGAAGAGAGTGAAAATGAACGCTCGCTTGTTGAAATTGAGCTGAAAAAGGATTAAATGAATGAATGTCCATAATAGGGAAATTCAATAGAAATATACCGATAATGAGTTAAATTCAAGAGAAACAAAAAAAAGCCGTGTACAGGGTATGAGAAGATCTGCTATCAACTGGCTTGTATAAGTGGGTTCGATTCCCAGGTTTTGAGTTCATAAGAAATATCTCAGAAGCTCGCTGCCCGGCGTCAAGATCCCTTAAGCAGTTAAAATAGGTTGATTAGCATCCGTCTTCCGGCTTACACCCTTGTCACGGCTAACTTATTACACTTCTTATTATAGCATATTCGGGAATATTTAGTACAACCCTCGATCGTCCGGTTCCTGCCCGTTATACCCGAGACATTTAACGAGCAACAACGCCTTTACCGGCTCTCCCTTCTGTTCTATGAGAGGAACAATGCCAACGAGTTCAACCTTGGAAAAATAGGGGGCCAATCGTTCAAGATGCTGATCGGGATCCAACTGCCCCAAATGCGGGATATTTTCCACTGCTGCGTAGTAGCCGTTTTTACCCAGCCGCTCATCTGCAAGCGAAGGCCAGTAGGAAAACTGATTCTTTCGGGTCCCTTGCAAGTTGAGAAAATAGGCGCGCTTTTGCTCCGGAGCATAAAAACTGAGCAGACTGCTCATCTGATACTTATCGGAAAAAAGAAATTCGCTATCGGGATTATATCCCGCATTATCCAGAGCTGCATCCATTTTGTCCCAAGCTAAATTGTGCTTGAAGGGATTGAGCTTATAGGGAAGCCAGCCGGAAAAAGGGAGCCACAAAGCAATGATCGAAAGAACAATCGATAATGCAACGCCGCCTACCAGCCACTTCTTTCCCCGTCTCGCATGCTCCAAGGCATACCAGGATAAAATGACGCAACCGGTCGGATAGGCGAAGACCACCCAGTTCCCCTGCATTTTCTGTTTGACAGCCAATGCGGAATACACCGAAAGGAGAAGGGTCGTCACTATTCCGCAAAAGAGAACCGGCGACCACATATAAGGAATCCTGCGGAACATCGAAACGATAGCCAATAGTAAAAGGACAAACAGGACTGGAGAAAGCAACGCTACCTGCGCACCGACAAAATCCCAGAAATTGCCGCTGGAAATTGTGTGGGCGTGCCCCCCTTTCATCGTCGAAAAGACGTGCTGAAAAGTTGCCCAGTCGTGCTGCATGTTCCACTCGATGCTCGGTAAAAGTCCCAAAAGCGATATACCCACTCCGAATAAGAATTTTATCGATCGCATACTCCGATAAGGGATCATCGCCAGAAGAACGAACGCCCACAGAATATAGATCGGCCATTTGAAAAGGGCCCCGCAGGCAATGACCAAACCTAAAAGATAATAATTTGGCGGCTGGCCGCGGGAAAGTGCCTTAGCAATCACGGCACAGCCTATCGTCCAGAACAAGACAAGTCCGCCATCTGTGGTAGCCAGAATGCTGCCCAGAATACCTAACGGCGAAAAGGCGAAAGCGATCGCCGCCCAGAATGCCGTTGACTCTTTCAGCCGACTGTTTCTTGCCAGGTAATAAACCGCGATGGGAATGAGAAAATTGATCACGACGGCCATCAGCCGCACACCTAGCTCCGTATCGCCGAACACCAAGGTCCCGACCCAAATCTGCCAGGCGATCCCGGGCGGTTTGCTGTAATACCCCACATCGAGCGCTTTGCTCCAGGTCCAGTATTGCGCTTCATCGGGACCAAGCCCGAGGAGGCCGGTTGAGATAAAAAGAAGCGCAAGAAGCGCTTTGATACCAAGAATGAGACTGAGTTTTTTCATGAAGTTATCCAACTAAAAGGTTTTGTTCGGATTTGGATGGATTTTTCCCTGGGGGAGAAAATCGAGACGAAGTTAATATTTGATATTATAGACAAGTCTCGATTTTTCTTCCCCAGGGAAAAAGACGCCAAAGACGGGCAAAAAATTTTAGTTGGATAGCTTCATACAGTCTAGAATAAAAGTTATTCGCGATCGGGGAAACTAAAAAGATCGCTTAACGCCTGCAAGGTCACATCACGTCCGATGGCGGCAATCGCATCCGTTAAAGGAATATTTTTCGGGCAGACCCTCACGCAGTTCTGCGCATTCCCGCAATCGCTGATCCCCCCCTTCTCCATCAAAGGGCGCAGCCGCTTCCCTTTTTGCATTTTTCCAGTCGGATGGGCATTGAACAACCGCACCTGTCCAAAAATTTGCGGCCCGACAAACTTGCTGTCGATGCTCGCCTGAGGACACGCTTCGACACAGCAGCCGCAAGTCATACAGGTGGAAAGCGTATACATGATATCCTGCTTCTCAGGACTGATCTTCGGCCCGGGGCCCTTATCGTAAACACCGTCCACATCGATCCAGGCGTGCACTTTTTTGAGGTTGTCAAACATCGAGGTACGATCGACCATCAAGTCCCGGATAAGAGGAAACTTGGTAAACGGAGCGACAGTGATCACGTCACTTCCCGTTTCTTTAATGATCTTTGGGATGACCGCTGTGCAAGACTGTCTGGGACGACCGTTGACGATCATCGAGCACGACCCGCACACCTCTTCCAAACAACCGGACTCCCACACCACCGGCTCGACCTTCTCCCCTTTTCTGTTGACGGGGTTCTTCTCGATCTCCATCAGCCCGGAAATGATATTCGACATCGGCCGCAGCTTTAACTCGAACTCTTCCCAGTACTGCTTGCCTGGGGTGCCTCGATAGACCTTTAAAATATACGTTTTTTTCATCCTGACCTCTATATAGGTAACTTGATGTTGTCCGGCACGTTTTCCAACGTCGGCTTCACCTTTTTCGCTTTTGTATAGTCCCGTTTAATCCCCTTTGGATCGAGATGGCGGGTGTCCACCTCTTCATAGGAGATGACCGGTTCATCTTTTTTCGGGTCATAGGTGGCAATCGTCGTTTTCAGCCAGTTTTCATCATCTCTCATGGGAAACTCCGGTTTGAAATGCGCGCCGCGCATCTCATCCCTTTGAAGGGCGCCCTTTGCGATGATCATCGCCAGGTCGAGCATCGCCCGAAACTGATTGGCGAAAACGTAAGTCTTATTCGCGAAGCGGGAGCGGTCGTCCAGGGAAATGTTGCGATAACGCTCCCGTATCTCTTTGATTCTTTCCAATGTTTTTTTCAGGTCCTTGTTGTTCCGTTTGACGGTCACGTTTTTGACCATCACATCTGCCAACTCGTCGTGCAGCTTGTGAACATTTTCACCGCCATCACGCGATAACAGGTCGTCCTTGAACTCCTCTTCCGCTTTGAGCGCCTGCTCAAAATATTTAGAGGAGACCTCGCTTGCCGGCTTGTCCAATGTTTTCAAGTATTTAGGCACTTCCACACCGGTCACCAAACCCCCGAAGATACAGGAAAGAAGAGAGTTTGCGCCCAGACGGTTCGCGCCGTGGTACTGATAATCGGATTCCCCCACGTTGAAGCATCCGGGGATATTGGTCATTTGCCGGAACCGTTCCTCGCGGTCGGGGTCGTCGGCCGCCGGCCAGTCGACCCATCCACCGCCCATGGAATAGTGGACGGCGGGAAAAATTTTCATCGGGACTTTGCGGGGGTCGTCCCCCGTGAACTTGTTGTAGATCTCGAGAACAGCCTCGAGGTTGTGCTGCTTCTTGGGGCTCATTTCTGTGATATCGAGGTAGACCTGGTCTTCTCCATCGACTCCCAGCCCCATTTCGCATATCTTGAGAATTTCCCGCGCGCCGATATCCCGCGGAACAAGGTTGCCGAAAGCAGGATACATCTCTTCGAGAAAATACCACGGCTCCCCCGTCTTTCCGCATGGGATCATCTTGCCGTCAGGCCCTTCGATCTTCTTGGAAGAATCGCCGTAGACCCAGACTCTGCCTCCCTCTCCTCTAATCGATTCCGACATCAGCCGCAGCTTGTCCTCGCCAGGAATAGCGGAAGGGTGGATCTGAATAAATTCCCCATTGGCGTATTTCATTCCTTGCCGCCACAGACGCCCGTTAGCAGCACCCGTGCAGAAGGTGGAGTTGGTGGAGAACTTGAAGATCAGTCCCGGGCCTCCTGTGGCGATCACCACAGCGTCCCCTTTGATCACTTCGAGCTTAAGGTTGAACAGGTCCATGCACACGATCCCGCGGGCAACCCCGTTCTCATCGAGGACAAGCCTCATAAACTCGTGGTTCTCAAATTTTTCTACGCGTCCTTTCGCTTCATGCCTCCGCACCTGCTCATCCAAACTATAGAGGAGCTGCTGCCCTGTCGAGGCTCCGCAAAAAGCCGTGCGGTTGTAAAGGGTGCCGCCAAAACGGCGGAAATCGAGGTTCCCTTCAGGCGTTCGGTTGAACGTGCAACCGGCCCGGTCGAGAAAATGGATGATCCTGGGAGCTGCCAGGCACATCTCGAGGATCGGCGGTTGGTTCGCAAGAAAGTCGCCCCCTTTGATGGTATCATAGGCGTGGATGACCGGAGAGTCGTCCTCCCCTTTCTCATTCATCGCCGCATTGATCCCCCCTTGCGCGCAAACGGAATGCGACCGCTTGCACTTGGTCACGGAGACAATTTTGACGTGGCATCCCTTTTCCGCGAGTTTCATTGCGGCCGCAAGTCCTGCCAGACCGCCGCCGACGACGATCACTTGTTGTGGTTCATGTTCTTCAGTCATATTAAAATCTCAAATTCACCCAATAGGTTCCCCAGATCGCCGCCAGCCCTAAAAAGGCAACGACAATCATTAATGTGTTTGCAAGTCCTCGCATCATTTTTTGCGACCTTTCAGTCAAAGAGACGCCCCATGTAATCAAGAATGTCCAAAGACCGTTGAAAGCATGGAAGCAGGCTGACAGAACAAAAATTGTGTAGAGGACCATCATCAACGGCCACTTGAACGTCTCCCTGACCACGAGCAGCATCGCCGTGGCAAAATCATGGCTGACGGCAATGACCTCGCCGTCGGTCAACGGTTTCGCGGTCAACGCCTTGATAAATTGATCCTTCTCCCTCAGCTTTTGCCTCTCCAACAGTTCATATCCTTCGGGCACATCCCGAAAATCGAAAAATGCGAGCCAGCTTTTGCCGAACGACTCCTTGATGTCAGGGGCCATTTTCTTTTCCACTTCAACCGCTTCCTGATTGTAGATATTGAAATCCAGGCGCTTCGACAATGTGTAGAGCCCCTCGTCAAATCCCACTCTGACCATGTAGTAGTGATTGCCGTCGACGACTGCCGAGGTCGGTTGATTGATAAAACGCATCTGCGCAACATGGGCGATAATCCCAAAAAGGAGCACCCAGGAAGTGATCCTCTGCCATGTGTAGGCTTTATTTCTCTTGTACATGGGAAGCGAAGGGCGGGAGCCGTCGGTTTTGAAGCTGTTGATCGACGCTTCCCGAATATACTGGATCCCCCAGATGCCGTGGATGACGATCGGAACTCCAAGCAGGCCGACCTCGATCACCTGGAGATAGGGTAGATTGTGGATCAGGTTCACCATCCGCACAAAACCGCTGCCGTCGTCGCCGATCCAAAGCGCTGCCTGTGAATTGGTCAACAGGTGTTCCAGTAAAAAAATGACTAACCAAATACCTGTAAGCGAGTGGATCCTGCGCCAAAAAAATGCTTTGGGCACCGAAGAGTTTCCCGTCATTTGACTACCCCATAGTGAAATCTATAAGATATACTTTATCAATTTTTTAGGTGAAAAAGAAGATATTTCATAACAGGCTGCTTATCAAAACTTTACTAGGATTTTTTACTAAAATCCCATATACTATCACATATGAAGTTCACAATGGACCACACAATCGCCGCAGTTGCGACTCCTCCCGGCGAAGGAGGTGTCGCGATTATCCGCATCTCAGGTAAAGATGCGGTCCCGATCGCTAATGCTGTCTTTTCCGGCGATGTGGAACGCATCAAAAGCCACACGGTGCGGTACGGCCATATTCACAGAAACGGGCAGCATATCGATGACGTTCTCCTGCTTGTTATGCGCGCGCCTCGGTCCTACACAGGTGAGGATACAGTGGAGGTCCATTGCCACGGTGGAAGCCTGATCACCCGCAGGGTTCTGGACGCGGTGCTTGAAGCGGGCGCGAAGCAGGCGCTTCCCGGAGAGTTCACTTTTCGGGCCTTCATCCACAACAAGCTCGACTTGTCCCAGGCCGAAGCGGTTCAGGAATTGATCGGGGCAAAAAACGAAAGAGCTTTGGACGCCGCTGAACAGCAGCTGCAAGGGCGCCTGTCCGAAAAAATCCTGACCTTTCAATCCCGATTGAACAGCATCGCAGCCATTCTGGAAGCGTGGGTGGATTTCCCTGACGAAGGGTTGGAATTTGCCAGCTTCGAAGAGGTGTGCGGCGACCTGGAATCTGTGATCGGGGCGATGAGGGAACTGGAAGCCACCTATCACGATGGAAAAATTCTACATGACGGCATCTCACTTTGCCTGATCGGCTGCCCCAACGTGGGTAAATCCTCTTTAATGAACGCGCTTTTGGATAAAGAACGGGCAATTGTCACCGACACTCCAGGAACGACCAGAGACATCGTCGAGGACCATTTCAGGATCAACGGGCTCAATTTCCGCCTCATCGACACGGCAGGGATCAGGGAAGGAGCCGAAACGATCGAACAGGAAGGGATCCGCCGCTCCAAAGAGGCGCTGGAACAGGCCGACCTCGTCCTTCTCGTTTTGGATGCTGAGAGAGGCATTTCGGTAGAAGATGAACAGCTCATCAACATTGTCCCCGATGGAAAAACGATCGTCGTCTGGAACAAGATCGACCTCCCCCACAATGGCATTCCTCAACTTGCCCTCCCCTATATTGTCCCCCTTTCCGCAAAAGAGAAAAAAGGGCTTGATCAGCTTCATCGGCAGATCGACCAGGTTGTCTGGGAAGGAGGCCCTCCTTCAAAAGAGGAGGTGCTGATCACCAATGTCAGGCACAAGGAGTCGCTGTCGTCAGCAATAGCGTCCTGCGAAAAAGTGCTCGACGGGCTGCGTGCGGACGTTTCGCCGGAATTCGTCGCATTCGATATGCGGGAATGTCTGGAAAACTTAGGAAAAGTGATCGGGACAGACGTGACTGAAGACATCTTGTCGGCGATCTTTTCAAAATTTTGTATCGGAAAATGAACAAGAAAGAAAAAGCGCAATTCATTCAGGACACTCTGCAAAAGCTGTATCCCAATCCGCCCATCCCCCTGGACCATCGAGATTCCTACACGCTTCTCATCGCCGTCCTGCTTTCCGCGCAGTGCACGGACGCCCGTGTCAATCTGATCACGCCAGCGCTTTTCAAACGGGCCGACACGCCCCAAAAAATGGCTGAAGTGCCAGTGGAGGAGATTGAGGAGATCATCCGCACCTGCGGACTAGCTCCAAGAAAGGCAAAAGCGATCAGGAACCTTTCACAAATTCTATTGGACGAGAATAAAGGAGAAGTTCCGCAAACATTTGAAGAGCTGGAAGCGCTGCCGGGAGTTGGCCATAAGACCGCCTCTGTCGTGATGTCGCAAGCGTTCCATCAACCCGCGTTTCCTGTGGATACCCATATCCATCGAGCAGCGAAACGGTGGGGATTGTCCAACGGAAAAAGTGTAGAACAGACGGAAAAAGATCTGAAAAGGATCTTTCCAAAAGAATGCTGGAACACACTTCACCTTCAGATCATCTACTTTTGCCGCGAGCACTGCCCTGCCAAGAAGCACGATCCTTCAACCTGCCCCATCTGTTCGGTAATTACACCTTCGCTGTAGCATCAAGAAGCTGAGGAGCCACTGTAGGTTCAGCAGACTCTTCAACCACCTCGACTCTTCCACGCGCTTGCTTATACCACAGATTGAGTTCAGAGCCCCACCAGGACTCGATACCTGCGATCCCCAACCTGCTTAAAAGACGTCGATCATACACTCTGCCTGCATTTTGACGTTCGATCAGCTCCGGGTCCAAGCTCACAACCCAGCCATGGTCGTCGAAGCTCATAAAGTCCTGAGATTTCCCTGCGGTGCGATCGCGCAGCTCTTCACGGAGCTCATCCCAAACATTCAGGAAAGATTTTTCAACAATCGAACCATCTTCCAATCGGATACGGTGCTTTGCTTTAAGCTTCGCAGCCAGGAATTGGTGCGTCAATGGAGCAAGCCCGCTCGGGAGCCCCATTTCCATCGCATTGATCAACACTTCAGGGTTGATGGAAGAGTACCACGCCATCCGAATGCTCTGCATCAGATAATAGGCAACTGCCTGTTCATCCCCTAAAAGATAGTCGCGGTTGCCAAGGATTTCCATCTGTTCGCCAGCGTCATTGAAGTAAACGCCTCCATTGACTTTCTGGTGGTTTTCCCAATTTTTGATAAACACATCGACCACTCCTTTTGCCTGACGGAAAAGATCGGGGTTGTCTTTGAAAATATTCGCAAGTTGATATTGCATGAGCTTATCAGGGTTCAGATTATCTGGATGCCATAAGTTCTTTTCATCTTTGCGCATTAAGGCTTGCAGTTCTTTTTTCGCGCCATGCAAAGGATGCGATGCGTCAATTCGCTGATTATCTTCATCGATACCTGCCGCAAGGAAGAGTAGCTTGGCCAACGACATTTGGAAGGGAATGTAAGTGTGCTCTTCGCCATCTTTGTTGGGCAGCTTAAATCCTCCGCCGAGTTCATTGACCACGCCGAACTGGCTGAATCCAAGCCCTCTGACATTGCGCATCACGATCTCATATCCTTCAGGAGGAAGGGGGTATGCCTTGCTGTCGTCAGAACTCATTTTTTCCCGATCGATCTTCACAACCGAAACGGTCTTTGAATCTCTCTCTTCTTCCTCGACAGAGATCCACTCCAAGTCTTCGATGGATACATATTCTTTGGTCTCAGCATTGTAAATTTTGTACTCTCCATGGTCGTTCACAATGCCTGTTTTCAATCCTAAGTTATCAGGAGAAATCATATCTTCAAAGTCAATGTCGGTGCACATGACCCTGAAACTGACTTGTTGCAGCGCTTCCACATCGATCATAAAGAACGGAAGCTCGCCGAACTCAATGACTCCCCCTAATCCTTTAAAGGGGATTTCCCCGTCTTCATCATAATAGTGAGGAAGGACCGGCGCTCGTTCGATGCCTTGTGTGATATAAGCATAGATATGCGGGTATTTCTCTTTCGCGTCCGGTTTGCATAATTCAGCCATGAGATTGTGCCAGGCAACAAGCATTTCCTGATTCTCGCCCAACCACTCTCTTCTCGATAAAAAATCGACCTGGCTTAAATCGTAACCCACCTCACGGATCCTTTCTAGAATTTTGAGGTTCATGAGCGGGGAGATATGACAGCTGTCATTATACTGCTGCGTAAAGCAATACTCGCCTGAACCCCCTGTGTGATTGCGATGAACTAATTTTTCAAAGGGGGAAGAAAGGGTACGAAAAATACCAAGCGCCAGGTGCGCGATCTTGAGGATCAACTCCCCTAATTTAA
>CAZWOB010000042.1:15829-18992 GCA_964635295.1 uncultured bacterium
AGCAGCCCGCAATTGTCTTTATCCCTGGCATAACAAAGGGCGTAACCGTTAAGCAGCCGTTGTTGACGGAAACGGTGGTTTTCGCCTGTATGCAGCATCCATTTCCTCAAGGGGGGAAGAGGGGGAAACAGATAACGGACCCAGTCGCTGCGGACATAGTTTTTCATAAAAAGTTTCAGCATCGTCTCACCGTCATCGCCGATAAACACATAGGTCTGATGGCCGTGGCCGACGTAGTGGAAGGTCTGATCCATTCGCCTTTGAATGTCCTCTGCTTCTGATTTGTCAAGCTCGGGAAAAGACAGAAGCTGGTCATCGGCTCTAAGGATATCATCCGTCCGGAAATTGCCCGTGTACTGGTAGTAGAGGTGTCCCAGACCGATGATCAAAGCGATTGAAACTAAGATCTTAAACGTTTTTAAGAGCATCAGTGATCAGCTCCGGGAGTTCAATCGTATCCGGGAGATTCGCAAGGGATTTCTTCAATGCTTTCTGAGCGGCACTCTGATTATAGCCTAGATTGATCAATGCGCTCATGGCGTCAGCAATCTTTTGCCCGCGCGGATCGGAATCGATCTGAATCGCAAAATCGGACGGTAAAGGAGCTTTCGATCCTTTTTGCAGTTTATCCCTTAGATCGATCACAAGTCTTTGCGCCGTCTTTTTCCCGATCCCCGGCACCTTGCTGATCATTGTGATGTCCTGATTGCCGATCGCCGCATGCATCTCTTTCACGCTTAAATGCCCGATCAATGCTAAAGCAATCTTGGGACCGATCCCGGAGACGGTCGTCAACTCTTCAAACAGATCTCTTTCCTCCGCATAGAAAAAGCCGTATAAAGTGTGGGAGGTCTCTCGGACCACTAACGATGTATGCAAAACGGTTTCTTCACCAACTTGAGGCAGCTTTGGATAGGTGCTGGCCGGGATGTGCACTTTGTACCCAATCCCTACCGTTTCCACGATGGCTGCCCCCGGCGTTGATTCAACAAGGACTCCACGGATAAAATGGATCATCTGACAAACCTTTTTTGTTGCGCGTGGCAGATTGCAAGAGCTAATGCGTCCGCCGCGTCTTCGGGTTTAGGTGGCTCGGGGAGGCAAAGCAATTG
Source organism: uncultured bacterium (assembly GCA_964635295.1). Lineage (GTDB taxonomy): Bacteria > Chlamydiota > Chlamydiia > Chlamydiales > Waddliaceae > Waddlia. The sequence goes on from CAZWOB010000042.1 coordinate 16,942, forward strand.
CTGCACCATCGCCTGCACTTGATGTTTGCTGGCGCGGCCGTTCCCGACGACGGCCAGTTTTGCTTTTGTCGGGGCGTATTCATGGATCGGCACTTTCTTTTTAGCGCCCGCAATCATCACAGCTCCCCTGGCCATGCCGATTTTAATCGCGCTTTGAGGATTGTGTTTGACATACTGCGTCTCGACAACAAGCGCGTCCGGGCAGTGATCCTCCAGCAGTGCATAGACACTTTCGTAAATGACAAGATACCGATCGGGAAGTGCATATTTCGAAGGGGGACGAATACACCCGAAATCAATCACGCGGAACCGCACGCCATCTGATTCAATAATCCCAAAACCGCTGACAACTGTTCCTGGATCTATTCCGAGAATAATCATATCGATTACTCGAAGAGATCTTTTTTGTAATCAGAAGAGACTCCCGGACGTTCGAAAAGATCGTCCTGAATCGGTATAGACTTGGCTTTTGGCGGAGTTTTCTTCTTCGGGACCGGAGCTTCGACCGGCAGTGCAGGCGTCGGAGGTTCTGAAACCTCTTGTCCTGACACTGATTTTTGGGACATACCGACAGGCTGACCGATCACTGTCCCTAAATTACTGAGCAATTGCTGCATTTGCTGATGCTTCTCCTCAACTTTACGCAGCTCGCGAACTTCAGCCTCCACCTTCTGCAGTTTTTCGTGGGTGCGGAAATACTTCTTTTCAACAGCCTCCATTTGCTGGACGGCATGTTCCTCTTTATCCTTCTCTTTTTCGAGCAGTTGCTGCGCTTCTGAGAGCTTCATTTTGTAATCGACAATCTCTTCCTGAAGCCTCTCGCTCAATCGATGCTTCTCATCCACTCTTTCGGAAAGTTGGGACGCCTCCCTGACCTTTTTGGCCAAATGCTGCTGCGCTTCGACCGCTTCCCTCTCCTTCTCCTCAGCCTTTTTCTGGTACTTGTCCAGCTGTGAGCGTATTGTCTGGATCTGCTTGCCAAGGGCGTTTAAATTATCTTCCCGGTCTGTCCTTTCCCTTCTTTCCTGTTCCATGCGCCTTTCAGCTTCCTGTTTTTCCGCCTTAGCGGCGGCCACCTCGGCTTTAGCTGCATCCAATGCAAGGTCTTTCCGCTTGATCTCGGCCCGCAGATCTTCGACCTGCCTTTGGATCAATGTGTTCTTTTCAAGGACTGTCGTCTTTTCATTGATCAGATTCTGGTAATATTGTTTCAGCTCGCGCGCTTCGCGCAGTCCCCTGACCATGCTGTCTTTCATTTGATCGAGATCAACACGAAGGGTCTGGTTGGCAGCTTTCTGCTCGTTGAGCTCCCGCTGCAGTTGTTCCTCTTTCGTCGTCAAATTCTCAGCCTGATGCTTTTGCTGTTCGCATTGCTCGGTCATTTGACGGTTTTCTTCTGTCAAGCGACCAAGTTTGTTCTTTAAGTCTTCAATCTCTTCAAGCATCGCCTTTCGTTCGCCGTTTCCTCCGGTATTCAATATGCTTTCGAGCTTTCGATTCTCGTCGCTTAGTCGTTTAAAGCCCAGTTCATAGTGCTTGAGATCTGCGATCTCCCTGTCTTTTTCGTGCAGCGCGTGTTGGAGCTTGTTGTTCAGCTCCTCTAATTTGTTTGTCTCTGGAGAAGGAGCAGCTGACTGAGGGGACGCCTGCTGTGATTTCAGCATCTCCCGCAATGCTTGCTGCTGCTGGACAAGCGCTTGGTTTTCCTCTTGCAACTCATCGAATTTTTTTTGAATCTGAGAAGAGCATTGCGACTGTTCCCGTGTTGCCAGCTCCTTGAGCGCCTGTTGGTACTTCGTTTTAAAGGTAAGAAACAGCCGTTTCAGTTTCAATGTTTCGGAATCATCACCATTTCCCAGCTTAACATTCTGAAGATCAGAAATTTCTTGTTCCAGATCATTGATCTGTGTTTCTTCGGATAACTCTTGATGTGTCACTAATAGCTCCTCGATCGCCGACAAAGAGAACACCTCTTATAACAAAATCCTGCGATTATATGGAAGTTGAGACCGTTGCATCATTCATCATGATCGCTTTTTATTCCATTTGCC
>CAZWOB010000043.1:0-18365 GCA_964635295.1 uncultured bacterium
CCATGTCTGATAGAAACTCCGGGCGCCTCCTTGTCTGAAAACCTAATTTTGAAACATAATCAGTATAGATTTTTTCCGATATTGAAAATCGGATTTTATTTGTTTTTACTATGTATATATAGTATTCATAAAAGAAATCTTCTGTTATGATTTCAATCATATTTACAATCCTAACACTGTATTATAATACCTAAAATTTGTCTAGGCATGAATCCTTTTGATCATTTAACCGGGGCTCGCTCACTTAGCATACCCTCATCCGGACAATTACAGGAAGAGGCGGTCGCGGACACCTCGTCCTCCCAGACCCCATCCTCCAGCAGCACCCCGATCCCCCCCGCTTTTTCTAACGATGACATCCTTTTAGGCGCATTTGAAGCTGCAAAACTGATCGGACCCGGGGGAAAAATCTATATTTCCCCTCACATCGCGCTTCCTCAGGCTGCACTCTCTCATGCGATCAACCAACTGCTCTTCAACTTCAAATATAAAGAGACGAGGCTCCTCTCCGTCTTGCAGCTGCTCAGCAGAGAAGCCTGCCGTATCAATGCACCTCATCTGCCCATTACTTTTCACGACACCCATTTACTTCACAACCTCTTCAACTCAGGATACTTTCATCACGCATTCGGATGTATGGGCCTGCAACTTCCGATTCCACCAGACGAGCAGTTAGCTCCCGGAAACGCTCTTAAAAAATACACATGTATCGTTCAAATGGGAACACACCCCCTGTTTTTGCACTTTGGCGGCTTTCTAAAAAATCATTTAGGTATCGCATGCGAATCAAAAGGAAATACACTCTCGGTTATCTTCAAAGATTCGGCAGGAATGGAAGTGGAACTGAAACTGGTGGCCGGCAATTGCCCCGAACAGCTGACACACGGCATTGACATCCGACACGGAATTTTCAATCCTTCTGCTCCGCTCACATTGACCATTTCCAACAGCAATCCCTGGAAAACGGTCGTCTTTGAGTTGACAAACAGCTCTCAAGCAACCGACTGGCTATCTTTGATTGAAAGCTTCACAAAAGGAAAACGAACCCTTTGCGGAGTTCAAGAGCTGGACGCAAAAGATCAATTCCTTAAAGCGCTTCCTCAAGAAAACCGGGGGATTTCATGCGCTCAGAAAATTGTGCGCGAACATTATCCTTCATACAGTACAAATAGCGACGCGTTCTTGTCGGTAGCCCTTCAGTTTCTTATCTCTACAAATTTACCTGAAGAAGAAAGCTCTGCATTCCTGAGCAAAATCATCCCCAGAATCGATCGTGCGGGCCCTATCTCAGACCCTGTCCTGGCCCGTGTTTATCAATCGCTGAAACAAGGTGTCTCTGTTACTTCTGTAAAATCTTTTCTTGAAGTAATCGCAATACAAACTGTCATGAGTGGATCTGAGCATGGATCTGCCGATGTGACACGATCGGGAGGAAAAACAGCTCTCCGTCTAAATTTTGGCACCAGTGGTCAATGCGTTCTTCTTCCGTACCACCCCACCGAAACCCTCCACAGATTGATGGCCGGTTATTTAACGGCCGGCAGCGCTGATGACTGGGAACAACTTTTTGGGTTTTTATCGAAAGGGCTCGGCAAAGTCCGTTTAGAGACTCCGCAGGCACAATACATCGCATCCACTCAAAGTTACAGGGAAAGTCGGCACCTCAGCCGCGAAATGACAGAAACCCGAGCCCCCTTTCTTTGCCATCTCTCCCTTCTATGGGGCTGTAGCAAGACAGACGATCCTGCCTTAGACCAGCACCTGGTCCAAACAGTAGTCAACGCTGTGTCCCCTCCGACAGAAAGAGAGGCTTCCCGACGATTGCTTGAAACGCTATCAGCCAGAGGGTTTCCTCTTCCCAAATCGTTATATAAAAATCTACAAGAGCTGCTCAGTCAAAGTGGCCACGTCAACAATGAAAAAATCAAGCGGGTTACAGTCTCTGCTCTTATTAAAGAAAAAGAGGCAAGAGACCTTGCTGATGAACTCTGGCTGGAAGAAGCTGGCGATGCTTCTTTGCTGGATGAACAAATGATCGAAGAAGGTCTTCTTCTCGCCAACGCATTGACAAATCAAAAGCGATGGCATCAGGCGCTGAAAGTCTTAAGCCTGCTTTCGAGAAAATCGACAGAACGGATCGATGATGTACTCAATGCTTATCTTCGCACATTCAATACCCTATCCGCTGCTAAGGAATCTGCCGAGAAAACCGACCGCATTCTTAGACTTGCGATTGGGTTCAAATCTGCTTTACAGAGACACAGGCCCCCAAATGCCGATGACCTTCACCTCCCTAAAGAATTCGCAGAGCCTGTTTTGAAGCTGATCACATTTTGCGCTGAAAACGGAGCTCCGAATTCAGCAAGCGATCTTTTGATCCATGGCGTTGAATTGTCCTTATTTGTCGAAAACATCGACAAGGTCAGGGAAATTGGCAAACTCGTCTTTCGCGAAATGTTAAACGCCGACAGAAAAGCACCGTTTTTTGCCGCTTATTTTATGCGGTTTTTGGTTGAACATCAACTTTGGAATACCTCTGAAGAACTAGATCGCCTTATCGAACTCAGCCAGTCAATGGCAAGGCATCCCTATCAAGAGTCGATTCCGCTTCTGGCGTTCTTCCTGAGACTGCTGGACAAAGAGCTCCTGGATGCCGGGCAAAAATCCGAACGTTCTTTACTTCATGAAATACTCATCGAAAAGATCCAATCATTGTATCCATCAGATGAAAGACAATCTCCTGAAGAATTGTCCCGCACTGCTTCGCAGCTGATCTCTGGAAAAAGTCCCAAAGAAATTGAGGCCGCTGTCATTTTGCTCACAGATCCCTCGACAGCTTCCCGATGGATTCAGGATCCGTTAATCCTGGTCCGCACGTCACTTTCATTGCTGGAACAAAATGACATCGACAGGGATACCCTTCAAAGGATTTTGACAACCCTATATTCGCTGGCTCCCCACAGCAGTTATACAAAAGAACAATTAATACTGTTGGTCAGCCATACCGTCAGACTCATGGCTTCGCCACCCGTTGACAGTACAATCCCACGACTCTTTATTCATCAGCATATGCGGTATATCAGACAGCTCGTCCATTTTCATGAGACTACTCTTGCAGCGGAATTGGTCTCTGCGCTGGCCCCATTAATGGATGTTGACGATTGGTCTGACGAGATCTGCCCTGTCATTCTGAACAACATCCCCCCGTCCATGCCATTGTTTCATCTTCTCAAAAAGAAAATGCAAGATCCCTCTTTGAAAATGGCAGACGAGATGGCAGTTTACCTGAGCCGTCTTGCCATTGATCAAATGAACAAAGGAGAGCCTACAGACGCCCTGACGCTTGCAGGAGAGCTGGCAGACTTGAACTATCCATCGATCGTTTCGGAAGAATTAAAGCGGTCGGTGCACTCCCTGGTTGGTCTGATTTGTGAACGTACAAAGGACACGGATATTCCCCTCAAGCTCATCCATCGCTTCCTGCTCGGACCATCGAAAAGCGACTCCGACTGTCAGTCAGCAATTGCCAGGGTTGGCGAGCGCTGCATCGCGTTGGACCACTGGAAGCCTTTATGCCAGTGGATGATAGATGTTAGAGAGGACATCGACAAAAAATGCGGAGCACAGTTGGCCGAACGGATCCTCGATACCTCGACTCCCAACTCGGAAAACGAATGGAAACACTTAATCGCACTTGTTCAATACTACCCTGATATCAGATCGGACAAGCTCCTTCAATTTCTGAATTCAGTTCCGAGAAAAGAACAAAAATCTCTCAGTACAAATTTTACCACGATGTGGCTCGCTGTCATTCGCAGTAACGAACACTCTCCTGCCACGATGGTCCAGGGTTGGACATTCATTCTGGAATCAACGGAACGATCGCTCCCACAATCTTTGTGCAGGCCTCTGTTAAATTTTACCGCACCTTCCGACGCGCCAAATGCCTGCCGATATCGAGAGATAGCTTTGCAAGCTGTGACAAAGTTCTTTAAACAGCATAAACGACACCCTGACCAGGAAGAAGCAACGAAATTACTGGATTTATATCGTTCAATAGAGCCGGAAAGAGCCAAAAAGTACCAAAAACCAATAACAACACTTCTTCTCAAGGCGAAAAGACCCGCAGAAGCATTGGAAGTCGCAGTTTCTTCCAGTAAACCTCTTTTTCTTCGGACTGATATGTTGCTCGCCTCAGCAAGGCAGCTGAGGCTTTACTCAGGGCAAGCAACCGGACCAGCCTTGCTCCACCTGATTACGTTGGTCAGAACAACCTCTGCGCATCCCCGATTCTCATATAATCCTCAGCTTGTCTCTGCACTCGCCCAACTCCCCAGCATGGACGCGTATCAGGCAGCCTGCGATCTATTGGTCATGCGGATGGACCGTTGTACAAGACATCGCTACAAAAAATCTGACGTGGCAGAGGCAAAGAGTACAATCGGTCAATTGGTGAAACACGCCGATGATCTCTCTAAACTTTTAGAAATGAAAAAATGCCTGGACCATCCCTTCGTCGAGAAACACCTCCGTCGAAGAATCGAGTGGGACCATTATTTCGATCGTCTGTTTGATTCAGCTTTAAACAAAAAATTCGATCTGAAGACATCCTCTGTGATCCTGGACTTTTTCTTAGAATACGGTCAAAAAGACATTAAGAAATCTGATCGATACACTCAGGTATACGCTAAGGCTGTTCGATTAAACCTTCGATCACTTACTGATTCAAACGATCCTCAAACATTTGCCTTATACCATGACAGACTTGTCAACGTGTTCATTATTCAGATCAACAGACTAAGACTCCTGCATCGTCAGGAAAAAATATCTGACGCCGACCGAAGAGCAGTTGCCATGGCAAAGGATATGGCCGGCACCTACATTTCAGAGCTCGATAGCGACGGGATTAGCTCGAACAAGGCATTTACCTGCGTTTATCATAAGGTCAATGAACTATTGCATCACATGCTTAAAACGGGCAATCACGATTTGGCAGGCATTCTGAAGCCAACCTTAATGAGTTTCTTTGCGACCCATTTCGAAGACCTATCCTTCCAAGCCGACCATTTGGTCGGAATCAACCGTTTTTTTGTTGCCCTATGCAAGGAGAAATTAAATCTCGCGCCAAGCGTGCTTTACGAACTGTACCTGACTCTCCACGAAACGAACCTCTTATTTTTATCTCAGCAACCCCTCGATAGTCAATCAGTCAAGAAAGTCTCTCCAGAGGTATTCAAGAGCTTTATGCAATGTATAGAACAGATTGAATTGGAAGCCGAAGAGATTCAGGGTCTGTTCGATCCATTATTATACGCGATTCCTGTCAGCCAGTCGGATGTATTCCAATGCCACCTCAATCATGCCAACAGTGCCTTCGCCGTAACTGCTCTTCTCCTTCAAGGTAAGGGGATCCACTTTTATTTGAGCACCTACCTGTATTTGATGTGCAAGTTTCCCTCGATACCGAACGTGGAAACTCAAAATAGAGGCTTGATCGTAAGAAATACATTAGAAAGACTTTATCAAAATCGGGACATCCATTCCTTTTTGAGGGCCACAAGCATCCTTCGTTCTTCGATCACGGACATCCCCTCTCATCATCTCGACGATTGTACTGGATTAATGGACCATTGGATCAGAACGATCGAGCTGGATGAGCTGACAGCTCTTCCCTTTTCACACGCGATTCAGAATACATTCCCTCTGGACGATTTTCACCCTAGTGTCAAACAGGAACAAAAAACCCTCTTCTTTGATCGAATCTACGAGGCTTTGATGCAAGCCTATGAACATCATTCCTGCCCTGCTGTCTTGAAAAGCATTGTCTGTTGGACAAACAAGGGAATTGACAACAGGATCGACCTTGATACTCCGGCAGGCTACCTCGAAAAGGTCCAATCTCTCTTACCTGTACTAAATACAAGCGAAGATTTTGAATTACTCAAGGTCGCCTTATTTCTTCTCACAAAAATACCAAATGACGAAAGACTGAGTGATGATGACCAAAAAATGAGAGCGGACCTGCACCACCGGCTTCTCCTCAGATCCACACTCCTGGAAAGTGAGAAGGGTCATCCGATAACACAATATTATCTCCACTATTTCTCAAGAAGATCAGCAGTCTTTCAAGGCTATTCCTCTTACGTACAACTTATTCAAAAAATACTATAATCATGTCTGTTTCTCCAACTCTTACAAATAAACACCCAAATTCCGGGCCCGCCTCCTCTTCAATGGAATGCGCTTCCCCGTTAAGCGCGAAGACATATTCGCCAATTGAAGCCGCTTCTTCCGGCTCCAAGGTCAAGGCAAAAATTCCATTAAAGCAATTATTGATTGATAGTGGCGTGATCAACTCCGAAGGTCTTTTGATAGCCCCTGACACTCTGCCTCCTGTCCCCTCGCTTGATTTAATTGATTATATAGAAGTTCAACAAGCCCTTCATCAGATCGTCACAGTCAAAACCTCAGAAGGCGAGACGAAGCTCTCATTACATGAGCTATTGCTCCATACATACAACAACGCCCCCCGCCTTCTACCTGCCCCTGATCTACCTCAACTTTTCGGCATGTCCCGATTGGTCACTGCTGCCGTCATGGCGTTGACAGGGCAATCAGCTGCCGAAGTCAAACCTTATGTTGCGAAAATTGCTTCAATAGCTAAAGAAAAAAAGGGACAGGACTTCCTTAAAGAAGTCATCAGGATCAAAACACCTGAATCTGAGATGACTCTCTCACTAAACGAAGTGTATACCCAGATCTACTGGAAGTGCCCCATCGCCGTTCCAGAAATTGAGATCATCGGCGGATATGTGAGAAAACTATTGCTCAGCTCTGAACGCTACATGACTGCGATTCTGGTATCTTTAACAAAATTATCAGCAGAAGAAGTCAAGCCTTATGTTGACCAGATCGTTGCAGAGGCGAAACAACAAAAACTGCCGGATATCGATATCCGTGTCCATTCATCGATCATTACAGAAGAGGCTCTGGGTTCTTTCACTCAATCTCTGGTCAATTTCTTCTCTTACAAACTTCAATGCTCACCATACAAAGCAAGACAGGAAGCCTTTTCTAAATTCAACCTCGTATTCGATGAGAAAAACCAGTTTTCGATCGCAACGGTCAAGCCGGAAGGGACATTTGAATTTGAGATGCTGTTTGTCGGATCCCTTAAGCGCAACCACTTGTTTACACACGACTCCCTGCGGCTCTCCATTCTTCCATTCCTCTTAGGACAAGGGAAAATGACGCTTGAGTCCGACTATGGTCAACCATGGCAGCCCATCACCGACCTGCTGACGAAAACTGTCCACGTTTTCAATCCTGAAACCGTCGACCTGTTCGGCTTTCCCCTCTTAATGTCTTTTCACACGAAGGGGCACAGTGCGGGATCTGCCGCTGATGTCAAAACGCTCGCATCCAAAGTCACACAAGTCTCACAATATCACGTAGGGATACCTGAGCAAGTCGCCGGCCTGCTTACCACCACCTGCAGGAACCACCTTCATCAAGACCCGATTGCGGCATTGGCATTAACCGTCAACACCTGCCTCCATCTCGATATCTCCCCTATGGAACATCATAGGATTTGGAAGCAGATGCGGGAGACGTATTGGAAAGAAGTCGACCTTTCTCATGCCCCTTTATTCAAAGCCATTGACCAGGCGGTGATCGAGCGCAATATTCCCTTTAGAGTGATCTCGGCAGCTCTTTCCATCTATCGCACTGGACATGACAGTGTAGAAGACCTGATCAAAGTCAAAGGGACAAATACCTTTATCAAGCCACCGCTGACTTCTAAAGAAGCTCTGGACATCCTGTCTGAACACCTTTTTGACAATCCTGAGTTGCAATGGCTCAGTCAAATCCTTCACCATGAACCGAACACCTCCAAGGCCAACTCCGACCATCTGCTTGAAAGAGGGATGGCGCTTTTACAATCCAAATCACGTCCACAAAGATGTCTAGGATTTTTCACCTTGCTAAAACTCGGTGGAATCAAAAGTCATTCACACCTTCTCAAACACTTTGTCGATGTGCTGAGCTTTATCCCCAAAGAGGAGAGGCCTTCGTTTATTGAACGGATGACTGAGATACCGGAGCTTGCGCCCGTAGTAACAGCATTTACCGAATCCATCCGTCCGGACCATAACGAATCGAAGCTCTTATGTGCCTGGATAACAGCCCTTTCACGGAAACCCGACACATTGAAAATCGCCTGTGAACTCTGGTTGAAATATAGAAAGAAGTTTCCTAAGAAGCATCAATTCAGTTTAGATGCCATTCTCATGGACCAGCTGCTGCCTCTTCATTTCGATGATGCTCTGAGGCTTCTTCAATCGGGACAAAATCTTTCCAATCCCAGGCTTGCCGCTCATGAGATGGAGCTATTGGCAAAACTGCTACCCTTAGTGAATGCTCTTCCGGAAGGTCGATTTGCTACAGTCGCACCAAGGATGCAAAAGTTTCTGACGTTTACTTTGACAAAAGCAACAACAAAAAGAGCGAAAGGCGCCGAACTTGAGCCCTTTACAAAGGCGTTTGCCTCTTTTATTGAACGCCTGCTGGGCCACAGCGGTCCCGCCCATGCTTCGGAACTTGTCGACCTGGCAATGACCCATCCATGCCTGACAGGAGCCGATCCCTATCTCTATCGATGCGAGCTCCAATGCCTTGATCAAATGAATGGCGCACCTGAAACAACCCTAAGAAAATGGAAGAAGATTCAAGCCTATGGTCAGCGTCCTTCCGACCTCACTTTGCTCCATCAAAAAGTCCATCGCAAGGTCATTGCGCAATTGACCGATGACGAACACCTGGAAGGAGAGGGGTTCAGACAGCTGGAGATTTACTCTGAGTCGGCAGATCCCGATCCCGAGTTGACCCCACTGATCGTCAGGGACATCTCCCGGCTCGTTGCCTCTGATGCTGAAACTTCCGCTGTTCAGTTGCTCAATGAAGTTTTCCATAAACACCTTTCTGCAGAATCTCTCGCTACAGAAAGGGAAAAATTATTCGACCAATTTCTGAAAAGGGGAGAGCTCGAACGCGCGTACAAGCAATGGCAGGAAATCAAACACTGCCGCCCCGCAACGACTGTAAGGCTCCTCGACAAGCTGATCGCAAAGAAGACTGCGGGTAAGCATCTGTCCGCAGCTGTAAGGATACTTCGAAAAGAGATCGGCGATGAGCTACTCTCCCCTGAGGATAAGCTCGCCTACTTTCTCAGCATCCATCAGCTGAACTCTTCCGACAAACTGCTCCGTTACATCGTTGGATATTGCCTAGACACTCCAATGGACAATGGAAGACAACTGGATGTGGTCAAACGGGCTTTAAAGAGACTCACCAAGCCTGGAGAAGACGATCATGAACTGATCGACACCGTCAAATCGAGAGCTGAAGATCTTTTAAGAATCCTGGAGGATGCGCAAGAGATCGATCAGATCGAAACACTGATCAAAGCATTGGATGATCGAAGCATTTCAATCGACTTTCACCCTATTAGCTGCCGTCTGTCCGATCACTACATCAATTGTAAACAACACGGCAGGGCCCTCATCTGGATGAAACGGACAGATCCCTCAAAGCCCGGATATCATGAATGGCTTGCTCAGAGACTGACCCGCTATCAGGAAATGAAACCTAAAGAAGAAGCCGAGGCTCTTCAGACGTTTTCGGAATCGATCAATGCCTTTTCCGCCCCTTCTCCGTTTATTGAACGGGCACACACTTTGGTTGTTGAAAGCATGGTCCCCTCGAGGACATCGCTCGAACTTTTAACCGTGTTCCCTCCTGCCTCCATCACTCCTTGGGAACCCCTGATCACTTCCTGCTCAAAACGCATTTTCCCGCTCGTATGGGAGAAATTTCATGGATGGTTGGGCACATCAGCATCAATCGAACCAGAGGCGCGTCCTGTTGTTCTCAAAGCTATCCAGCGATTGGCAGAGGTCGAATCCCCTCTGGAAACGGAACTGATCGAAACTGTGGACAGTCCAGATACTCCATTGGGAAAGATAGCGGAAACTTCTGTCGATCGAATGGAAATGAAAGGGAAATTGATCATTTCCCGCGCCAAAAAAGCAAAGTCTGTTCCTGACATTTCTTCTCTATACGATCCGCTGGAAAGCGAGGCAAATGCACAAAGCCTTTCGACATATTGCGACCTTTCTTTAGAGTTGATCCACGTACTTATTGAAAAAAAGGATAAATCATCTCTTGAGTACGCCTGCAAAATATTTGGACGAATTTCGTATTTGTGGACCTCGTCCGATTCCTCTTCCTATAAGTCAGCAATGACAGACACGCTTTTGCAGCTTATGCAAAGGACTTCCCGCGACCAAAAAATGGATAATTCCGACCAAACCGCCCTGCTGGTCTATGCATCCAAACGACTTCGGGAAAAATACCCCGGCCGTTTTCCGGCAATCAAGGCTGCGATGGTCCTTTCACAGTTTAATACTCCCTTTGTTCTGGACGAATGCGTTCTCTTATTACAGTCCGTCGATGATTGTGCAGAATCCAAAGAAGTATGGGGAAAGGTGTTGCCTGGCCTGATGCGAAGGGAAATGGAGTCGGAAAAACCTGAGGCTGCGACGATCGCGTTAACTCTCTATCAAGAACATGTAGACAAACTAAACAAAGCGTCTACCGGACATATTCAGTGTTCCGATATCGTCTTTGACATTGCCGTCCGCCTTCTTGACAAAGAAGAGGATTTATCGATGTTTGGCAAATTGCTTCCCATGCACTTGAGTTCATGTTTTGATGAAAGAAATGTCTTTCTCACGATTTTGGAAATGCCTATCAGTTCGCTTTATTCCCCTGTCTTTCACTGTCGAGATGAAGCGACTGGACCATCCAAAGCATTTTTCTTCAATCGCATCACAACATTGCTCTCAAAAATCCTGGATACTGATCGAAGGGAAAGTAACATCGAAGGTTTCGCCCACCATTTTATGACCAAAAACCTAACCTCTCTCTGCGATCACTTTCCCGAGAAAACAGAAATACTCATACCGCTTCTTGACCGCTACTACTACCGCTACCCTCCTGAGTTTTCTATGTTCTATGGAGCACACATTTCTTTTTCTCTAAGGTTATGGAAACACGCAGCTTCCAAGGGGATCTATTCCTCCTCCGGGATCATCAATATGTGCGAGGCAGGTATGTTTCTGGAAGATAAACCTGTATTCCCTCAAAAAAGTTCAATAGAAGAAAAGACCGTTTTAATTGAACGTACCATCGATCGTTTTGTCGCTTCTGGATCACCCCACGCCATTGTCAGAGCCGTTCGGCTGATGCAGGAAAGTCAAAGGCTCTTTATTCACCATCGGCCTCGACTCAAACGGATCTATCTCAAGCTTATCGACGCTATTTCCGTTGATCCATTCTACATCTTTGAACAATGCACCCTGTTCGAGTGGATACGGAAAGGATTGATGAATGGAGACGATCCAGTCGCCGGATTTTCAAAAGAAGAGCAGGGGAGAAGCACGGCTACAGACTTATGTGAGAGGCTGTTCCACAAAGTGTTCCAGCTATCGCAGAATCCCGACTTATTCGCAAAGGAACCCGTCGTCACAGAAATCAATTTACTTGATTGGCTGACAAAACTTCTTATTCTTTCCGGGCAACATGGAGGATACCTGGATCGGAACGGGCCCGAAAGATATTACAAACTGGTCGATTCCCTCGTTCCTGAAATCATCCGCTTGTCTCCTAAAATGACAGATTCCCAACGATCAAACTTCATGGGTGGATGTACAAGGGCCATTATCGGAGAAGTTTTCGAGCGGGTGAAAACGCTTCCCAAAAAGGTCAAGCAAAAGCGATCAACGTTAATGAGAGGCTGGCTGACCACATTCGACAGCAACGTTGAACAAAAGAAAGTACAGCTTGAATTGGCAGATAGTTACAAGGTTTTCGAAACAACTCCAAAGGACCGGTCAAAAGTCGTATCCAATTTGAAAAAAGGCGATGTTGCTTAAACCACCACAGAGCCCCCCAAAGATCACAGAGATTGAACACACAGCATCCTGTCTGCGCATGGTCAATTTAAACTGAATGTCATTAACTTAAGAAAAGTTACTTAAGAAAACGCCTTTTGTGCTCAGATAACAGGTCCCTCTGTGATCTCTCGTGTTCTCCGTGGTGAAAATTTTTATTCAGATAAATTCATTAAAAAGTGTTGATCGTATCGATCATCTGGCGCAAAAGCCCAAAGTCCATGCGTGTATGATGAAACGCTAGCCGCGGCTTGTCCAGATATTCATCCTCTTCCGGAAATGGCCCCGTGACCTCGAACTTGCCCGAAGCAAGCAGCCTTCCATAATTATCGTTCAGCACTTGAAGTTGTTCGGGGCTGATCATTTTGTTGACCCTCATCACGAACATCTCTCTGACATACCTGCTGGAATGATAGATCTTATAGAAAGTATTCACATGCTCAATGCCGTCCTGAACTGTCGGCGCGATGTTAAACAAACTCATATCCTCCGGACAGATCTTGCCCCCCTCATAAAGATTTTTTTCCACATAATTCAGCCAGTGTTTCCAGTAAACACCACCCGGTCCCTCCATCAGGATGATGGGAATAATATTTCCTCTGCCAGTTTGAATAAGGGTCAGCATCTCAAACAACTCGTCCAAGGTTCCAAAACCACCCGGAAAGACGACCAGCGCGTCCGAATGGCTCATAAACATCAACTTCCGAGTGAAAAAATAGCGGAAATTGATCAGCTTGGGGTCTCCTTCGATAAAGGCATTCGTCGGCACTTCAAAAGGGAGCCGGATTGACAGACCAAACGAGCCTTCAGCCTCCTGCCCGGCCATTCCCGCTTTCATGATGCCGTTCGCAGCTCCTGTGATGCACATCCAATCATTCTTCGCGAGCTCTACGCTAAACTCCTCAGCCGTTATGTAGTCAGGATCATCTTCTTGAGTACGTGCAGAACCGAAAAAACTGATCCTTCTTGTTCCTGGATAATCATTGAATACCCGATAAGCATATCGGAGTTCTTTGAGCGCGCGGGTAATCAACTTTAATTGCCCCGTATCATGACCTTCTGTCATCAGACGCAAAGACGTTTGGATCTGCTGCTTGATCAGATCAGACTCGAACGTACCCGCTTCTCCTCCGCAGTCTCTGATAATTTCCTCGATCTTTTTGACGATCTCATCGTCGTAGACTTCCAATTTTGCCATCCAATATCCCTAAAAATTCATCAATCTGGTATCAGCAGACTACATGATCTATCTATTTTTACTCATCTTTATCTTGGCACTGGTCGTTGTTTGGACTGTCAAAAACGGCATCTCCCCTATGCCTTCGTCCACTAAAGCCTCCAAAGTTATCGCTTCACTTCTTCCGGACGTGGAAGGACCCGTCTATGAACTCGGTTCAGGATGGGGCCATCTTCTTCTCCTTCTTTGCAAAAAATACCCCCATCATCCAGTCGTCGGAATCGAAAGTTCGCCCATCCCCTACCTATTTTCAAAAGTCCTCTTCATCTTTCTCAAACGGCCGAATTTATCCCTCATCCGCCAGGATTTTTTTACTCGTCCCCTTAACGACGCTTCCCTTGTCGTCTGCTACCTGTACCCGGGGGCAATGGAACAGTTGCGGGATAAATTCGAAAAAGAACTGAAACCGGGATCCCTTGTCATCAGCAACACGTTCGCAGTCCCCGGGTGGAAACCTGAAAAAACGGTGACTCTGGACGATATGTACTGCACCAAAATCTACTTGTACAAGGCGGGAAAATCCGATATAAACGACTGCACATAAACATAAGTGGAGAGCAAGTGCAATGACAATATCGGCAAAAGTCAAAAAGTACCTCGATGAAAACGGCATTGATTACCAAGTCGCAGACCACCCGTTAGCCTATACGGCTGCAGAAGTCGCTCAAAGCAAGCATATTCCCGGAAAGCAAATGATCAAAGCCGTCATTGTAAAATCAGGCGACGCATTCATCATGTGCGTCCTTCCTGCCATCCACATGATCGACTTTGAAAAGCTCCAAAGCGTATTAGGCAACAACGACCTCAAACTCGCTGAGGAAGAAGAACTCTCCCGGTTGTTTCCGGAGTACGAACTTGGCGCCGAGCCTCCATTCGG
The DNA here is from genome assembly GCA_964635295.1 of uncultured bacterium. GTDB lineage: Bacteria > Chlamydiota > Chlamydiia > Chlamydiales > Waddliaceae > Waddlia. The sequence continues at coordinate 14,129 of CAZWOB010000043.1, forward strand.
CCATCTCTACGGCCTTAAGGTCTTTGTGGACAAAATCCTGGAAGAAGAAGATGAAATTGTATTCAATGCCGGAACACACACAGGCGTGATCAAGATGAAATTAAACGACTTCCTCAAGCTGGCCGAACCCGAATTGGCAGACATCGGAACGCACATATGAGTCTTGCAGTCGAAACGCCTCGTAGACAACAGGTCGTCCACTACCTCAAATCCTTAAGAGACGAGATCATCGCCGCCTTTGAGTCTCTGGAACCAACAGCCCGCTTTGAACGAAGCGCCTGGGACTATAAGAATGGCTCCGGCGGTGGAGAAATGTCGGTAATCAGAGGCGATGTGTTCGAAAAGGCAGCAGTCAATTGGTCAGGCGTCGAAGGGGACAATTTCCCCATGAAAGATGGGGCCGGCCCCTTCTTCGCAACCGGTGTCAGCCTCATCACCCACATGCTAAATCCCCATGCTCCAACCGTTCATATGAATGTCCGCTATATCGAAACGGAGAAACGGTCCTGGTTTGGAGGCGGTTATGATCTGACCCCTATGGGGTTCCCATACGAGGAAGATACGGGTCACTTCCATTCCGTGGCAAAGAGAGCATTGGCACCTTTCGGAGACGATCTCTATCCTCAGTTTATGCAACAGGCCAAAGAGTATTTCTTCATCCCCCACAGGAACAAGGAGCGCGGAGTCGGTGGAATTTTCTTTGATCATCACAACACAGGCAACCCTGAAAAAGATCTAGCCATGTGGAAAGAAGTGGGCTCAACATTCATCGACTCGGTCATGCCCATCTATCATCGTCGATGTTCCATGCCATTCACCCCGGAAGAGAAAGAGAAGCAGCTTCAGCAAAGGGCCCATTACGTCGAATTCAACCTCGTTTACGACAGAGGGACCAAATTCGGTTTCCAATCAGGCGGCAATCCTGAGGCGATCTTATGCTCCATGCCTCCGCTCGCCAAGTGGTAAGCTAGGCTAAGAGAGATTGATCTTTTATCTTAATCTGGTAAAATTATGTAAATTATTTCTTTACATGGAGGTCGCTATGTCAGCTCATACAACAAATAGCAGCACAGGAATTGTAGGTTCTGCCGGGAGCTTTTGGCGCTGCTCGGTCCTTGGCCAGGTTGATGACATCAAGAGCAAGCTTGATCCCATTTCTGTTCTAGCCGTCCTCGCACTGTTAAAGTTTAAAAAAACCGGGACGCTGATCGGATTCAAAGGCTATCTGATAACGACGGAGCAACCATCCAGCGTCCAAGGAGTCGTTCGAACGATCTTTGGTGAGAGCCGTGAAGACCTAGCGATTATCCCGGCCGCGATTGAAAAAGCAGCGAAATGGTTCCACCCCGAGCTAGAAGATAATGCCGCTTACAGAACGCTGTTTAATGCGGCGCTTCAAGGGTTGGCGCAGCTTCAAAATACCTATTCGAATAAGCGATCAGAAGTCACTGCATCGGCAATCTCCGATTGGATGAAGCTCATCCGTGAGCGCATTCAAGTGTTGGAAGGTAACGTCGACCAAAGAGCAATACTCGCACCTCCATTGGATATGACAGCTCAGAAAGTATTTGCAATCTGGACGACTTCTGAGATCGGAGACTTGAACTCGCTGATTGAACAGATGAACACTCTACAAGGTGAGCTGCCTCCCGATAGAGGAGTAAAATGCGAAGATCAAATCGCGAGACTGGAATTTCTCTTATCTCAAAAAGCTGTCAAATTGCAGGAAATCCATGAAGGATAACACACCTAAACTCCCGACTGTTGATGAAGAGCTCCTTCAAAAACTGCTCAACCGTCTGGAGTTTCAAATTGCCATGAAAGCCGGGGTCGCAGCAACGTTGAGCTTGTACTTTGGCGTTGCTTTTGCGAAATGGCTGGACCGCCCCGATACGTTGATCAGCGGGACATGGTGCGTGCTTTCGACCTTCGTGGTGATGCAGGCGCATCTTGGAGGCACCTACCGCGCCGCCTGGATCCGGTTCCTGGGAGTATTGATCGGCTCGTTCATGGGAGGACTTTTTACCAGTTTGTTCGGTTCGAACGCGATTACTTTGGGGATCAGCGTTGTCCTGACGGTGTTGTCGTGCTCCCTCTTTCAAATTAAAGACAGCATCCGGATCGCCTGTCTATCGGTCTCGATCGTGATGATCCTATGGGGACTGCAACCCTCGATCAGTCCCTGGCAGTTCGGCTGGTACCGTTTTCTCGATTCATCCCTTGGGATTTTAATTGCAGTTCTGGTCTCGCATACGCTTTGGCCGACAAAAGCAACGCAAAAACTACGCCTGTCGGTAGCAAAGACAGTTCACATGATCAACCGCCTCTTTCAAATGGAGCTCTCCCTTAACCCCCCTCCAAAAAACTTTCAGTCGATTCAGAAGAGGTTGACAAAAGATATCGCGCAATCTATCCAGCAGGCGCAGAACTTTCTCGTCGACTCTGAACTGGAAGTACTCTCGCGTACTCGGAGGATTGAGGAATGGACAAATCTTCTTGACCGCCTCGAAACAATCTTTGACGCGACTAAAGAGCTGAATACGTTCCACACGTTCGATCTGAAAAGGATCCTTGATGAGAACCTTGAATCAAAGCTTGAGGAGACGATGAGAAGCGTGGTGAAATCGATGAACCTGATCATCAAGCGCTTGAAAAGAGAATACAGCGAAGAGCCCTCAGAAGAATTGCGGGAAGCGGTCAACGCTCTTAACGAAGAGCTCGGACGTTTCCGGACAACGAAGACAACACGGAAATTCGAGCGGCACGAAGTGGAAAAGTTCTTCGTCTTTTTCTACAACCTGCGCCTGGTTATTGAAGAGCTCATCAAAATGGACACCCGAGTATATCACTTACTCAAGCGTTGACTTCTCAATGGGATACCCGTCCTGAATCCATGCCTGCATCCCTCCAAAAACGTTCGAGACACGCTCATATCCCGCTCTCTTCAATAGTGAAGAGACAACCGACGCGCGAAATCCACTCCCGCAGATAACCGCCACATCCCGATCTTTAGGAACTTCGACCATTCTCTCAAGGATCTCTCCTCCATACAAAAAGTGCGCCCCTTGAATATGCCCATTATCCCATTCCCCTTGCGAACGGATATCCAGAACAAATCTGTTGTCGAGGTCTTTGTGAAGCTCCTTCGCAGAGAGTGCATGGAGGCTGGAAAGATCGTAACCTGAAATTTCCCATTCCCTGATTCCCCCTTTAAGGAATCCTGCAATAGCGTCATAGCCTATTCTGAGCAACTGTTTCACGGCAGACTCCAGATGCTCTTCTTCCTCAAGCACTAAGACGATGGGATTGGGATAGGGAAGGATCCATCCGGCCCATGTACTGACTTGCGGGGTCATGGGGATGCTGATGGAATTGGGAATATGGGCGGAGGCGAACGCCTCTTTGGAACGCAAGTCAAGGACCGTTGCCCCTGCCTTAATCTTTTCCATGGCTTCCGCTCCGTTCAACGGTTTGACACCCTCGACAACTTTCTCAATGGATTCCGCCCCCTGGACATTGATTTTCTTCATACGGGGAAAATACTGCGGCACCGGAGGCATTTCATTCATCAGTTCGTCAATCCATTCTTTTTCAGGTCTTTCTTTAAGAAAGAGATTATGGCTGCGTTCGATCCCCATTGAAGAGTAAGGAGTTGATCCAAGCGCTTTCCCGCATAACGATCCTGCTCCATGGGCGGGCCTCACCTCAACGGAATCGGGGAACTGGTCCAATGTATCGAAGATGCTGTGATAGAGCTGATGAGCGAGGCGTTCCATTTCTTCCTTGCCGAGAAGATCGGGCCTCCCCACTGCGCCCACAAAAAGGAGGTCGCCGGTGAACAGCTTGACCGGTTCGCCATTTTCCGACAACAGCCAGATAATGTGCTCGGGAGTGTGGCCGGGAGTGTGAACCGCTTTCAACAGGAGTTTGCCCATGTGGATTTCGTCGCCTTCTTTGACCACGTGGTCGGCATAAGAAGGGGTCCAATTGTCACCGCCTAGACCGGAACAATAGATCTCCGCTGTCCCTCCCGTTGCCTTCTTCAGTTCTTTCGCTCCGCTGACAAAATCTGCGTGGACATGCGTTTCCAGGATATGCTTGATCGTCAATCCGTTATCTTTCGCAATTTTTAAGTATTCATCGACATCGCGCACCGGATCGATGACAGCGCAGCTGCCTGTTTCTTCGTCGCCGACGAGGTATGAATGTATCGCCAGTCCTTGAATTGTTCTACGGT
>CAZWOB010000044.1:0-18175 GCA_964635295.1 uncultured bacterium
GTATTTTAATTTTTGTCAAAAAAACTTATGCGTAAAAGTATGGGCTCAAAGACACGAAGATTGTACACACTAACACAAGTTTCCTGTGGACACCATTGAGAGAGATATGATGGTCAATCCTGTTATTTGAGGATGAACACCAGCTGCTGCTCTTGCGCTCGTTGAATCAACGGCTGCAATTGAAGGTTGGTCTCATCATGTAAAATGATGTAGGCCAGGTCCATCTGGTCCAGGACCATTTTCGAAGTCAACGTCAACGGTCTTGAAGACACGCTTACGATCACATAGTCATATTGCTTTTCGGACTCTGTCATCACCTGAGACAGGTTGCAGGCTTCAGGGGAGCTTTCGTCAATGCTCAGGCGGTCGAAATCAAATGTGTGATCGCCATTGTCCTCGGTTCCCATTTCGATCAGCAACAACTGTTTACCCTGACGGGTCAATCGATCGGCGATTCGACGGGCAAAGGAAAAGTCCAGATCGCCGATCATGGCAATCTCTCGGGTGTTGTTCTTGATCACTGAGGAAAGGACATTCATTTCCGTCTCATGCAACTGTGAGAGCGAACCTCCTATCTTGAGATTCGCGTGGGATAAGAGTTCGGCAGAGGCAGGGAATCCTTGAATAATCGTCCTGAACAGGAAAAACCCGGTCGAAAGGGTAAAACCGAGAATAGCGCCAAGGGCCGCAAATAAAACGAGATGGGGCCTTGCCGGCTTTACAGGGGCAAGCGCAAGGTCGAGAGGAGCCGATTGGACAATCTCGAGGTTTTTCGAGATGTTTTTCGATTCAACCAGCTTGGTCAGCTCTTCAACCATCCTCGCGTTCATTTCAATTTGATGCTCGACAAATTTTTCCGAAGCCCACTTTTGCGGGAGTTTGTTCAATTCTTTCTGGATCTCTGCAATTTGACGGGCGATCAAGCCTTTTTCTTGTTTCAAGCGGATCTTCTGCGATTCGACAGCTTCGGCAAGCTGATTTTCAAGAATCGATTTTTGCTGCTGGACGAGGTCGAGCATAGCGTTCTGCAAGGACTCGATCTTATCTCGTAACTGCGTTTGTTTAATCCTGGAAAGTTCGATCGTCTGGCCAAGATGCAGGGTATAGAATTTTTTAAGGGTATCCAGTTCGGTCTGAAGGCGCTCTTTTTCTTTACTTCCATGGTTTGAGCTGTCCTGGATGGCGACCGCAAATCTGCTGGCTTTTTGTACCAGGTCCGCTGATACGGGGTCTTCCTGGTTTAGTGAACTGAACGAGCTGATCTCAAAACCGGGCTTGGCGAGCTGTTCGATCATGAACTGATGCTGAAGGATGAGGTTTTCCAACTCGCTCAGGCTTTTTGTATAAGTGATATAGAGCTCCGAGGCGGTATCCAGATCGATCCCTTGAAATTCCGAGCGGGGCGCTTGCTGGTGTTCGAGCCTTTCTTTGATCGATTGCTGGCTCACTTCCAAAAAGTGTAATAGATGCTCAATATACCCGAGAAACTGATCGCGGTACTGGCGAAGTTCTTCTTTCCGGGAATCCTTTTCCCAGGGATGGCAGGATTCAAGGTTGTTCAAGCAGTTGTTGAGCTCTGCATTCCAGACCCTGACCATAAAATGGGGATGGTCCATAAGGCCGACGGAGGGAAGGGGATATTTTTCGCTGACCAGGCTCGCCTTGATGATCTGCGCGTCTTCGGTGTTCCTGCGCAAGTTGTTAAGGTCTTGTATTTGCTTTGGAAAATTATCTTGCCATGCGACAGCTGTGTTGGTATCGATGCCGCGAAGGGCCATTTCAATCTGGTCGGAGCGGGCGTCAAGTTCTTTGATTTTTGTGACCAGTTCGTTGAAGAATTCAGGCTGCTCTTTGGCCTGATAGATGAAATGGTCAACTTCCAGCTCTTCAAGTCGTTGCAGTTCAAGTTCCGCTGTGATCTGCTGCTGTCTGAGAAGCTGCATCTCTCTGGAGAGAAGCTCCATCCCCTTTTCCGATTCAATAAATCCGAAGTCGTCGACATCTTCTGAGAGTTGATTGGCATAGGCCGCAAGGATCTTTTCAAGATTTTTCCCCATCTCATCTTCTCTGCGGTTGAGGTAGGAGATCTGTTCGGCGGAGATGCGGTTTTGCTCTTCCCGTTGATAATCCTGGTAGACTGTCATCAATGTGTTCAAGAGACGGGCGGATAGTTTTCGGTTGCGGTCATTAAAAGAGAGGGTTAGCAGCGAGTCATCATCGGGGTCAGGGATGATCGATAAGTTCGCCCGGAGGTTTTGGACGACGCGCTCCATCGGGATCAACGATAAAAGAAATTCCCCTCTCACCTCTTCAGAGTTTTCCTGGTTAACGATAAATGAGAAATTGTCTCCTTCAAAAGGCATCCCAAGCAGCCCTGTTCCTATTTTATCTTCTGTCTGCATGTCGAACAGGGTGAAATGCGGCCCCTCTTCGAAAACGAGTTTCAAGTGACGGGGAATCTCGTCATTGTAGACGGGGGCAATGACCTGGATGGGTTGTGCTTTGTCGGGGAGCGGATAGTTTTGCCTCTTTCTGAGATAAGCATACTCGACCCTAAGATTGTCGTTGATCTTTTCCAGTGTTCCGGAGCGGCCGGGAAGCTCTTGAATTGTTGCCTGCAGGCCAAGTTGACGGACGACCCTGTCGAGAAGCCTCCGCGACATCATCAACGTTTTCGCGTCGCTTTTGTTCTTGTTTGCCATTCCTGAGATCAAATAGGAAGCAATTCCAGTTGCGCCGATAGCGTCTTTTGTATTTCCTTTGTCTTTGAAACTGGCATTTGCCTGATACAGGACAGGGCGTGTCAGAGCGAACGTGCTCATCAAGAGCAGTCCAAACAGAGTGGAAAGCAGGATCCAGTACTTTTTCCTCCTGAACAAAAGGAAAAGGTCCCCAAAAGGGATCGAGTCGTTTTGAGGATCTGGGTTTGGGGCCATGGATTTCACTCCTGATTTCTAAAACATATCATAGGTCAAAAAAACGTCCCGCGTTCCCACCAGCGACGGTGTGAGCTGGCTGATGAACCTGTTCCATTGGGTGATCGGTTTTTCCGAGACATAGATGGTGTCGCCAGGCATCAGCAGCATGCTGCGATTGGGGAGGTGGATAATGTGCTCCCAGGAGATCTGATAGATTTTGGGACAGGCGAGGTCACCGCGTATGATCTGGATGCAGCTTCGATTCCCCGTAAAAGGAATCCCCCCGGCCCGTACGATCGCTTCGGGAAGCGAGATGAAGCCATAAGGCACTTCGATCGCTGAGGGGCGGTTCACTTCGCCCATCACCATGACGACCGCGTCGTCCGGATTGGCGATAAAAATCTTATCTCCCCCTTTCATGACGATATTCTGGTCCATATCCCCTTCATTCATCAATTTGTAGAGGTCGACAGATAGAGGCCTTCCATCGCGAAGGACATAGCTCATGAAAAGATTGGCGCGGGGGTTGATTTTCGCCTTGGACAGCATTTCATAGAGACGGATTTTCCCATCGGCCGGCATGACAGGGATTTCCACGTTTCCGGCGAGGTCCACTTTTCGGGAAAGGCGGTCCTGATAAGAGATAAAGATTTCAGCATCGACATATTGCTGTTGGATCTCCCGTTGAATTTTCTCCTGAGCTTCAAGCAGCGTCAGCCCTTCCACTTCAACGGGAGGAATATCTGGCAGGTCGACCTTTCCGTTGACCACGCGGAACCCTCCAACGGCGTGATTGATGAAGTCGAAGGCATCCTGGATCTCTTTTCTCGATGGGTGATAGAGGACAATATTCAGAACGTCGTCTTCGACGATCACATCCTGGTATTCGATCATCGCGTCGTGTGGCAGAGGAGGGATCTCTTCGCCTGTCATTTCAAGAACCGCCATTTTCCCTTGCCGTATTCGGTACGAATCGATCACGAACTCATCAGGGCCGACGACATTATAGTTGCAGCAGGGGCGTGAGCAGGAAGTCATCGACAACAGAATGGTAAGAATAAGGAATGGAAGTGAATGTTTGAGGTTCATATAGGTCAATGATTTCCACATGTAGACATTGGTGACCTAAAGTTGTACTGGATTTTGCATTTTTTGTCTCTAGGATGAGGACAAAAAAAAAGAGGAACAGTTTCCTGTTCCTCTTTTGCTAAAGATTTCTGTAAATCTTTTGCTTAGAATGCAGCTGACAGTCTGATGAACAGACCATCGTAGCCGAGGTCGCAGCAGTGTGAGCTGATGACAGCACTATCAGTGCCTGGCTCGTGATCGAAATCAAGGAAGCTGCCGAAGTTCCACCAGTGGTGGAATTCGTAACCCACTGAGAACGCCCAGTCTGTGCAGCAAACGTTGCAAAGAGGGAAGGTGATTCCCAGGTTGAAATCAAACACGCCAACAGATTTCCAGCAAGAGCAATCCAGGTAATCACCATCGGTGAAATCAGCGACACCGCCAGTTGGTTTACCATAGTGGTCGTACGCTGAAGTGAACTCGCCGACGCCGATTCCAAGAGAGAATCCGCCGAAGAAGTCAAAGCAGTCGCTGACGCTGTAGCTGGCTTTGTTACCAAGGTACAGGCCGTAGAAATCAGTATCTAATTTCTGGTGAACGACGTCAACTTGAGCAGCTGTATTTGTTTCAGCGAACTGATCAGCAGCGTCTGTTGAGTAAGCAGTCGTTCTTTTCTGCTTGAAGTTAGCGTAACGGAAACCTGTGAAGAGCCTTGCTGCCAGGCAGTCGGACACTTCAAGGTGGTAGCCCAGTTCGACATCAAGTTGGTTCAGCTCAAACTTGTAGTTTGACGCAGCCAGTTGGTATGGTGCGGTTGCGAAAGGTGCATCTGGATTCAGCAGAACTTGTCCAAGCAGAACGCCGTTGCTGGAAACGTCGACTGAATCGTCGTTGCAGTTCTGGAACCAGGTGTAGTGTACGCCAAAGTCCAGATCGTCGCATGCTTTCAGAACGCCGATGCGGAAGCCTGAATCGTAAGATGGGTTCACGCTGTATTTTCTGTCTGCACGACCATCAATACCAGATTCGTATCCGAAAGCGTAGTCAAGATCGCATCTTCTGACTCTCCAGTACAGATAATCAGCGTAGACAGACCAGCCTTCGCATGGATCGCAGTCGCAAAGACTGAATCCGCAATCGCTTCCAGTATCGCATTCATAGCAATCGCCAGCGCTAGCTGGAGCGAATGAAGTTGTGAAAACAACAGTTGACAGAGCAACTATCCATTTTTTCCAAGACATTGAATATCCTCCAATTTGAAATTGCTTGTTGATTAATGGTTCAAATAAGAGCTATATCAATATTTCCAATTTTAAGAAAAGAAATATTTTCTAATTTAAATTCATTGTCTAGGGAGAGGGTTTTAAGTATCAGATTATGAGTTGATTGTGTTTTTAAAAAATCGTTTATAATGTTGCTATGTTAGTTATGAAGAAGAAGAAAATCTATTTTGAAAATTCAATTCCGGTTTTATTAATCCAATAAAAATCCTGACTGCTGAACAGACGTTTGCAGAGATCCGGCGCGTTGACCGTTCTCCTTCCCAGTTGATAACCTGCCCATTTGGCCAAGGTTTGTAAAACAGCATAGGGCAGCAATCGTTTGCGGGTATGGAACAACTTTCTAAAGAGTGTGAGCGTGTATGCCTTTCCCCGTTTGCTGTCTCTTCCCGCCCCTGATAACAGATTGCCGTATTGTTTCCGCGCCAGTCCCGTATCGTAATGGCGTTGGAACTCCTGCCAAAGCGTATAGCTGTGGGAGTGATGGACGCGCGCTTCGGACACGTAGGCAATTTTGTGCCCCTCCCGCAGGAGCTTTGCGGCAGCGACTGTGTCCTCTCCTAACAGGACATGAGTAAATCCTCCGATCGAGTCGAGCGCTTGATTGTTCCAGGCGCAGCAGGAGTTTGAGCAGAAAAATGTGTAGATGCCATAAGTGTCGAGATCTTCAATTCCTCTGATATGAGACAGCGCGGGGTAGTTGTACTCCCTGGAAAACGATTCAAACACGCCGGCACCTCGATGGGGCAGCTGTCTGCCATAGGCGATGGAGGCGTCACCGTTCCTCAGAGGAAGCGTCAGTTTTTCGATGAGCGTGTCATCCTCGGCATACGCATCCGGGGTGATCATGATGACGATATCTGTTCCGAGATGCTTCCTTGCCAATTCCCTGGTCGACCCATGGTTGAACGTGTGGCGGGGAATGACAAGGGTTTCGGCGCCCAGTCTTTCCGCTTCTTCGACCGTGCCGTCAAATGAAGAGGAGTTGACGACCAGAACGCGGGGGTTCAGGGAAGATTCAATAAGCGGAGGCAGGCAGTGCTTGAGATGATCTTTTGCCCGATGTGTGATGACGGCAACGCCGATGGAACTATCCATAGTACGCGCGGTAAAAAGAGGCGAGTTGATCCCAGGCGTCCTTTTCTCTCCAGCCGAGGCCTTCTTTGTTTACCGGCTGGGTATTGATCCGGGTTTTGGGCTCCGGAAAATCGTTTTGGACGGCTAGTGTGAATTTACAGGGGACGGACAGCCTTTTTTCCATCTCATTGGAGAATCGGCGCGTAAACTCTCCCTGGCTTTCGCAATATCCGCTCGGATTCCACTGCATATATCCAGAAGCGTTGTTCAAAGCCTCAAGGGATCTGGCGTAAAGCTTTGCCAGCAGCGAAACGTGAATGTTGTCGCGCACATAGTCGGGATGAGACACTTCGGGAACGTTTCCTGCCAGCCAGTTTTTGGCCAGATAGGTTGTGAACCGTTCCTCTTCATAAGGGCCGAAAGGGTTGGAGATCACAAATTTTCCCAGAGAAAATTGATATTGTTCGCAGGCATAGCGGAAAATTTCCGCTGTCAGCCCTTTTGACATTCCGTATGGAGAGACCGGCTGGTCGATGTTGTCGCCCTCCCCTTCGTTTTGTTCAAATACAGATCCGGTCAGCAGAACTTTGCGGCACCCCTTCTCTTTCAAACGATCGAAAACATCGGGCAGGCGGAAGGTGTTTTTCTCTACAGCGGAAACGACATCGAAATCGGGGCTTTTGTAATGATTGACTTCCGCTGCATGGTGGCAGAGGATGTCCCATGGCTTGGATTCAACGAGTTCAAGAAAAGGATCGGAACCGAACGTGCAGGAAAAAAGGGGCTCGCAACGAGGCAGAACGGCGTCAAGGCGGTTTTTTCTGATCCCCTGGTAGGCCTCTTTCGCTCTTGGAAAGATACATGTGATCTCATGTCCTTGAGAGGCAAGCTCTTTGATGAACCACATGCCTGTAAATGAACTCGCTCCTGTAAAAAGAATCTTCATCTTTTACCCAGATGATAGCTTGGGTTGAAATCGGGGTGCGAGCTGTCCCGTTTGGAGATCGCTTTCGGTTCTTCAGGCCAGGCAATGTTAAATGTGGGATCGTTCCATCGAACACCTTTTTCATATTCGGGGGAATAAAGAGCTGAGACGAGGTAGAAAACCTCGGAATTCGGTTCGAGCGTCAAAAAACCGTGTGCGCATCCTTCAGGGACGTACATCATTGTCCGGTTCTCGGCAGTGAGAACAGCGCCTGTCCATTTTTTGAAGGATGGAGAGTCTTTTCTGAGGTCGACGACGACATCGTATACAGAACCGCTGATGCACTTGACCAGCTTGGTTTCGGCAAATGGCGGCAGTTGATAGTGCATTCCGCGAAGGGTTCCCTGTTCAATACTCAAGGAGTCGTTGGCTTGAACATAGGTGGTCTCCAACCCCGCTTCCCTAAATTCTTCTGTGCAGAACGCGCGGGCGAAAAACCCTCTTTCGTCCCCTTTCTTCTCAATGTCTATGAGATAAACCCCTTCTAACGGGGTTGGTGTCATTTTCATATTTTTCGATTTGTTGCATGCAGGTTTCATAAATATTTGCGCTTGCCTGGTAGGCCTTGAACCAATCAATTGTTTCATCTATGGCTGTTTTCCAGCAGTATCGAGGGCTCCAGTTCAGGTATCGGGCAGCTTTTTCCCAGTTCAGCGTTAGAAGGGGCATTTCTGGATGAGGGTCCTTGGATCCGTTGTTGATCCAATTGCCATTCCCCCACATCTCAATGGTATGTTCGACCATTTGCTGAACGGTAACTGCGTTATTTTCCAGAGGGCCGAAGTTCCAGGCCCCCGCATAGTCGTTCTTTTTCGAAACAAGGTGATGCGTCAGGGTGAGATAGCCGTACAAAGAGTCCAGAATATGAAGCCAGGGCCTGATGCTCTGAGGATTGCGCACAGGAACGGGCTTTCCCTCCATCAGAGCGCGAAAACAATCGGGAAGCAGACGGTAATCAGAGAAATCGCCCCCTCCGATCACATTCCCGCACCTTACTGTTGCAAGTGGCGTTTGTTCTTTCAGAAACGATTCTCGATAGGCGTCAGCGGCCAATTCGGCCATCGCCTTGCTTGCGCTATAGGGATCTTTTCCTCCTAACCGGTCGTTTTCCCTGTACCCCCAGATCCAGGAGCGGTTTTCATAGCACTTGTCCGTTGTGACGACCACAATTGCCTGGATCGATGGTAAATGACGGCAGGCTTCCAGCATGTTCACTGTTCCAAGAGCATTGGTCGCGAACGTTTCCTGAGGCGAGTGATAGCCGTCCAGGACAAGGGACTGCGCAGCGAGATGGAAGACGATGTCGGGCTGTGCTTCCTGCACCACTTCAGTCAGGTAGTTGAGATCTCTGATATCCCCTTCAGTGTGTCGGACGGACTTTTTCAGTTCTGCAAGGTCAAATAAATTGGGGTCGCTTCTTGGGGGAAGGCTGTAACCGATCACTTCGGCGCCCATCTTCGATAACCAAAGCGAAAGCCAGGCCCCTTTGAAACCTGTATGGCCGGTCACAAGGACTTTTTTGTTTTTGAATGTGTCCTTAACGCTTTGGGGCATGAGCGGAGTCTCCAATTGCCGAATTTGTGTATTTCGAATGTGTCAACCAGGGAGATTCCCCCGTTTCCCATAACTTGTTCAAATGGTCACGGTCTCTTTGTGTGTCCATGCAGGACCAGAAACCGTGATGTTTGAACACGCGCAATTCACTGTCGGCGGCGAGGTGCACGAGAGGTGCTCTCTCCAAGATGCAGCCTTGGGAAGGCTCGAGATACTTGCGGACAAACTCTTTTTGAAAAAAGAAGAAACCGCCGTTGATCCATTTTTTCGAGAACTCCGGTTTTTCGTCGAATTTGACCACTTCGTCGTTATCGAGATGGATCTCTCCGAATCGGGAAGGGGGATTGACTCCCAGCACAGTACCGATTTTCCCGTGGGAGAGATGAAAATTAAATTCATCCTTGAGGTCAGCATTGCAAAGGCCGTCCCCGTAAGTGACAGCAAAGTGGGTGGCATCCCCTAAGTATTTTTCGGCAGCGATCGCTATCCGGCCGCCTGTCATTGTTTCTTCGCCGGTATAAGCGATGGTGACATGCCAGTCTTCCTCGTGATGGACAGAGTGGACGGTCAGGTTGTTTTTTTCCAGATCGACCGAAAAATCGCTGTTCATATAACTGTAGTTGAGAAAATAGGATTTGATCACTTCAGATTTGAAGCCGGTGCAGAGGACGAATTTTTTGAAGCCGTTCCTTCGATAAATGTGCATGATGTGCCACAAGATCGGATGGTTCCCGATCGGGACCATCGGTTTAGGCTTGAATTCGGTTTCCTCCTTGATGCGGGTGCCGAGCCCTCCGCAAAGGATGAAAACAGGGACTTCCTCAGTTGCCGGCGTCATGAAATACCTACGTTTCTTTCATCTATATCTTCATTCTATTAATATTGAGAGTTGTATGCAAATCCCTTTTTTACTTGTATTTAAATAAAAAAATATGAAAAATGGACAATACCGATCGTTTGTTAAAGGTTAATTTTTTAATATAAAATAGATGTCAGCTGCATGACCATGGCTAATGTAAAGACCCAAGAGGTGAGTGTTTGGAGCGGTGTGCTTCTTATCGGCGGAACGAGTATCGGCGCCGGTATGCTGGCGCTTCCTGTCGTCACGGGCCTTTCCGGTTTTTTCCCGGCAATGGTCGTCAATACCGTCTGCTGGCTTTTTATGCTTGCGACCGGGCTTTTGCTCCTTGAAGCGACCTTATGGATGAAGGAAGGCGCAAATATTCTTTCGATGACCGAGCGGATCCTCGGTCCGGCAGGCAAGGTGTTCGGCGGCGGGGCGTTTATCTTCCTCTACTACTGTCTGTTGATCTCTTATATTTCCGGAGGAGCCCCCCTTCTGGAGAGCGCACTGGAGAGGTATCTGCCCTTTGATCTGCCGACTTCCAGCTATTATTTCCTGTTCGCATGCGCGTTCGGGGCGATCATCTATTTTGGACACCGCGTGGTCGACCGCGTCAATTGGCTTTTGATGGCCAGCTTAATTATTTCTTACGTGCTTTTGCTGCTGATCGGCACGACAGAAGTAACCATGGAAAACCTCATGAACAAGCAGTGGGGGCTTTCGATCATGGCAGCTCCCGTCCTTTTCAGCGCCTATGGGTACCACAATATCGTTCCCTCAGTGACTTTTTATTTTAAACAGAATGTGGGGAAATTACGGGCGGCGATTATGATGGGGACCGCTTTGCCATTTATCGTCTATTCATTGTGGCAGTGGATGATCTTGGGAACTCTTACTCCAGAGGATATCGCCATTTCCGCTGAACAGGGCGTGCCCGTCACTTATACCCTTCAGGAGATTACAGGCAGCCAGGTCCTTAGCCTTCTTGGCGGCTACTTTGGCTTCTTTGCCCTTGTCACCTCTTTTTTGGGCGTTTCATTGTCGATGGTCGATTTCTTTACTGACGGGTTCCACTCCAGAAGGACCGGAATGCCTCGCGCGTTGCTTTGCGCGCTGGTGTTTTTACCTCCCGCGATTTTCGCCGCTCTCAATCCGGGGATTTTCATCGAGGCCCTGGGGATAGCAGGCGGCTATGGAGAAGCGGTCCTCAACGGATTGGTCCCCATTTTACTGGTCTGGGTTGGAAGGTACCATTTGAAGCTGGAAGGCAAGTACCGCGTCTGGGGCGGGCAGCCGCTCCTAGTCATTTTGTTTTTATTTACACTTGTGATCATCGGTTTGGAAACGTATCATTTATTTTTAGGATGAACCGAAAAAACCAGATTACAGAAAATCTTGCGATTTTCGCACGGACTCCGATGGAGAGGTTCAGATGCGAGACGTTTTGGACGAAAGAGCCCGAAACTCTTGAGTGGATCAAAGGTTTCCGTTCAGACGGTGTTTTTTTCGACGTCGGGGCGAATATCGGCATCTATTCACTCTTTGCAGCTTCTATTCATCCTAGAATGAAAATTTATGCGGTCGAGCCGCTGAAACCAAATTATCAGAGCATCAAAGACAATATTCAGTTAAACGGCTTTGATCAAATTATTCCTTTGAACATTGCAGTTTCCGATGCCGAGGGGGAGGTCCCTTTTCATATCCTTAGTGATGATCCCGGTTCGAGCGGAAGCCAGATCGAGGAGCCGGTGGCCGAGTCTGGTGAATCATTTATGCCGATTGAAAAAGAGAGGGTCCATTGTACGACAGTGGACAGGCTCTGCGATCGTTTTAACGTTTTCTGCGACTATTTGAAAATCGATATCGACGGCCGTGAATGGCAGGTATTGCAGGGGGCGGAAAAGGCGCTTCAAACATCGATCAAAAGCGTTTTGGTTGAATTGAATCCCCGGCAGGTTTCTCTGGATGCCGTTCATGATTGGATGGGGGGAAAGGGGTTCGAATTAGACGAGACCCTGCAATCGCTTCCCAACCACTCCAATCATCGCCGCGATCCCAAAGGTCCTTTGAATTTCATCTATGTGAAATTATCCGAATAAAAAATATTTTTATCATTTAAAAAATAATGGTACTGTATGTTCAGATTGCAATAATGAGACCGTTGCATAATTGAGCATCAATCGATTTTTAGAGCCATTTGTTGAGAGATGCTGTTTTATGCAAATTTGCATACTCCAGAGAGTAGGAGGTTTGCGTCAAGCAGCGTATCTCGGCAAATGGAATAAAAAGCGATCATGATGAATTATGCAACGGTCTCAATAATGCATACAATAGGTGGAAGTGGTTGAAATGGATAACACACTAGTTTCTAAAATCGAGCTGTTTAAAACGTTGGACGAGAAACAGATATCAGAAATTGTCAAAATGGGAACTGTCAACTTCTATGAAATCGATTCGACGATTTTTGAGGAAGGTGATGACGGTGATACCATGTATGTGGTGATCGACGGTTCTGTCAAAATCAGCATTCAGTCAGGAAACGGAAATGTTGTCCTGTCCAGAATGGAGAAAGGAAGTTTCTTTGGCGAGATGGCTGTGATCGATCGAAAATTGCGAACGGCTAAAGCTGAGACCTCGTCTCCCACCACTTTATTTGAATTGAAAAGAGAGCCGTTTCTCAAATTTGTGGAAAGTAATCCTTCATTGGCGATTCATTTATTGCAAATTATGTCTACAAGGTTACGGGAAACGAATCGGTTGTTTTCAGAAACCGGAAAAATTCATTATGGGTTGACCGGAGAGACTGATCATGCAGTCGAACCTTACTTTGATGTGACCTTGGTCGGGTATGGACGCTATGGAAATCTCCATATCGGCCCAAAATATGCCAAACGGGGATATCTTTGGAATGTGAAATCAGTCGTTGATCCAATGGTAACGGAGGATTTGTACCATGAATCGCCATTAGGTATCTCTAATCCCGATGCGGGTATTTTTAAGAGTTTTGAAGAATGGAAAGAGAATTATCTTGATCGTATCAGCAAAGAAAAAAAACCGATCCAGGCGATTGAGGTTTCTTTAAGACCGGATATTTTATATGAGGCGATCATTCCTTATATTGAATCGGGAATAAAAAATTTCATTCTTCCGAAACCCGTTGTCAAAAACAGAGATGAACTCAATGGACTAATTGATTTAGCGAATAAATTCAAAGTGAAAATGGCCGTTTCGTCTCAGTGGTATTATTCTGATTTTCCTCTTATCCTTAGGAGGGAAATCATGAAATATTTGAAGATCGATGACATTTCAAAAGCCAATATCTATAAAATTGAGATGGACTTCTCAAAGGAAAATGGAACTTCCATTTACCATGATCCAGTTTTATGTGAAATGCCGCATGTCATTCAACTCATTGATTCGGTTGGATTAGCTGATCTTTCAAATTCTAAGATGGATGTTAAAGGAAATCAAACATTTGTGGAGGTTAATTATTATCCTGATAATGTTGAACGAGGGATAAAATTAATCTGCGATCTTGATTATTATCCATCGCCAAGGCTGAAGAAGGTCTATCCCGACTGGGATGTTCAAGAGAGAAGGTTAAGCATATACATGACTGCAGCATCTGCTGAACCTGAAATCGAGGTAGATTTCTGGATCAAATTCGACCGCTCAGGAGATGTGGCTGTCAGATCAGGCATGTACATCATCAGAGAGAAAAATTGTGTGCGTAAAGAGAAGTTGGAACTCAATTTTGTCGATGATCAGCTTTTGAACATGAACTGTATTATTTACAATTCCTTTAAACAGAACTTTGAGGATTTTCAAAGAGATCTGAATGTTCTGTCTCTGGAGAGATATAAAGAGATGGGGACAGAACTGATGAAAATCCAAGAACAATGGGCTGCCACTCTTTGACGAACAGATTGCGTTCGTCTGGAAAGTGGGTGTGAGATGTTAAATAAACGCCCGTTCGCTCTGCTCCCTCAAGACGCAAAGTCGCAAAGTATATAAATCAGTTTATATCTTTTTAATGAGCTAGCCGCTTCTTGGTAAAGAGGCTCTTTTTATCCATATTTTAAAAAATAGTTTTAATGATCATATTATATTGTTTTGGTATAAAATATTAAAATAATGTTTAATATATTTATTCAATTATTTATAATTAAATTGGCATGGTATTTGTATTGTTATATTCAAATTATTACTATTTTGGAGATATTTAGTGTTTAAAGATGAAGAATTGTCATTAGTTGCCGGTGGTTCAGGTTTTATTGGTACTAATTTATGTGAATACTTACTAAATAAAGGTAAAAAAGTTATTTGCTTGGATAATCAATTTACAGGATCTATTAATAATATTAAAAAATTTGAGTCTAACTCGAATTTTGATGTTATTTATCACGATATTATCGAACCTATCTATATTCGCGCTTCTGAAATCTATAATCTAGCTTGTCCAGCGTCCCCCATCCATTATCAGTATGACCCTAAACGCACTTTGATGACGAGTATAGTGGGAACTAACAACCTGTTGGATTTGGCATTGGAAACAGGCGCTAAATTTTTCCAAGCTTCGACAAGTGAAATTTATGGAGATCCTGATGTTCATCCTCAACCGGAAGATTACTGGGGAAACGTCAATCCGTTCGGCCCCAGGTCTTGTTACGACGAGGGTAAAAGATGCGGAGAAACGCTTTGCTACATTTATAAAAAAAAATATCCCCATCTTGAAATTAGCATAGGGCGAATTTTTAATACGTATGGGCCCTGCATGAGTGCCAATGATGGCAGGGTCATTTCGAATTTTATCAATGAGGCGATCAACAATGAAGATATCACGATTTACGGCGACGGACTGCAAACGCGTTCGTTTTGTTATGTTGATGACTTGGTGGAAGTGATCTACAGGCTTATTCAAAGCGGTGCTGCAGTCGACCTGCCGGTAAATATTGGGAACCCTGATGAACACACAATTCTTGATATTGCCAATAAGATCATTGAATTAACAGATAGCCGGTCAAAGATTATCCACCTGGACCTGCCTCAAGATGATCCAAAAAGACGCAGGCCGGATATTCAAAGAGCCAAAGATTTATTAGATTGGGAACCTCGGGTCTCGTTAGAGTTAGGGCTGACCCAAACAATAAAATATTTTGAAGATTTAAAGAATGGGTCGTCAGAAAGAGATGCTGCCTGAGTCTTGAGAAATAATATAAATAATCGAACTCATAAAAGGAAAAACGTATGTGTAGGATCGGTGTTTTCGGAGCTGGATATGTCGGACTTGTGACCGGAACCGGGCTGGCGCATTTAGGTAACAAAGTCATCATCTGCGATATCGATAACGAAAAAATTCGTGATTTGAAAAATGGAAAGATTCCCATTTATGAAAAAGGGCTGGAAGCGCTTATTAATGAAAATGTGAATGAATCGCGTCTTTCATTTACAACTTCTGTCGAAGAGATCATTGAGAAGTCGGATATCCTGTATGTATGCGTGGGGACTCCATGTCTTCCTGACGGGAGTGTCAACATGAGCTACATTGAAGATGTTTTCAAGTCCATTTGCCTTTTATCTAAAACAAAAAAGCTCGTCGTGATCAAAAGTACCGTTCCTCCCCAGACAACGAAAAATCTATTAAATTTGAAGGAATGTCAAAATTGCGAGTTGGATCATGAGATCATTTCAAACCCGGAGTTTCTTAGAGAGGGGCAGGCTGTTGACGATTTTTTTAATCCCGATCGCATTGTGATCGGAGCATCGACAGACGAGGCTGCAGGGATGATGCTCAAGTTGTATAACGAGTTAAATTCCAATGTGATCTGCGTCGATAATGATAGCGCTGAATTAATCAAGTATGCAAGCAATGCATTCCTGGCGTTAAAGATCTCGTTCTCTAATTTGATTTCAAGGGTTTGCGATCAAACGGATGCCGACGTGATCAGTGTCATGACAGGTGTCGGTCTAGACAATCGCATCGGCCTGGACTTTTTGACTGCGGGTCTGGGCTTTGGAGGGTCGTGCTTTCCAAAAGATGTCAATGGATTGATCCATGCACTCAACTCGATGGATATTCCGTCAATTTTGTTAGAAGAAATCATGAGAATCAATCAAGAGCAAACCGAACTTCTGTTTCAAAAATTTCTCGAATCAATCGACCACTCAGATTTGTTTACGAAAAAGATCGCTGTGTTAGGTCTCTCGTTCAAACCTGATAGTGATGACATGCGGGAATCTCCCTCTATCATCATCGTACAAAAGCTATTGGAGCTTGGGGCTGATGTGCATGTCCATGACCCAAAGGCGATGGAAAATGCAAAGAAGATCTTCAAGGACACTGTCCATTATGTCGATGATCCTTATGAAGCGATTAGGGACGCTGAAGGAATTTTTATTGTGACTGATTGGACTGAGTATAAAGAATTGAATCTGATCAAAGTGTTTAATATCGCTGCGTCTCCGATTATCGCTGATGGTCGTAACATGTTCAATCCTTTGCGCATGAAGTCTTTGGGATTTACCTACCTGTCACTTGGGCAGAGTTTGAATAAGGGCAATATCGACCATCAAAAACAATTCGATTTCAACAAGAAGGAAGACAATAGGGAGATTATCTAATTATAGAGACAATCTACCGGGTGGCCTGCCCAAAAGGCGGGTGTGTGTTTGTGATCTGTATCAAATTGTTCGATTAGTTCTTTATGATTTTTGTTGTATTTGGCAGTCATGATTTTGTCAAAAATGAACTTTCCCAAATCAACGATGGCTAGAAGCGGTCCTGTCAATATCATCGCTACCCCACGAGCAATCCAAAACTTTTGATTGTTAGGTCGACATTCATTGTTTGACGCATCTGTAGAAAAGACAATAGCTACGATGCCGGCAATGATGTTTATGATTGGGATATATCCTAAAACCTTCAATCCATTTGTTTGGGAACGATAGGATTGGTTTTTGATTAATTGGGCTTTGGGGCATTTGGAGTCTGAAGAGATCTTCCCCTCTTCTCTTAGTTCGGAAATTGCGACTTTGGCAGTGGATTCAGTCTCCCAGCCAAAAGCGTCACCTAAATATAATTTAATAGACATAGAATTATCCTTCAGTTTTAGTTTTATTAAAATACAAATTATATATTATTTTAAATTAAATGTCAATTAAAATGTTTAATCTTTTATATAAAAAACTGTTTAGGAATTGTATTGGTTTTATTTCTTAAATTCGCTGACTAATGAAGAGAGCGATTGCTTGGCGTCGCCAAAGAGCATCCGCGTGTTCTCTCTAAAGAAAAGTCCGTTCTCCATGCCGGCAAATCCGGGGTTCAATCCCCGTTTCAGAACAATGCAGGTTTTCGCCAACTCTACGTCGATGACGGGCATTCCGTAGAGCGTACTTGTTGGATCCTCTTTAGCTGCCGGATTCACGACGTCATTGGCTCCGATGACAACAGCGACATCAACGGTGCCCATGGTCGGGTTGACATCCTTCGGCTCAACAAGAGACTCGTAAGGGACATTCGCTTCAGCAAGCAGGACGTTCATATGCCCGGGCATCCGCCCTGCAACAGGATGGATCGCGTACTGCACTTCCGTACCGTTCTCCTCTAAATGCTCCGCAAGCTCCCTTACGACATGCTGCGCCTGCGCGACAGCCATTCCATAGCCGGGGACAAAAATCACCGAACGGGCAGCTTCCAGTAAGAAGTAGGCGTCAGCTGCATTGATCGGCTTGGCCTCGCCTGTCACCTCTTGCGCTTTGCCCGAAACCGCGGCGCCAAAGCCGCTGAACAAGACGTTCAGCAGCGAGCGGTTCATCGCCTTGCACATGATGTTGGTCAGGATCAGGCCGCTTGCGCCTACAAGAGATCCGGCAACGATCAAAACGGTATTGTAGATGATAAATCCGGCCATGCTCGCAGCAAGACCAGAGTAACTGTTCAAGAGGGCGATTACCACCGGCATGTCCGCTCCGCCGATCGGAATGACAGTTAATACCCCAAGGATAAGAGATAAAGCTGCAAAAGTCAGGAAATAGGGGTAACTATCGCCTACCGAAAAACTGAAAAGGGCGCCGCAAACAAGTGCGATCATGATGAGTAGGGCGTTGACCACTTGCTGCCCTTTGAACAAGATCGGCTTGCCATCCATTTTTTTCGCCAATTTGGCGTAAGCGATCAGGCTGCCTGTAAACGTGACCCCTCCGATCAGTACGGTGAGGAAGATCGCGAACCGAGTGAACGGATCTGCAGGAGGCTCGGAATTGAATTCTGCCCATCCCACAAGCAAGCTGGCGATCCCTCCAAATCCATTGAAGAGGGCAACCATCTCGGGCATCGCTGTCATTTGCACGAACTGTGCCGCGAAAACGCCGATCGCAGTACCGGCGGCGAGCCCAATGGCGATCCAGGTGTAGCTGAGGCCGCTGTACAGGAGGGTCGCGCAGATCGCGA
>CAZWOB010000045.1:0-17906 GCA_964635295.1 uncultured bacterium
GAAAGTCGCCAATGAAGGGGTAATGTCCTCGTTTTGCCAGCCAGTCCCGCAAAGGAGACCCGGTCAGCCAGTCCTGGTTCAATTTAGCGATCCCTCCGAAAAAATAGGGGATTCCGACCTGAAAGCGTAGGAGCCAGACGCACCAGGCAGGCACGGTCTCCGACCGGATTGCCGGTCGGATGAGCGAATCGAGGGAGAAAGCTCTGTTCGCAGGGATGCAGGCGAGGATCAACGCGATCAGGCAGATGAGGTAGAAGTGGTTGAGGTAGAGCGCCTGGTCGAGTAAAAAAATATAGGTGAAGCCGAGGAAAAAGAGCGCTGAGGCCAGTCGGTAGAACAGGCCCGCTGTGATAAGAACGGCCAGGGCGCCAAGGACGTAAAAATGCCAATACATGCCGTTGCCCGGCCATGCGCGTACCCATTCGAATCCATAGTATTTGAAAGAGAAAAAAGGAGCTAAGAAATGATGTTCAATTCGATCAAAGTAAAAATAGCGGCAAACTTCCCAGAGCATGATCGCGCCAAAGGCGACTCTGAAAACGACTGTCGACGAGATGTCGACAGGGCGGAATAGCTTCGAAAGCATTTACTCAAGCACTTCCGCCGCGTGGGCTTTCAGTCCGCCATTGATGATGTCTGTCATGTCGATTTTCGATGGACAGACAAAAGAGGTCAGAGCGAAGTCTTCACCGTCCACAGCCAGCAGGCCAAGCTCTTCGGCCATGTCGTAATCTTCTGCCATGACGGCTTTGACAAGCTGCATGGTCGGAACATCCAGTTCCATAATGCGGTCGTAGAGGGTGGGATCGATAAATGCGCGGTGCTCGCCGTGTTGGCTGGTGGTAAAGGCATAATTTTTACTTGCCGGGTCGATATGTCCGGAAAAATAAGCTTTGCTATAGCTGTATTTGTTCAATCCCAATCGGAAAAAATGGAGAAGTTCCCTTGAGGTGTTCTCAGGAATCGCTGTAAACGTGAAATGATAAAACCCAAGATAATCTTCCGCTTCCACTTTTTTTCCTGTCAACGGGTCGCCTGATATGAGACGTACGTAACCGTCCTTGATGCGGTTGGAGATCAAAGTTTCAATCGGGAATCCTTCGCGCACTTTGAAATAGCCTGTGCGCTCGGGGATCACACCAGGTCCCGCAATGCTGATGACCCGTTCGGTCAGCACGTTTCCTGTGCGGAGCAGATGGCCGATGCTGATCACGTCGTGAACATTAAGTGTCCACACGACATCTTCTACATCTCTTACGGGGTCGATCCGGTCGATGTGAAGCGAATGGGTGCCCAATGGATGAGGTCCTTCCCCTGTGTGTGTTTTGACATTTTTCGCATCGGTAAACGCTTTGCAGTCGGTTCCTTTGCGGTAGACGAGATGAACGCTGCCGTCAGTCAGTTTTGCAAGGGCTGTAAGTCCTGTCTGAAAATCTTCTTCGTTGCCTTCCACCTGCAGCTCTGCTGGAGGGACGAAAGGCGCTGATTCCACAGCTTTGACAAAAATATTGCGAGGGGTTTTTTTCGGATCTGCCAATCGATTAAAGGGGCGCTGCCTGATCCTGGCAAATAGACCTCCACGCATAAAGAGATCGATCAACTGCTCTCTTGTCGCCTTGCCGACGTCGAGCGCACCGTGGTCCATCACTTGTTCTTCACCGTCAAGTTGGATCACGATGTCGATCAAACGTCGTTTCAGCCCTCTGCGCACCTCGGAGACCACACCGCCTGCAGGGGATGTAAAGACCCTGCCTTCTGTCAGTTTATCTTCGACGAGGGGCTGGCCGATCTTCACCCTGTCTCCCCTCTTGGCCAATAGCTTGAAGCGGATCCCTTCAAAGGGGTCCAGGTTCAGCGATAGGGTTTTTGGGGGATTGTTTTTTTTCGGTTCTCCTCCTGGAGAGAGAGGTTGAACCGATCCTGACGGTTTACCGGAAATAGGGATATCCAGTCCTTTGGTGACTTTGATGTGGGCCATGGTTCCTCTTGATCGATTGTTGATTCAAAAGGTAGCGAATTCAAAGGGTTTTTTGCAAGAAATGGTAGGCTACCAATACAAATGCCAGGCGCCGTCGCAAAAAAGGCCGTGCCCCTGGAGCGTGATTCTCTCATCGCCTTCCTGCATCCCCTCCGCGGGAGCGATCTGGTGTAGAAGGAGCCCCTCATGGACGACTGCTTGTCCGGGCGTGTACTCGATCAGGACGGGTTCCTCTTCCTGAGAGCGTTTTTCAAGGTCCTTATGCAAAAGGTCTTTGACATCTTCATGATGAATATCCCAACAAAACATTCCGCCTCCTTTTTCCGGGAGAACGATGGGAAGGGTAATGCTTAGCGGATGCAGTCTGTCGATCTCTTTGTAACGCCAGGTGAGTTCCTGAAACTGCAGATCAAAGTGTACAGAGGCGATGTTGAATTCAAAGACTTCGGAGAAAAGAAAGATGTGAAATCCTGGATAGCCGTAGTTTTCTTCGTAAACGACCGGCTTTCCCGTCTCTTTTTCCAGGACTTGAGCCAATCTCTCATAAAGAAAGCTGAAGTGGTCTTTGAGCAAAGGGTTGAACCGCTTTGCCTTCATTTTGTAAAAGAACTCGCCCTTCTTGCCGGCGTCCATATAACTGGCCGCTCCAAGAGAGTAGAAGGGAAGGTCCCCTAGACGAGGTTCCCAACGATCCCTGAGCGCGTGCAGTTCCCTGCGGATCTGCAGGCACTCATCTGAACTTAAGCAATCGTACTGGGAGACCATGGCAGGCCTCTACTCGGACTTCAGCAAGTACTTCAATGCTGCCATCACAGCAACACCGATAAATATCCCAGGCGCAAGGAAAAACAGCGCAAGCGCTCCACCGCCTAAAATGACCGTTTTGGCCAACCCCTGCTCTTCGAGATAGGAGTTGAAATCACGGACGTAGCCGATCAATTCCCTGGAAAAGTAAAATCCAACGACCAATCCGATCAGGACGCCGCCGTTGAATGGCTGGCCAAGCATCCAAAGAATACCTACGATCAACAGGATAAAGGCGATCGTATCTTTTGTGTTGTTGCGCGCATACTCCAGCACGCTGTCGACATTTTTATTCTTTTTGAGATTTTCGATGGTTTCGGAAAACTTGTTTCCGTCTTCCCCTTTTGTCTCGGTTTCAATGATAATCTCTTCTTCGTTCTCTTTTTTTTCAGGCATAGTATAGTATTCCCCCTATGATATTCAATAAATCCTTATAACTTCCTTATATACTGTGTGAAAAAAATTGTCACTATAAAGAATTAGAGGAATTGAGGTATACTGTGTCTTATTCAAAAGAATGTGGCAATTTGGACGCATGACGAAAAACTGGATCATCTGGATAAACAGGATATTTTTGGTCCTCGTCGCGGTTTTTATACTGCTGGCACTGGTGTATCAATGGAATCGTCCCTCGCAAATTCCTGTGCCTAAGTTGTCTGAGAAAAAGATGAGTTTGCCCGAGGGGGCGTTTTCCCGGCCACAGGACGAATACGACCAGATCGGCCCCCCCCTGATGGACCTTAAATTTTCTCCAATGAGCCTTCAATTGCCCGATTTGAGGAATGTGATCAGCTATTACGGCCGAAACGAGAGGCCTGATGCAAATGAAGGGGAATCGCTCCTCCATTTTGCCATCACGGGTTCACAAGACACAGAATCGATCGCTCCGGGAGAACCTCTCTACCTTGTTTATGAAAAGGACCAGCCCAAAATCAAATATGTATTCAGCAAGGGAAACAAGGAAACTTCCCTTTGGATCGAAGCGATGCCTTTGGAAAAAGAGGCGTCGGTCAACGTTTCGATGAGAAACGAATACGGGCAGGTGATCCGAAAGCCGGCGCAGTTTGCCCAGTTCAATTTGAAAGAGAAGCAGTTTTCCCGATATGGTGCCCGCCGCTGGGAGATTGGAAAATGGAAAGTTGACGGAACTTTGCTGGCAAGACAGAGGGCCAGATGGTACGGAAAGGATATGTTCCTGGAGCGCCATGGGGGTGAAGAGTATAAAGACAAGCTCAACAAGCAGCGTATTGATTTTGGTGAAAAGGATGAACTGTATTCCATCTACCTTGGCGAAGGGGACAGCGCTGCCTGGATCAACGGGAAATGGCAGCAGGTGACACCAGGGGATGAGACGCAGGACTATCCTCTCCTCGTTTTGAATAAAGTCGAGGATCGGTTATTAAAGTTTGACCTGTGGGATGTGGGCGGTAAAGGCAAGGTCTCTTTGAATGTGATCCGCTCTACGGAGTCGGGATCGCCGAAAAGCCTGGAGAAGGACTTCAAATTTGTGGGAGCCCGCACCCGCTCTCAGCTCATGTTTGAAGTGAAAGGGGAAAGGGTCCTTGTCAGTCCGAAGGACTGGTATTTGTTCTCCGATGGAAAATGGATTAAAATCGCCACTCCGGAACAGATCGATGCGTATGTCGATCGAAAATTGGCCGGCCCTCTTTTTGTGATCGATGAAATTTTGCGTGATGACGGAAGGCAGGTGTTGATCGGTTTGATCTACAATACGACCCGAACAGATGTGAAACTGGTCGAAATTCCCCTTCAGCAAGGGGCGACACCCGTGATCAAGGATTCTCCCCAGCCTCTGCAAAAAACCAATGGCGGGGAGAGTGCAGATGAGGAGGTGGAAGGGGAGGTTGAGCCTGAAGAAGAGGTTATTGACCCTGAAGAGGCTGAGGGGTACAAAGATTACATAGAAAAAGTCAGGGAACGCTACAAGGGAAGGGTCCCTGAAGAACACATAGAAAGAATAAAAAAGCTGCGCGGATCGTTTGACAGACGGGGCCGTCAGTAGGGAACTGAGACACTATCATATGACTTATCGGTTAATCATCGTAATTCTCCTAAGTTTGGCGAGCCTGTCAGGACAGACGATCGCCGAGAAAAAAGCAGGGATCGCTTCCGGAGGGAGCGAACTCAGCCCTGAAATGCAGAAGTTCTTGGGTGAACTCAATACCGAACTTCTTGAGAGACAGGCTGCTCTGCATAAGCTTCAGGGGAAGGTGATCGAGCTGTACGAGCAAAACGCCTCTGTTGAATCTTTCCATGAGCTTTTAGTTCAGATCAACGATGCCAAGGAAAATATTCGGATACTCCAGGAGAGCTGGAGGGAGATGGTGACCAAGCCCGGTATGAAGGATGAAGGGTACGCTCTCTGGCACCAGCCCGATACAACCCTTGAGCAGCTGATTATCGATTATGGGTCCCTTGACTATGTCTACATGATCCCTCCTGACATCGCGACAATCCGTGTCAGCATCAGTTCGAATATCCCTATCCCCCACGCATCGTGGGGTGAAATGCTCGAGCAGATCCTGCTCCAGAGCGGTGTGGGCATAAAGGAACTGAACCCATATTTGCGGCAATTGTATAAAATCAAGGATGATTTTTCGACTGTGAGGCTGATCACGAGCGATCCGATGGACCTGGAAGCTTATCCGGGCAATGCGCGCGTCAGCTTCGTCCTCTCGCCTGAACCGATGGACGTGAAGAGGATCTGGTTCTTCCTGGAAAAATTCATCAATCCGAACAGCACGGTCCTGCAAAGGATCGGGCGCGTGATTATGATCACTGCGGAGATCAACGCGATCAAAGACCTCTTGAAGGTCTACGATTTTGTGACGGCGAACAAACGCGAGCTGGAATACAAGGCAGTGCCCCTGTTCCGAGTGGAAGCGGAAGAGATGGCGAAGATCCTGGCGACGATCTTCGAGGAGTTTACCGAAGAAGAAGATGTTGAGGAGGTCACGCAGCCCGAGCCCGCCCAACGAAGCGGCGGGGACAACAGGAACCGCCCTCCCGTCAGGCAGCCGACAAGAAGAAATAACCGGTCGGGAAGTCAAATGCAAGGAGTGAACGCGCTGACGGTGATCGCGCTTCCGAAAGTTGCTCAGGCGGTATTCCTGATCGGAACGGCTGATGAGATCAGAAAGGCCGAAGAGATTATCCGCGAGGTCGAGAACCAAGTGGGCGCAGCCAGGGATAAAAGCATTTTCTCTTATAGCGTCAAGCACTCAGACCCTGAAGATCTGGCTCAGGTCCTGTCTAAAATCTACGAGTTAATGATCGCCAATCGCGTTGGGTTCCAGACACGGGATCCTTCGCAGGTGGAGCAGGAACTTCAGGAACAGCTAAGAGGCGTCGAAGACCGTGCAAGACAGGAAATTCAGGACGCTGTGAGGCAGGAAAGGGAAAACCTGGAGCGGAGCCAACCCATCCCCAGCTATTTTACTCCTCCATTTTACCAGCAAGGGGGGTACTCCATTAATCCCCGTCCGATCGAGACGCAGTCGGGCGTGCAGGACCGGGAGGTGAATGTCGGGCGTGATAACTTTATCGTCGACCCGAAGACCGGCACCTTGATCATGGTTGTCGAGACAGATATTCTTCCCAAGCTCAAAGAGATCATTGCCAAGCTGGACGTGCCGAAAAAGATGGTGCAGATCGAGGTCCTTTTGTTCGAGAGGATATTGCAACGGGATATTTCCTACGGGCTGAACTTGTTGAAGATCGGCTCGGCGGCCTCCCAGCAGCATCGGACCTCGAGCATTTGGGCCGGTGGAATGGACCAGTGCGAGGCGATTTCCGATGCCGATACGATCGCCAACTGCGGCAGGGGCGTGATCGATTTTTTCATCAGCCGAAAGAAAACGGACAGCGGGATTCCGGCGTTTGACCTGGCCTACAAGTTTTTGATGAGCCAGGACAATGTCTATCTGACAGCCAGCCCCTCCGTCGTTGCGATCAATCAGACCGAGGCGGTGATTTCGATCCAGGACGAACGCTCGATCCTTGTGGGAACAAATATTACCGACAGCGCTGCTGTGCCTGCTCAGAATGCCTTCACTCGTGCGCAATACGGGATCACGATCCGCGTCACCCCGACGATCCATTGGTCCGAGGATATGGATTTCGGCGATCCGGAAAACTATGTCACGCTTGTCTCTGAGATCACTTTCGATACGATTCCACCTTCGCAGCAAAACTCCAGCCAGCCTCAGGTCAACCGACGTCAGATCATCAACGAGGTCAATATCCCTGACGGCCAGGCAGTGATTATCGGCGGGCTTCAGAGAAAGCAGGGAAGTGATATGTGCGACAAGATTCCGTTTTTGGGAGAGTTGCCGGGGCTGGGCAAGTTGTTCAGCACCACTCAGCTGAAGGATGAAGAGACGGAGCTTGTGATTTTTATGACGCCGAAAATTATTTCCGATCCTCGAGAGGATTTCGCAAGATTGAGGCGGGAGCATTTATGCAAGCGCCCCGGAGACCTTCCTTGCTTTATTGCGAAGCTGAATGAAGCGCTTGAGTGTGAGAAGAACCGTTGCCTGCAAGGGTATATGACGATCCTTTTTGGTCCGAAAAGGCCCCGGTATATTTGTGAGGAGGATGAGTGGCATGGCCGATAAGGGGTCGTCCGAAGAAGATCAGACGCTAAGGCGGGTTCTTGGCGGAGAGGACGTCAACCGCTCCATGGCCGAACAGTTCGGCATGGAGATCTACGACGACCTGACCGGTTATTATGCGCCAAGCGAGATTTTCAAGGTGATCCCCTATAACTTTGTTAAAAAGCATACGCTCTTACCGATCAAAGAAGAGGGCGATCAAGTGATCGTCGCTGTGTCCGATCCATTGAACCTTGACCCGTTGGAAGAGATGCGCATGCTTCTTGGACGAGAGGTTAAGGCGGTTTACAGTCCCCGCGAGGTGATCCAGCTGGCGATCGGTGAACGGTATGACGCTGAGACGGGAGCAGCTTCAGAGTTTATCGCCTCTTTGTCAAGGCAGCGTGACGATGGATCTGATGAAGAGATCGAAGTTTACGATCTGTTTGATACGTCGAAAGAGCAGTCGCCGATCATTAAGCTTCTCAATTTGATCTTGACGGAGGCGATCCAGCAGGGAGCTTCCGATATCCACTTTGAGCCGCAGGAGTCGGGCTTGCGTGTCCGCTACAGGATCGACGGCGTCCTGCAAACGCGCCACTCCCCTTCGCCTGAATTTCAATCGCAGCTGCTCGCCCGTGTGAAAGTGATGGCCAAGATGGACATTGCCGAGCACCGCCTTCCTCAGGACGGCAGGATCAAACTGCGGATGGGAAGGCGTGAGATCGACTTTCGTGTCAGCACTGTGCCGATCACAGGCGGTGAAAGGATCGTCCTCCGGATCCTGGACAAGGGAAATGTCGTCATCGGGCTAAAATCGCTCGGGATGCTTCCCGAAGTGTTCGAGGAGTTCAAACGGATGATCAAGCTTCCCGAAGGGATCCTTCTGGTGACGGGTCCGACAGGAAGCGGTAAGACGACTACCCTTTACAGTGCTATCAACGAGATCTACAGCGAAGAGTCCAACATCATGACCATTGAGGATCCCGTAGAATACAATCTGAAGGGGATCGCGCAAATCGGTGTCAAGCCCAAGATCAATCTCACCTTCGCTGCGGGATTGCGGACCATTTTGCGGCAGGACCCTGATGTCGTGATGGTTGGTGAGATCCGGGATATCGAGACCGCGCAAATTGCCATCCAGGCCTCTTTGACAGGTCATTTGGTGATGAGCACCCTCCATACGAACGATGCCCCATCGGCCATCACCCGTTTGGTGGATATGGGAATCGAGCCTTATCTTCTTTCATCGACGATCGTTGGAGTGCTTGCCCAGCGTCTCGTACGCCGCATTTGTCCCGACTGTAAGACACCTTACAAGGCGTCTGATGACGAAATTAAATCATTGGGGATCAAGCATTCAGATCTGAATAAGGGACAGTTGTTCAAGGGTGAAGGGTGCAAAGAGTGTTATGACACCGGCTACCGCGGCCGTCACGGCATCTACGAAATGATGGTGATCAACAATCCCATTAAAAAGCAGATCGTGAAAAGTCCGGATGCGGTCGAATTGCGAAAAATTGCCCTTGAGAGCGGGATGTCGAGCTTACTTGCTCATGGTTCCAGGCTCGCCATCGACGGTGTGACGACAGTAGCGGAAGTGCTCAGGGTCACAAGAGGATTTGAGGAAGTGGAATAATGCCCCTCTATACGTATCAGGCATTAGACTCTAAAGGAAAAAAGAAATCGGGGCTTATTGACGCCCACAGCGAAAGGGATGCCCGCGGCCGATTGCGCGATCAAGGGGTCATGGTCACTACGATCGAAGAGAAGAAAGGCGCTGTTTCCAAAGAGAACATGAACAGTGAACAGCTTCTTGCGTTTACCATGCAGCTTGCCCAGCTTGTCAATGCAGGGGTGCCCATTTATGAAAGCCTGATCGCTCTTGAGGAACAGTATCGAAATGAACGGTTCAATCGGATCATTCTCAGTCTGTGTGAAGAGATTAAAGCAGGTAAGTCCCTTTCTGCTGCAATGGGGAAATTTCCCGGCACCTTTGATAAATTGTATTGTTCCATGGTCCGCGCCGGTGAATCTTCCGGTTCGCTAGATAACGTGTTGGAAAAGTTGTCTGAACTTCTTGCCAAACAGTATAAGCTGCGAAAGGATATTATGACTGCGATGATCTATCCCGGCATTTTAGCCGGTTTTTGTTTTATCCTGGTCATCATCCTTCTCGGTTTTGTCGTTCCGATGATCGAGGGGATCTTTCAAGGGAGGGAGCTGAATGCGTTCACCGCTTTTGTCATGGGCTTGAGCCACGCTTTCCGTACTTGGTGGTGGGTCTATGTTCCCGTGATCGCGTTGGTCGTTGTTTGGGTCTTTTTCCGTTTGCGGACTCCTGAAGGGAAATCGTGGCTTGAGAGGCAGTTCTTAAAGCTTCCAGTTGTCAAAACCTTGATGGTCCAGGCGGCAGTTGCCCGGTTTACCCGTACGATGGGGACGCTTCTGAATGGCGGGATGACGATGATCGATTCATTGACCATCGCCCGCGATGTCATGTTGAACGAGACATTGGAAAAAGAGGTGAGAAAGGCCGAGGCCAAGATCGTAGAGGGAAGCTCATTGAGTAAAGAACTGTCGAAGTCGGAGTGGATCCCCCATATGGTCTCGCGGATGCTCGCAGTAGGAGAGGATTCGGGGACCAGCGTGACCATGCTGAATAAGATCGCCGATATTTATGAAGAAAACCTGGAAAAGACGCTGGACCGTTTGATGGCATTGGCCCAGCCGGTCATCCTGATATTCATGGGGGTTGTGATCGGTACGGTCCTGTTGGCGATTCTTCTTCCTCTGGCCGATATGAGCTCGTTTAGTGTCTAAGTAATTGAATATCAGTAATTGATTATCTTTTTATCCCGTTTCAAACGTCAGGGTTATGCTTTTGAAGCCCAACGTTTGATTGATGGGTTGTCATTTAGGGGGATTCCCTCTAAAATTGGGGTTATCTAACAAGAGCTATTCAGTGAGGAAGCGATGAGTAAAATGATCGTAAGAAGACGCTACATTACATTGATCGAGATGATCATCGTCATTACGTTGATCGGAATTATCATGGGGGCATTGGCGTGGCGCTATACAGGGGCGTTGGATAAAGGAAAAGCTTTCAAAACAGAGACGGGAATGGCAAGGCTGGAGACCATTTTAAATCTCGCTGTCGCCGAAAGACCGGGTATCATCGATGATATCGATTCGGAATGGAGGAAGGTTGTCGAGCAGTCTCCGTTAGTCGATGACCCGAACAAGCTGATCTATGATGGCTGGGGAGAAGAATACGATGTGTCGGTGGAGGACGGGGAGATCATTGTCCGATCGCAAAACTACGAAAACTATCGAAGGGAAAACCCCTAGGTGATCGTTCGCAGGCGTTTTCTGACGCTGATCGAAATCATGATTGTCGTTTCGATCCTTCTCCTCGTGACCGGCGTGATCGGGTTCAACATCCGAAGGGCCTTGATCACGCAGAGGTTTAATACAGAAACGGCCCTGTTTGTGGATACGATCCGTCTAGCGCAGGACATGATGCTGATCCTGTCCAAAGATGTGCAGCTGAAAGTGACCGGCAAGCAGGGAAGTGGAATAGAGTACTCGATTGAAGTGGAAGGGGGCGTTCCGAAAGGATGGGAGACTCTCATGAAACGCTCGCAACGGTTGATGGAGTCCGTTCACTACATAAGCTTTGATCAACAAGATCCTTTCCCATCCCAACCGGGTCAGCTCACACTCCGTTTTCAGTCGAAAGGATCCATGATGAGCAAAGGGGAGCTTCGATTTTCTTCTCACCAGGATCCCTATACGGGGACCGCAATGCGGCGCGCTGTTTGCCTGAAAGGATATCCTCATTCCATTACCAGCGAAATTGTCACACGTGTTCCTGCAAGAGGAGAAATGTGGACATCCTGTGAAAATCAGGATGAAGACGAAAACTTCTTCGAACAGATGACAACGTACATGAGAGAAGACATAGAAAAGGATGTCCCACCTCAAGAGGCAGGAAATTCCGAAGATAAAGAAAATGGACAGCAAACAGATGGGGACAATGATCAAGCGCAGTAAACGTCCCATCCTGCTGCTGGAAGTGATGATCGCGATCGCATTGATCGTCATGGCTGCCATTCCACTAATATACCCCCATTTATACTTGCTGAGGACCCAGCGGCACTTCATGGACAAAGTTGAGCTGGACCATGTGGTCAATCTCCACTTTGTGGATGTGATGGAAAAATTGTACAACAATCAAATTTCCTGGGCAGCAGTTCTCAACGAACTGGAATTTACCATTTCTGAAGAGGAATTGGAACGGTACAGCGGGAATAAGAGATTTCCATTCAAAGGCAGTTATCGCTTCAAGGTGCAAATCTACAAGCCAAAGGGAGAAGCAGGGGCGGCTCTCACTTTGTATTTGCTCGATCTCGACTACCTGTTTACTCCCACCAACCGGCCGCCGACGAATGATAATCAGTTGAAATATCACTATGAACTTTTCGTTGTGCGCGATATCGGAGACGGTCAGCTGCCTCAAGGGGAAGACGATGAGGAAACAGAAGATGACGAGGTGGAACCATGATCCATCGCCGCCGTTATCTCACGATGCTGGAATTGCTGATCTCAATGACGCTCACCGTCATGATTTTAGGTGTACTGACCTATTTCTACCAACAGATGACGATGGCAGGGGTTGTTTTAGACAGACAGCAGGGGAAGAATTTTCAGGAGAGGTACGTGGAACATCGATTGGGTACTGTGATCCCCCACACAATCGCCCCTTCAGAAAAAAACGGGTCTTTTCATTTTTTTACAACAAACAGCGCATCGGCTTTGACGATGTCCGGCAGTGACAGCCTGGTTTTTGTTTTCGATAATTGCGTGCAGTCGAATAAAGAGATGGCCTACCTTGTGATCGGCCAGCTCGTGCTTGACCAGGAGGGGCGTTTACTTTTGGTGACATGGCCTTCAGAAAAGCGGTGGGTGGAGAACGAACCTGTCCCTCACAGTTATGAGGTGTTGTTGGAAGGGGTGAAGAATCTGAGCTTTTCATTTTTTGTGCCGCCGATCAAAGGAAAAACCGACCTCAAAACCGGTACCCCTCGAAAAGTTGTCGAGCAAGATCCTCTGGAAGAAAGCCGTGGAGAGTGGATCAATGTATGGCTGGCCGAATGGAGGCAGCTCCCAGCGATGATGAGAGTCAAGGTGGTTGTCGAAGAAGAAGGGAAAGACAAGGAGATCAATTACGCGTTCCCCTTTCCCCATGTTGAGCAACCCATTACCTATGATAGTTGAACCATGAATGTATTAATTTTTGTCATGTCCATGTTGATGCTGTTGGTGATGATCACTTATGGCCGTCTGGAGAGCTTTAGGAGCTACTCTTTTGTTCAGGTGAAATTTAAAGAGTACATGGAGCACTCGGAGCGCGATTACATCAACGAGTCGGCGGTCAATCGCTATCGCAGCACAGTGGCGACAAGAACTGAAAAGACGGAAAAAGAGCAGAGGGAAAAGAGCAAAGCCAGCGCAAAATTGAGTTTCAACCTGTTTGTCGATAAACAGGAGCGGGACGCCAACCAGCAAAAAATGGAAACCCATCTCAACGCGGCGCGCAGTTTGATCGGTTTTCTTTATGGAAACCAACCCTTTTATCAAGAATTGGAAGCTAAGAGGCCGAATTTTGTCACTGAGATGTTATCTGCGTTGATCGTCCAATCGGAAACGATGCCGAAGATCAGTAAAGTGAAGGAGCTTGCCACTGTTGATCTCAAGGATCCGGAGTTGAATGATGCATTTACACGGATGTTAAAAGGTGCTTATGAAGAGCCTCCAAAGGGAAAAGAAAAAAGGCCGATCCGCTTGGAGGATGGGTACTATCCATTACTCGACTTTATCACCGTGGGAAAAGGGAAGCTTGAGCTGAGGGTATTCCTGGCCTCCAGGCAGTTGCTGATGGCGGTTTACGGAAATCCGGCTTTGGTCGATGAGATCGTTCGCGTCCGCTATCAATTGTATAAGAATTTCAAAGACAAAGTGATCGATAAAAATCAGGCGGGCGAAGAGTTCAAAAACGCGTTTGGAAATTCCGCGCTGCCTTTTATTCCGGAAAATTTTCTCAATTTCGACGTATCCAAGACCAATCCCAACGGGTATCTTTAATGAGGAATCTCACACAGGGATCACAAGTAACTTTTCGTAGTACAATTCGCCCACATGGGTAACTCTTTGAGTCTTTGTTTCTTTGTGTTTATTTGTTTTCAGATTGGCTTATGACAAAGGAAAGATTTTAAACACAAAGAAACAAAGACTCAAAGATTGTACACAAAGTCAAATTACCAATGATTAATCAAAGGTCCTTTTTTTTCGCTCAGTGTTTTTTTACGGTCAGCATGATCGGCTCTTTTGTCTGAAGGGTCACGCAGAGCTTGAACTCCGGAGGAGGCGCTGCCTCGTCCATCTCAACGCGATACTTAAGAAGGAATTGAGTCAGAAGGAGCGCAAGCTCCTGTTTAGCGAAAAATCGTCCCGGACAGCGGTGGATTCCGGATAAAAATGTCAGGTATTCAGGATGCCGCACCTACCAGGCATCGGTCAGCATCTCCTCTTTGAAGCGATCGGGGTTGAACGTCTCAGGATCGTCCCAATATTCCGGATTGCGATGGACGAAGAAGGGCGCGACTATAAATGTCTCTCCTTTGTTCACCTCATATTCTTTGAAGCTCTCCGGTTTGTCGATGTCGCGGAGCAGGAAGGGAAAAGGCGGGAAAAGCCGCAAAGACTCTTCGATAACCTGAAACAGATACGGCACGCTTTTCAAGTCCTCAAATGACTCAGGAGGGGAATGACCGAATTGTTGACGCAATGCCTCTCTTAATTTGGTTTGTATTTCCGGATGCTGAGTAAGCGTATAGAGGGTCCAGCCAAGAGATTTGGAAGCGGTTTCAAAAGAGGCCTGCAAAAAACCAAGCGATTGATCGAGGATCAAATCATAATCAGGATTTTGGATGTCGATCCCAAAATTCTTCAATAACATTGCGAAATGTGAGTCGGGCGGGATTCGTTCGGGATCTTGCAGCAACTCTTCAAAAATCGGCCTCAAAACCATCTTCAAGGTCTGTTTGGCCTGTTCCATCTGGACAGACTCTTTCTGGTACTTCCAGTTGTAGAGCTGATCTCCGACATAAGGAATATTGGCAAGAGAGGAGCTGATCCTGGTCGTGATCAGACCAAAAAGGGTGTGGAACGCATGCAGAAACTCAACGCATTTCTGATCGTTTTCAGCATCAAGGCTGAAGGGATTGCTCTCATCGGGGTCGTGCGGATCAATTTTAAAGAGAGACTCGCCGATTGCCGCAAGCGCTGCTCGTTCCGATTCCATCATGATATCCACGGGAACGCCTAACTCCGCAAGGCCGGCGATCCGTTTTTCCCATTCTTCTGCGACCAGTCTGATTGAAGGAAAATAATGGGCAAAATGTCCTGCTCCTATCGCTTGAAGCGCTTGCTTTCGATATTTGAGTGTTTCTTTCCCTTCATCCAGACCACCAGGTGAAAACTTCCTCCAAATACGTAAACTCTCCCCTCTGGTGAAAGCAGATGACTTTTTCAGAATTGCTGAAGCGAGTTTTGGATCGCTGATCAGATAAAAAACTTTGGGGCCGATCTGTAGTTTGCAGATTCCATGATCTCCATAAGTGTGCGCATAGGAACGCAAGAATGGAAGTAGGCGGTATTTACGCTCTGCAAGCTCAGGAAGACTGCCCAGCCAGCCATGTCCGCGGGCGCAGGGTGGCAAAGGTTTAGATCGATAGCCTCTTAACCAATGATAGCTGGCGGCAAGAAGGGAAAACGGAGTATACACGATGCCAGCGACAGTGCTTGCCGCGTCCCAATAATACCATTGAACTTCTTTGTATTCATCGACTCTGGAAAGAGGGTTTACAGTTGTAGAAGGGGTCATGTCAAAAGCTCCAATGACCGCTCTCGTAATTGTTTGGAACGGTCTTCATTAGATAAGTATTCTTTTAACATAATTTTATTGAAAATTTCCAGTCGTATCCAATCGTTGATTTTTTTGATTCCAAGAAAAGCGAGGTTGTCAGCCGCAAGCTGAAAGAGCCCTCCAGGTTTAATCTTCTGACTGAGTTGATCATATTCTTCCTTAGACAGCCTTCCAAATAAGCCGACATTCCGATAGTCGCCAAGATTGTATATGACCCATGCTCCCAGTATTTCATACGCTTCGTCATCCAGGTCGAATACGTTGGGAGAAAAGACTTTTTCGTAGATGGTGGGAAGTAAAGAGATGTCGTGGTCATCCGCTGAAGCTTCTTTGGATGTTAATCGTTTGTGAAGGAGTTTCAGCTGTGAGGGAATCGTTTCAAAGAACAGCTTATGTAGTTCCTCTGCTTCGATGATATCTTTGTATAGATCGGGTAATTTTTCCGTCATGCACAAAAGGCGTAAATGGACATTGTCTGCAAGCTCGTGGATCAATTGCATATCCCGACGCCGCAACCCTTGGCATTTTTCATCAGCTTTGATTCTTTCCGTCAGAGCATCAACTCTTTCCTTAATTTCAGAGCATTGCTGTTTCAGGCTTTCAGCCTGGCTTTTCAAGGCTTCTCTGAACCAGACGGGGTTCTGTCCGACACCTCTTTTTAAGCCAACGTTGAGGATACAAAGTTCAGAAGAGTCTAAAGAGGTCAGTATTTCGATCAAAGTGGATGTGTCGAGCCTGCCAAAGATAAGCGGGAGCTTCCATTCCCCTTTTGGGTGGGTAATGAACGCATGGATGACAGCGGTTAGTTGAAGAGGAGAGATTTGGTTTCCAAGCTCGATCAGCTCCTTTTCGCTGTTGAGCTCTTCTACCCCCTTGATAAATTTTTCCTCCCAGTCCCTTCCACTTTTTGGAGAGTGGAGCGTCACTTCTCTTACCTTTCTGATGATGATGAGCCGTCTGGTTTGTTCTGCGACTTGCTGACTTATGAGCTTAGGATCGACCGGCGCTGTTCCCGCAGGTAGGCAGACAGAGCCCGCAGGACGGAGAAAACCAGCTCTATTAAAGGTGCTTATACTCGATCCAAAGTGGGAGCTTGTAAATTCGAGTGCTGGACAGTCAGGGCTTGCAGACGCGATTTTTGCTAAAGAGGGGGTTCGAAGAATGCGTAGGATATACTTATCTAGTTTTTTCAAGATGTTGTCCAACTTTGTAGACCCTGCTCTCAGTTTATTGATTTTTCTTCTGATGATCGTTGTTGTTCCTTTCAAAAAAATGGGGCGGACAGCTTCTTGCAACGAGGCGAGCTCAACGGGGTTGTAGCGGGAATCTTCTAAACATTGGTCCAGGTCGTTGATCCATGATTCGAATTTTCGACGGAACAATTTCCCAGGGTCTGGAGTTGAGGAAGGGCTTGAAAAGAGTAGATGGAACAGCCCTCCTCCTGTTGATGAAGAGGCTGCTGACGATGAAGCAACATGGCCATTGAGCGCTTTTTCCGTATCGATAAGATCAAGGGGGTCGGAATCTTCGTCAAATGCGATCAGCGGGCGAAAAGTATCGCGGTAATTAACGGATAACGCAGGCGTGGATAATGAGTACATTTCAGACCTTTATGGGAAATAACGTACTCATAGATGATAAAAAATTATTTAATCAAGAAATAATTTTACCTTAACAGCTCTTTCAATTCGATCCAGATGGTGTCGGGGTCA
This sequence comes from uncultured bacterium, assembly GCA_964635295.1. Lineage (GTDB taxonomy): Bacteria > Chlamydiota > Chlamydiia > Chlamydiales > Waddliaceae > Waddlia. Next base: position 17,098 of record CAZWOB010000045.1, read on the forward strand.
CTTTCGCCGTTCACCTTGATCAGCACTCCTTTTGATTGGTAATAATCGATCAGCGGCTTTGTCTGGTTTGCATAGGTGGACAGTCTGTTCTTAACAACTTCAGGCTTGTCATCATCCCGTTGTACAAGAGCGCCTCCGCACTGATCGCATTTTCCTTCCTGTTTTGGTGGTTGAAAATAGCGGTTGTAGATCTTGCCACAGTTTTTGCACGACTCTCTTCCGGATATTCTTTTCATCACCACGTCATCCGAGACATCTAGATAAATGACCTTCAGAGAAGATTTTTTGGAAAGATGGCTGTCAAACGCCTTCGCCTGATCAACTGTTCGAGGGAATCCGTCCAGCAAATACCCTTTTTGGCAGTCTTCTTTAGAAACCCGGTCAAGAAGCATATCGATGACGAGTGCATCGGGAACAAGCTTACCGTCATTCATATAGGTTTGGGCTGTTTGTCCCAATTTTGTCCCTTGACGGATGTTTTCTCTGAAAAGATCACCTGTTGAGATGTGGGGAATTTGTTTTTCCTGGCTGATGTAGGCAGCCTGTGTTCCCTTTCCCGATCCGGGAGGGCCTAAAAGGATGTAGATCTGTTGATCGGCAGGATTTGCAGAAGTCAGGCTGGTCAGGGGAACGATAAATAAGATAAGGAATAAGAAATACTTTTTCATAATTAAACCTCAAAATTAAAGGTTAATTATAAATAATATTGTTAATAATATCAAGGATGCTTCTTTTTTCTTGAATCAGTGAACTGGCTAATTTGGTATGAATAGACGTTCGAAAAGATTGCGGTAGTTGGGCGAAGAGAG
>CAZWOB010000046.1:0-4474 GCA_964635295.1 uncultured bacterium
GCCAGTTCCGGATTCTCAATATTCATAAAATATTGCAGCCATTTCGCCTTTTCGTCCCCATCTGCGGCCATTGCATGGGCTAAAACCCATTGCTGCTGATCATCTGACAGATCTTTTCCCCAAATCCAAAGCAATGTGTCCATGTCGGGAGCGTCGACAGATTCGCCTTTTGCGAGCTGTGCAAAAACAGTTGCTGCCTGCACGCGTTTTTGATGATCAAGCATCAAATATCCAAGGTTTCTTAACGCCGGCTTTGATAGCATGTCAAATTGCATAAATTCATCCACAGCTCTTTCCAGCCTTTCGGTATACTCGGGCTTTTCTGCAGACAAGACGGTGAGAGCATTGACATATAGCTCTGCAACATCAGGTCTTGTCCTAAGCAGTTCTCTAAGCAAGTTGAAGGATTCTTCAGCACGGCCATTCAAAAGCAAAGCCTCGGCAAGCAGCTTCTTGTTATCCGGGCTCGGTCGCAGTTTATATAAAGCATCGGCTAAAAACAGCGAAAGGGAGGCGTGTTTTTGAACAAGAGCGGCATAAAAACCATCCTCCAATAAGGAGCAGTTTGGATCTTCTGAGGTTTTCAACCATTGTCTCACTTGCTCTTCCCTGCCCGTAGATGCAGCCATGAGCAGCCAGAATCTTTCGTACCGGTTGAGATTGTCCTCCCCATCGATCGACTTCTGAACCAGTTCCCAGCCGAAACCTTCAAGCTGGGCTTTTACCAAAAGCTCAGTGATCAGGCCCAGTTCGTCTGCATTCAAACGTTCTAGCGTGTCCAACTTTTTTAGAAACGAAGATGTCGTCGATCGGTCGCCTGTGAAGCTTGCAGCCTCCGCTAAAATAACTAATTGAGAATCTGACAGGTCGTCCAACGGATAGTAGGAAAATAACAAGCGCTTCTCTTCCGTGCTCAAGTTCGTATCAACTAAAGAGATCACCAGACTAACAGCATGATGGCCCGGCCTTTGTTCATCATTCAATAACGTTGAAAGCTCTGTGATCATATCGTCCCGATCATTAAGGGATGCGGTCAGAATCACCTTCATCAATAGCTCGGTCGGAAGGGTGTCGACACCAACCTGCGCAATGACAGCTTCTAATATTTCAATTTCCTGATACTGGATAGCCAGGTTGATCAGCTCATAACTTAAGTTGGAAGGGAGCATATCGGTCTGCAGATATTGCTTAAGAAGTTCGAATGCAATAAAAGGAAGCTCTTTTGAAAGATAGAGCTCGACACGGACAGTCTTGAATGGAGTTTGCCTTTGCAAACTTTCAGGAAGCTGATTCAAAAATTGCAAGGCCTGATCGTATTGACTGCCTTGAAATAATGCATACAACAGATCAAGGGCGACATCTTTGACTGGAAATGCACGATAATAGGACTCTGCAAGTTCAAGCGCTTTCTTTGATTGGTTCTGATCGGAAAGAAGATCAATTGCAAACGTGACTGCGGGCAGTTCGAGCGTCGAAACAGGAACATTATTTAAGAAGTGAAGAACCGTTTCCGTTGCCTCTTTCAGATTTCCTCTCGAAGCGTATTGGTAGGTCAGTTCGAGATACTCTTTATCTATCGGCCGGTACTTGGAAACTATTGTCTTAAGCGCTTCGATCTCACTCTCAAGATCTCCCACGTACCCATAATACCTCTCTTTTTCTCTCAACACCTCGACTGTCGGCTGCATTTCATAAATTTTCTCAAGCGTACGCAGATACTCATAAGAATGGTTTGTCTCTTTGTAAATTTTTGCCAGGTACTGGAGAGTATCGACCGAGTCCGGGTGTCGATCCGCATACTCTTCCATCAATTCAAGGGCATGATCGATCTGGGCATACTCGAGAAGAAGGTTGACCATTGGGATCACAACGTCTCTGGAACGGTCCCCTGATTCATACAAGTCACGGAACCGTTCGTAAGAACGTTCGTATTGCTTGTCGCGTAAAAACATAAAACCTGTCTCGGGACTTGTCGGAAGCAATAAAAAACTGACAACAACAGCTGCAATGCAAATGATAAACAGAGCACTATAATATTTTTTACTGTCCATCTATACCGTTAGTCCTTCAAGATCATTCATCTGGGTTCCGGAATAATTTTATGAAGGTCTACTGTCGCGACATAAGGAATAAACCCATTAGCCCGCTCTTTTTGATAGATGGCTTTAATTACTTCAGGTTCATTCGGTTTCCAATAATCAAGTGTATAGATTTTCAGATGGGGAAATTGGCTCTGCGTTTTTTGCAATGATTCCACCTGTTGAAGATAAAGGTCTTCAGGAACGTATTCATAGATATTCTTGTCGAAATTGTAATCGGTGTAGATTGATTCACCCATCACCATATCAATATCACCGCCTACGATCGGAAGGAGCTCATAACCTCGGTTCATCATGATCTTGATCGTTGGATAGTGTTTTCGGATTGTTTTAACAAGTTTGGCCGCTGCTTGGACCATCCCCTTATTTTTTTCGGGGTTGCTTCTTTCCATGACTCCGGCGTTATCGAGGGTGTCGAGAAAAAGGCCGTCAAAGCGTTGAAATAAAATACCTGGGATCAGCTCTTCAATCACGCGCTTTGTCCATTTTGGATCGCGCATGTCTACATAGAAACTTCCCTCCCAATTCTCATTCTCAGTCAGGAGAATGCCTTCAGCTTTTACCTGCTCAAAATAATCACGTTCGCCTTCAACCTCACCGAGGCTAATGTAGCCAAGAAGAGTTTTTTTCTGTTCGATCAACCCCTCCAATTTTGGATGGTAGGTTGAATCCAAAACGATCAGGTCATAAGGTGAAAATGCTTCGATAGGGGCTTCATCGTTGTAATAAACGCAATATCGCTCGATTTTTTTTGATAGTTCACTAAACGGCAATAACATAAGCATTGCGCCAACAACTTGCAGCATCTTCATTGATCAACCTATTAATAAGGTATTTTGATACTACAATTTATTTAAATATACAACTGTGAAGCTACTCAAAGAATCAGGAAATCATCCTCAGAGAATGTCTGTTGAAGCAATCCAACTATTAGAGTTTAGTCCAGCTATTCCCCATATTCACGAAATCGACTGGAATCCCTGGGATCAACGACATGAGTTTCACTGATGAAATACTGATACAGACATTTATGATGTTGGGCGTCCTCAACCAGGTAGCTTCCCCACTTGTCGTTGAAAATGGTTGCCAGCCATCCAAATCCATGCTCGACATTCCTGACTGCTGTGAAGTAATGCGCTTTGAAATATCCATTGCTCTTACCTGCCATCATTTTTGGAACTCCAATAAAGAGAGCCAGGGCCAATTGATAAACGCTCAGAACAATTCCATATCCAATTCCGCAGACAGGAGCGATTACCTTTTTGACGATCCTCGCATTCTTCTCGCAAGGCTTGTAAAGTTCAGAATATGACGCGTAGGTAACATTACCGTAAGAAAATCGTTGATTGCTAATCGCCTCTTCAGCTCTGGATGCCGGAGAACCTGCTAAACAGCTTGCATAAGCGAAGTTAAGACTCATTTTAAAATTAACCTTATATATAGTTTTATTGAAGTTTAATTTTACCTTTAACATCTATTTATTTTCAATAATTAACATCATTATTTTTTAGCTTATTAATATTAAGGGATATAATTATGTCTAAATCATTGTGTTTAAATGCTGACGAATTCTCAATGAAAGTCTGCGAGATAAAAGACGCTCTTAATGAGAGCGAATACTGGATTGACGATCGGTTGAATGTCAAACACAGGGATCACGGAATATTTATTTTTTTAAAAGTAGTGATTCTTCCTCTGGCGCGCGTTTTTGGATGCGACCCCTTCCGTCATATTCGGATCTATAACGTTGCGATCGCATTGATGCAGACCTATCAAAATCTGGAACCTGGACTAGATACTTCAACAAAGGAAAGTGTGACATTGATACTTGGACAGCTGAATAAAAGGGCATCGAATCGGAGAAGCAAGCGTTATTTAGAGGTTTTTAAGGGGCAGTTCACCACTCCTCTTGTCAAAGCCCCTCCTCCCCCGCCATCCCCTCGAATCGCGCAATTCGAAGCTCCTACAGTACAGGCTCCGGAAACACCCGCTCGAGAAGAGATCATCGAACATCAGGTGATTCCCCAAGAGACGCCTGCTGTGAACACCTATCAAGTGTTTCTTAAGACCCATGAACAGATCATGAGGATTACCGATGAGGTGCTGAGTCAGGAAACTGAAAAGCTGCCCGAAGTTGAAAAAGACAGGCTCTACACCCGCATCTTAAGCTACAAACAAGAGTTGAGAAATGTGGAGGGCGAGAGCTGGTATCCAGCGAGTCGACTACAGGTAATGATGCTGCGCAACCAGTTGAAACTTGCGTTTGACACTCTTGCCGGATATCAGGAGGATATTATCGGAAATACGCGGCGGGCGTTTCAAGCAAGCGCCCGGGAGTTCTGGGAAAAGTACTACCAAGATGAGGACTATTCGGA
>CAZWOB010000046.1:4574-17822 GCA_964635295.1 uncultured bacterium
AAGCAAGCGCCCGGGAGTTCTGGGAAAAGTACTACCAAGATGAGGACTATTCGGATACAGATGATGAGGGCTGGGGCAACTGAAGCACCCTGATCAAAGCGGGCGAAAACTTTTTACCAAATTTTGCTGCCCTTTCATCTGTTAGAGACAAACGGCACATGGCAAGACCTCCCCTTGCATTCCCTCGCCAATCGTTCTCTGACTCCACCGAAGCATAAACTGCCCCCCAAACAACACCAAGTTTGGCTTGATCACTTTTTAATTGGGAAAATTCCATATTATCATGAAATAACTGATTAGGATCACCTTCCAAAATGGTTTTAGCGCAAAGATGGGGAAACGTTGTTCCTGCAACCTTCGATCTCAATAGCGCATTGAAGAAAGGCTCTGTCATGCGTCCAATCACTTTATGTTTAAAAGGGTCTTCTCCCCCCATTTCAGGCATCGGCCTTTCCATGAATACTGTCACTAATTTGGCGAGTATGGGAAAAATAACAGTCATCCAAGAGGCAATGCGTAGAGCTGTTAACAATAGATTCTCTTTATGGTCCCTACCAGTAATCGCTCGATAATCCTTATTGACATCGATAATGCTATATGTCGGCGTGATTTTCCTGCCGAAAGTACAGTAGTGTTCCGCAAATCCATAGAGTGAGCCTTTAAATCCACTGATATTTCCTGAAATTCGCATGGGGATGATATCCTTATATTCAAAGAAATACTATAACCTGTTAAAGGATAATAAATTACCGTATCAAATACCCTAAAACAACGATACTGAAGATGCACCTTGATCGATATATTTCAAGTTTCGCATAGCGCTCTAATCACTTGAATTATGGAAACGCTGTACTGGTAATACTTTCTTATCTTGAAACCAAAGAGCACATACTGCGGATGAACATGAGGGTTATCGTTTGAGGCAAAACGCTACAATCCAAACGGATAGACATAGCGAATTTGGAAAATCTGAGCACACGAAGGAAAATTATAGGCCCAAACTCGCTGCTTGAACTCAAGATAGAAATCACCGCGACAGAAAGTAGGATAATAGATGCCGGTCCCCACATCCACAGAACGGTGGCGGATCAGCCCATATCCCTCGAATTGCTCGCTAAAGTCGATCGCTTCATTCCCAAGTCCAAATAATAGATCAGTAAAGACCCGCCATTGCCACTCATAACAGACATTTTTTTCCCATGCGATTTGGGAAAAAAGCCAGGGACAACCGCGCTCTCCTACACCAATCCCGAACATTGCCCACCAGTGAGAAACCCAGTTGCTCAGACATGAACGCTCTTTCCCGAAGGAAACGAACACCTCCCCCTCAATTTTAGCGTGGTGGAAAAGACCGTATTCCTCGACCGCATCCCTGGATGCGGCGATAAAGGAGCCGCCAACTGTAAGAGAAAGCGGATCGCCAATGATGTCGTTAAAGATCTGATACTTTCCTGTCAGTTTGAAATGGTCCAGTCCGCAGGGCAGGTGACGGGTACGAGCGAGCCTTCCTTCCAATTCCAAACTATAAGCGGCAAAACAGCCGTATATTCCCACTCCTAGAATATGATCGTTGCCTGACTGATTCAAAGACCCGTTCGATCCATGAACTTTATCATAGTGCTGATAAATGTAATCCGCTCGTGGATAAAGCTCCAGGTCAACCTTTGTCCACGGCTGATAATCTGTCGCCGTTGCCGCTGACGCAATAAAAACTAAAAAGGCGTACAGTAATTTCAATCAAGATATCCTTTTTCAGCTAATTCCCTTTCAGCTTCAAGTGCGGCCATACAACCTGTTCCGGCAGCAGTGACTGCCTGTCGATAGGTAAAGTCCTGTACATCGCCGCACGCGTAAACATGCGCTTTTGATGTACGGGTCGACCCGGGCGCAACTTTAAGATAACCGTTGTCATGCAGATCGAGCTGACCATTGAGAAATGATGTATTCGGCAAATGGCCGATGGCAAAAAATACACCGCCGGCCTCGTGGACCTGCTCGCTTTTCGTTTTGACATTTTGGATAGTGACCTGATTGACAACCTGATCGCCTTCAACCTTGGTCAAAACGCTGTCCCACAAGATCGTGGTCTTTGGATGATTGATCACCCTCTCCTGCATGATCTTGGATGCTCTTAATTCATCCCGTCGATGGACGAGAAACACCTCGCTGCCAAACTTCGTGAGGAAAATCGCCTCTTCGCAAGCGGAATCTCCGCCACCAATCACAAACAGCTTCTGATTGCGGAAGATCGGCATGGCTCCATCGCAAACCGCGCAGGCCGTCACCCCTTTTTGCCAAAACTCTCCATCTCGTGTTCCCGGTATGTCCAGTCTTTTAGCGCTGGCTCCTGTAGCAATAATGACCGCCAGGGCCTCATGTTCATGTTTGTTGCCTTTGACTGTATAGGGATAGTCGCTGAAGTCTACGCTGACGACGTCATCGGAGATTACTTCCGTACCAAACCTTTCAGCTTGCTTGCGCATTGTCATCATCAGTTCAGGGCCCATCACTCCCTCTGAAAAGCCTGGGAAATTCTCAACGTCTGTCGTAATCATAAGCTGTCCGCCGGCAGGGCCTGTCTGAAAGCCTTCATAGAGTACAGGTTCAAGGTTTGCCCTTGATGCGTAAATTGCCGCCGTATATCCGGCTGGACCCGATCCGATGATAACGACTTTTGACTTTTTCATTGTGATCTCCGTTCAGTTAACAAGGAAAGCATTATATCAGAACAGACCTATTGAGCTCAAGACTCGCTCTTAGAGAATGTCCTAATATGCACATCCCTCTGAGGGAACGGAATCTCGATCCCGTTTTCTTTAAGGGTGGTATCCAACTCCCACATCAATGCCGACCTTGACGTCTCGTACGGAACCGGCACGCTCAAATCAACCCACGCCACAAGTTCGAAGTTGATCGAACTGTCTCCAAACTCGACCAACCACACTTGAGGGTCGGGATAGCGAAAATCATCCGAATAAACAAAAGGCAGTTTTTTTATGGCATCGATGACCGAGTCTCGAACAAGGTTCTTATCCGTTCCATAAGCTACACCAAACGGTATGCGAAACCGCCTGCAATTATCCCTCATCGTCCAGTTTGTCAAGCGCTGACTGGAGAGCTGGGAATTGGGCATCATCACTTCAGCGCCATCAAAAGTACGAATGATCGTATTTTGCAAATTGACCGCTGTTATCGTTCCCAGTTGCTTATCAGAAAGCTCGATCACATCTCCGACTTTCAGGTACTTTTTAAGCAATAGCATGAACCCGGACGAAATATTGCTGACAATGGTCTGAAGACCAAAACCGATACCTACACCGAGAGCACCGGCCACGATAGCAAGATTGGTAAAGTCCAATCCAATGAAAGACAACGCAATCAACAAAGCGATGATAATGATCGAGTAGTGGATCAGCCTCAAAACAATATACTCTGTCGAATAGGAAAACGAGCGCTGAACAATTTTGCGTTTCACTAAAAATTTTCTAAGATAATGAGAAAATAAGAGCCCGCCAAAAAATATCAGGATCGCATTGATAAATGTCATCAGCGTCACCGGCTGTTCCTTAATGCGGAACAAAGTGACATGCGTCCAATAATCGACAAAACCTTTGAACTTGTACCAAATGCTGTTCAGACTGATCAGCCAGGTCTGCATAAAGCTCTTCTTCTCAACAAGTTGATCTTCAACTAAATGAGAAAGAAACTCACCATTTTCGATATGAATCTTCAACAATTCAAGTTCAGCCAGAGACTTATCAAGCTCAAAATGGATGTCGCCAATGATGTCAACCTGATCGACCTGGTCGATGTCTTCCTCCTGTATGGATTGCGCAGTCATGCGGCTTACTTGAGCCTGGTCGTCTTTAATTTGAGTATTCCAAAAATCATGCTGCTCTTCTGCGCTGTCCAACTGGCGCGTCCAATCTGCCAGCATCTCTTGAATGCTGTCAGATTCTGCCTCCTGATGATTAAGTTTGAGAGTGGCCAACACCTGTTTGATCTCATTGATAAGCAGTTTAAGCGTATAATTTTCAACGACAATCGATTGAAGCAGAACTTGATTATCCCCAAGACAGCAGGTAAATTCGTCCTCTTCTCCTTGCTGATCGATAAGATTTGCTTCTTTTTCCAATTGATAGAGCTTATCCCTGGCCTCGATATAGGCATGTACCGTTTCTTCTTTCTTTTGTTTAAGAGATTCAATGACTTCGGCATCGATAAACAATCGTCCTTTTGCCGCAGTCAGTTCTTCTCGGAAAAGGTCTCTCTCTTTAACAAAATGGTTCAGGCTCTCTTTATCCCTCTGCAGTTCCAGATCTTGAAGGGCTAACTCTATCCTTTGAACAATGATCAAAATCCCCTGTTTAAGCTTTTCATAGGTTGCTGGACTGGAATTTTGATAAAGGATGATCGATCTGTCCAGGGTGCTTTGCAACCGGTTCATTCTGGACTGCAGGATCTTGATTTTGTTTCTGCGGGCATCTATCTCAAGTATCGCGCGTTGCAGGTTCTCATGAACCCCGATCAATTGCTCAAGAGTATACGCCTTCCGCAATTGCAGTTTCGGTGAGGATGTTGGGCGGACTTCCGCTTTTTTTTGAGCATAGAGCTCGAGCATCAGATAGATCTGATCGAGCATCTTGGGAAACTCTTTGTGCTCTTCTTCATTGAGCGTCGACTTTAATTGATTAATTTCATCCTTGAACTCTTGAATGCGGGAATTTAATTTTTCAGGGGGTACATCGAAATACCCCCACCAGTTCTTTTTGAGTTCCAGAGGATGAGGAAGAGGAAATTCTTTCCCTTCAGATTCTTCTGCACAGATGAAACTGGCGAATAGTGAAAATGTGCAAAAAAAAGTGACAATCAATCGTTTTGTGATCAACATAAGCATTAGTCGTTGAAATAGGCCTTTGGTATTAATTTTTACCTTGATAGAGTAAAATTAGCCAATCATTTTAAACCTACGAGGTCATTACCATGCTTAAGTATCTAAGTGTCTTTGTTTTATTTTTTTGTTTTTCCAGCATCTCTGCACAGGATATGTACTCGCAACAACATAGCAGCGAATCTTCGGCTACCTTGTACTACAATACGAAGTGTCCTCACTGCAAGACTGTAATCAAATATATGAATGCGAATAATATCGTCGTTCAAATGAAAAACACGAGCAATGCCGCTTATAGGGCCGAATTGAACAGCATGGGACAAAGAGGAGTTCCTGTTCTTGTTGTCAATGGAAGAACAATTGCCGGGTCGACTTCCATCATCAACTATCTGAAGCAGAATCAAAACGTTTTGAGATAGATTAAACAATTACGGAATAGGAACGATAGGCAGGATATCTGAAAATTTGAATATTTATCCTGCCTGTCCTCCATATCGTAGACAAATCTCAGAGATTTATCGGTATAAGCTAATGCTGAAGATGCTTTTTTAAAATTTCGTCGATGTCCTGAAATTCAAAAGGTTTGGTCAGATAGTCGTTCATTCCAAAATCAAGACACCTTTCCAAATCCTCTTTCACATGATTGGCAGTGAGCGCAATGATTGGGATAGAAGACTCCCCTTCGCCTTCCCTGATGCGCCTCGTTGTCTCATAACCGTCCATTTCCGGCATTTGCAGGTCCATGAAGATCGCGTCGTATAAGTTGTCCGTAAGGAAAACAAGAGCTTCGCGGCCGTTGCAGGCAGTGTCCACAGAACAACCGAGCCTTGTCAACATTTCACAGATCATTTCCTGATTGATGTGGTGGTCTTCGACTACCAAGATACGATATTTTTGTTTGACCATCATGATTGTACGGATGCGTTGTTAGTTACAAATGTATGATAAGGCAGCCGCCTGATATATCTCTCAAGCGTATATGCCGCCAAAGCAAATGTTAACAAATTTGCTAAAAAGTAGCCATAGCCATAATAGGTAAACCCCATTTCCCTTGAAACCAGGCTAAACGCGATATTGCTGAAGCAAAAAAATCCCTGGATGAGAAGTACGCTTCGTCGATTGTCGAAATACGAATGGATCACTGTCAAAAAAAGAACGAAAATCTGAAACATCGCTCCGAGAACGCCGAAGCGGAATATGCCAAGTTGTATATAGTTCATATTAAGGAGGTCGAACAGTTTAGGCGCTGCTAAAATCGACATAAAGCAAACAGAGCATTGTAAGAGGAAAATTCCTCGGAATTGTTGAAGCATGCATTCCCAAAGAGTAGCGTGATTTCGCTCAATTTTTTCGTAATTCGCATGTTCCTGTATATTTTCGAAATACTTGACATACTGTTCGAAAAATTCCGTTTCCTGAGAAATCAGAAACATGGACATTGCCGGGATCACTGTAAGATAGGCAATAAACATCGCGCTGTCATAGTGGGGATACATCCACAAGCCATTTGGAAGCCTGACGGCTTCAGGAGAGAACCACATGATCCACTTATCAGCCCATATACCAACTCCGTACAAGAAAGCTCCCAGGGCAAACTCCCAGTATTTTTTAAAATATGTCACCAGGCGAAAAATAAATGTGCATTTTTTCGGATACTCGGAAAACACCAAAGCGACAAGGGAGGAAAAGATAAACCCGAGACCGATGTTAAAACCGAACAGCATACCAACCTCAGAGTAGTCCTCTGCAAAGATTATCGCGGCAAAAACAGCGATCATCATCCCCACCACAAATGAAAAGGTCACACCGGTATACTGTTTGATTGCAGAGATAAATATTGACACCTGCCAAATGTTGGCGATCAATAAAAAGTTGATCGTTCCAAGATACACAATTTCATAACTGAAGTTGGTGACAGATAGATAAAACCCGTAGACCAGCGGAAGGGCGATGACATTTAAAAGGATCAACGCTCCAAGAAGCATTCCCGGAGCCTCGTCGACATCCTCCTTATAGATCAAATCCGCAAGGTATCGTGTGGATACGATTGTCATTGGAGCGGAAACAACGAGAGAACCGGCGAAATTATAGAGAAGGATGATCCGAAAGTTTTCAAGGATCCCTATCCCAATATGCCCAGCTGTCAGGGCAAAAAATGACCCCAAGGCGACAACGGTGAACAACCAGGGACCGGATGACGCTAATGTGGCGTGCAAATAGGCCTGGATCACCCCTGCCAGATTGTTTTTCTTCAATAATTTTCGAAGTACGAAACCTATCCCTGCCAAGCGATGCTCTCCTTATTGCTTATCATGAACTGCTCTTCATAGATTTTAGAATAAGCTTCCCTTTGACGGTCCTTGTTGTAATAAAGCCGAATCCTTTCAGCCAACGCTTTACTGCACGACTTGTAGAACCGCTCATTGGTCAGCAACTTGACAATACTGTCAGCGACTTCTTTCGCATTTGACAAGGGGCAGATTTCTCCCCCCTGACCCAGAGGAGGCGATTCATCGCTCCGGCCAAAAGCAAGCTCCCGACAAGCTCCGACATCGGTAGCGACAAACGGAATGCCCGCTGCGCCCGCTTCGAGAATGACGAGCGGCTGCGCCTCGCTGACGCTTGTCAGTACAATGAGATCGATCCTTGATAAATGCTCCTCTATCTTGAGCTTTCCGGTAAAAGTGAGTGTGTCCTGCAGTTTCATTGTCTTGACAAGGTCCACGCACTCTTGGAAGTATTCCTCTTCCTCATCGGTCGGCCCCATCACTAGCGCTTTTATTTGGGGCACCAGCAATTTCGCAGCTGCAACCGCCCTGATAAATGTTTTCACATCCTTGATCGAAACGACCCGGCCGATGAAAGCAACGGTAGGAGGATGATCGTATTCTTTTGGAATCGCAGCGTACCTCTCAACATCTATTCCGTTGGGAACAATCATCATTTTTTCAGGGTCCGCACCATCCTCCAACTGGAATTTCTGGTTGCCTTCAAAAAGAGTGATGATCTTGTTGCACGCCTGATAGCAGAGTTGGGAATAACCTGAAAATGTATCGATCCAATAATCTTTTAAATCCCTTTCATAAAGGGGCCTCATGATATTCAGGCTCATCGCCTTCTGATCGTTCAACCAGGAGGCTGCCGTGATCTCAATACGTCTTTCATTCGTGTAGATCCCATGCTCGGTCAAGACACAAGGATTTCCGGTAATGACGTGCGCGCGCGCTAAAAATAATCCGGCATATCCTGTACAGAGACTGTGATAGACTTTGGCAAGCGGCAGATCGGCAATCAAAACAGAGTACATTCCAGCAAGCAGTCCTCTCCATGACCAGAAAAAATTCAGGTAGCTCCCCTCTCCTACCGAAGAGCGGTACATTCTCAATAACATCTTCCACGCTTCATAGGAATTGAGCAGAACATGTTCATCTGGTTTAAAATTGCCGTGGTTCAATGATTTGAGAATCTGCTTTAAATATTGCAGCTTTGCCTTGTACTGCAAGTGAAGAATGGGTATCTCTAAATCCTTGAATAAGTTTTCCCTCCATTTTTTAGGGATCCTCCTATCACGTTCAGGAAGCTTTTGAAGGACAATATGTCGGATTTCTATGACATTTTCCGGGATCTCGTACTTAAGATCCCGTTTACTGTCAGGTGCCAGAATGCAAACGAGGGAAAAGGTGAGCTGGGGCTGTGAGATGATCAAATCATGGGCCCATGTCGATACGCCTCCAGAGACGTAGGGATATGTTCCTTCAAGAATTAAACAGACATCTGCTTCATCCATACTTTCCGCTCCATGCAAACACCCTCTCCTTCAGCTCGTAAGGAGCAGCGACATCTTTAACATATGCAAAATGGTCATTAGCAAACTCCCCCAGTTCTTCGTACCTTTTCAAGTAGTAAAGGGAGGCCATGTACCACTTTAAAAGATCAGGCCGAGCAGTTCCAATCTGATCCAGCAACGGTTCAAGCATCCCCAGTACGTTATTATACTTTCCTTTTTGGACGTAGAGGCGAGAGAGTTTTTCCATCACATCAAAGTTCCGAGGTTGAGCGTTAAGGACCTCGCGATAACTTTGAATCGCATGATAGGTCACTTTGCCGGAACGGGACTCATCCAGCAGTTTGGATTGTACATAGAGATCGCAATGATTGGCAAACTCAAGAACGAGATCAAGATTCGTCGGATCGGATTCCAACGCTTCTTCCATCTCAAGGTATTTTTCAAACATGTGCTTATCCAATGTATTGACCGCTGTAGCAGCCAGCACCCTGATACCATTGCTTGGATCATCAAGCGCTTTCAAAAGAGCAGGAGAAAATTCAGGGCGATAATACCTCAGAATTTTTTCAATGGCCGATCTCTTTTGCTTTTCCGTTCCGAACTCGATCACATCCATAAAAGGAAGCGGATTATAGTCAGGGTCAAAACGATCTAGTCCATGAGCGATCCGTTCATACAGCGTTTCTGTGTGACTGAACCCCGATTCAGGGAATAATGAAGCGAGGAAGTCTTTGACGTTTTCACCTGTGGTCAAATAGATTAAATACAGCAGCATCGTCAACAAACAAAGAGCTGCACCCATCGGTCCCATGCAGGCAACAAGGATAGTGAGCAGCAATACGAACCTTGTATCCCTCCCCCAATAAACGAAAATAGCGGCAAACGCTAAGCAAATATTGACGACAACAAAATGTTCTGCGACCTTCATGAAGATGGGTTGGTCCCACTCAGAAAGATTCAGTTCTGCAAGTCCGGCAACAATTGCAAGAAGAAAGATGCAAAGAAAATCGACATTTAGTCGCATGCAACCCCGCCTTCCTGTTTTTTGGGATCAAACACTCCCGTTGTCTGGAAATGGAATGTGAAAGGCTTGAGCTCAGTTCTCTCATTGATTGCATTGAGCAATTTGAGAGATAATTTTTCCGATTGTTTCACAGAGGTCAACGGAAGAATGATCTCAAACTTAAGGAGATGGTCCTTGCTTTCAAATACAGGAGTTTGGTTTTTTGTCGGTAAATTATCCTTGAACACCTCATTCAAAATCCTCTCTGCCATCTGCCTTTCTTCCATGGCCCCCTTGTCCGGTTCAAAAACCTGGATGGTCAAGTTGGTCAAAGGAGTCGATGTACGCTTGGCAAAAGCCTCTGCCCAATTCATCATAATCTGATACAGGTGATGGGAAAATAAGCCTTTGTCAATATCGTAAATGGTATTTTTTACCGCATTCGTATACTTGACAGCATTGCTGTATGCCGTTCCGATCAAACTGCATAACCCGCTGAAGGTCTCGAGGTTTCCGATATCAATTTTAAAAAAATCGATCTCTTCGATCTTCAGCATCCCGAAAACGCTTCCCTCATTGGTATCGATCAACGGAGCAGCCATCACTCCCTCTTCGCTCAAAACCTTTCTATCTTCCTTGTTAATGACCGACAAAATACGTTGGTTAGTGACAACTTCCTGAAATAAAGCGTCCTTGTCGGTAAAACGGCGTCTATACGGATCATCGGGCTCCCATCCTTCGGAAGTCATCGCTTCCAGGCCATTCGGCCCGCAAGCGAAAACGGAAAATTTGGCTGGATTCAACGCAGAGATTACGACTTTGTCCAGACGAAGCAAAATTTGAACAGGTTCCAAAGACTCCAACTCTTTCACAGAATCATAAGTTGCTGCAACCGTGTGGATCTGACCGGCAAGACGGGACTCCAGGTTTTCCTTCATCGCCTTTAAAACTTCGTAATTTTCGGTAATTGCGGATGCATGCTCAAGCGCAGTGTCCCTTTCTCGTTCCGCATCCTCAAGCCTGGTTTGAATGCGCATCCGCAATTCACCAAGAACAAAGGAGGATGCGAACCAGAGGAAGGGTGTCAATGAAAGACGGAATTGATAAGCGAACGCGCTTTCTTGAACCAATTGTCGGGGAATGTTGTCAGTGTACAAAAACAGTGTGGAAAAGAAAGTTGCTAGAATAGCCTCTTTTGTCCCGTATTGGACAATCATCAATAGGATGATGATCCAAAACGGATGCGGGCTTATCCCCAGAAAGCGACTGCCGTCTCCAAACAAGAAGCTCGCTCCGGTGAATATCACCAACAAGGTCAACATCTCGATGAGCGCTGAAGTATGGAAGCCTAAAAACTTTTTCATAGATTCTATTCATACTATTTTTTTAGGCAATTTCTCAATAAGAACCTATCCGGGACAAAAATATATCTTCACCTGATGACAGTATTTTTTTTCAAATTGCTTCTGATACCCTTGCGTTCAAATCGCAATAAATGCATAATAACACCCCTTTGATGTTTGAGTCAGAAATAATCAGCATAACACTGTATTAGTTGCTTGTTTTAGATATTGTATCTAATTGAGTATAGACAACTTGTTTGGCTGAGATAAAAGATCAACTTGACTGGCTCGGATCATTAAAAAAACGCTTGCCATGAATTGTTTTTTGACGTATGCAACTGGGCAGTGGCAACAAGTGTAATTTCCACAGGCTGATGAAATCTAAACGGTCTGTGCAAATGTAAAATTGGGAACTTATGAAGCACTACAAAAGTGAACGACTAAAAAAATTAGAATCCGAATTGGCTGATCTTGAGCAATGGCTGAAATTGGGCCTTGTCCCAAAAAGAGACATTGATAAGCACAAAGAAGAAATTCAATCGATCAACGCTAAGATCAACGAAGAAAAAGAGCGTTTGCAATTCCTGAAGGAAAGTGGAGAAGGCGAAGAATACATTGCGCCCAAACGCAACCCGACACGCGCAGGATATACTGAAATGCCCACGCTTCCCGACGTCGAAGTTGGTGAAACACAAAGCGGAAATTACAAAGAAACATCCTACGGTATTGACACTGAGCATGGAGAGTTTGAGTCAACGCAAGGCGATGGCGACACTGATGACGAAGATCAAACCTTCAATGAAGATGATGAATCCTATTTCAGCGACCGCAACAGATGGCGAAGGGGAAGAAATATCATCGATCCTGATGCCGATGAATGGTAGCATCTCTCTATACCCACATTCCTTTATGCACCCATAAATGCAGCTACTGCCATTTCTATGTTGTCCCTGACAAAGAGTCATATCGCGCATTGGTTAGTGAAGGACTGAAAAAGGAATGGGAATCCTATGCATCCTCTTTCGATCAGCGCAAACTGAGTTCGGTCTACTTTGGAGGAGGGACGCCTTCATTGTTCGGGCCGGACCGCATCCGAGATCTGGTCACACTGCTACCCTGCAAAGATGCTGAAATCACACTGGAAGCTAATCCGGAAAATCTATCACGGCAATTGATTGAAGAGTATGCTTCTGCCGGAATTAACCGGTTAAGCATAGGTGTTCAGTCGTTAGATAACCAGCAACTCTCTCTGTTAACAAGAACACACAGCGCCAATAAAGCGATTGACGCAGTCAAGGACGCCTATGCTGCAGGCATTCCTAACATCTCTATCGATTTGATGTATGATATTCCTGGACAGACACTTGAGAGCTGGTGCAAAACCCTGAAATCAGCAGTCCAGCTACCCATAAAACATATTTCATTATACAACCTCACAATTGAGCCGCATACTGTATTTTTCAAACATAAAAAAGAGCTCCAAAAAACACTGCCCTCTGATGAGACAAGTGCGCAGATGTACCGGATGGCAGTTGAGATCCTCACAACCCATGGTTTTGAGCAGTATGAAATTTCAGCATTTTCAAAGCCCGGTTTTCATTCAGTCCACAACAGCGGTTATTGGACGGACAGGGAATTTATCGGTCTGGGCCCATCCGCATTCAGTTACTGGAATGGAAAACGCTTCAGGAATATTGCGCGGCTTCATCAATGGCACAATCGAGTGATGAGCGGTCTGTCTGCTACTGATTACTCCGAATCCCTTTCTCCTGGCGCCTTGCAACGTGAAAAGCTTGCGATCAGGCTTCGACTTATGAAGGGGGCTGAACTCGACCAGTTCCATCTGGATGAAGAAACGCTGCAGGCAATCGATCGATTAAAGGCTTCTGGCCTTCTGCTAGAGAAGAATGGTTACTTGAAACCCACTGAAAAAGGGATCTTGTTTTACGATACGGTCGCTTCCGAAATTATCTAATCTAAATTTCTTTCGGACAATTGTAGTGGATCCTGCAACGGGAACTTTCATCCAAAACGATCTTGGTCCGCGAAAAACCTTTCATATCGCTCGCGCAAACCCCCATCAATGAGATGTTATGGGTAGATGGGCTCACCCTGAACCCGACTGCCATCGGAAGTTCGTTCGGTGCTCGCTCTTGTTCAAACATTTCGCCTGCAGCCACAGTATTCACATCGCAGTTTTCCAGAAGGATATTGGCGCTGTCTG
>CAZWOB010000047.1:0-13020 GCA_964635295.1 uncultured bacterium
CCATTTTTCACTCCCTTTGTTTGGCCCAGCAGGCAGGCGCAGGCGGAAAAAAGCGTCAGCAAAATGATACCGGTCGAGATGGTTGTCAGGAGTTCGATAAGCAAAATGATCCACTTCGCATAGGCTGGGGGAAACTCTAAAAATTGCCTGCTCTTTCCCATGACCGCAGCGCCGGTCAGGATAAAGCCTGCAAATCCGCTGACGGCGGCAAGGCGGAACCAGACATTGTGGTAATGCAAGGGGAGGGGGACTTTTGCCAGAATAAGCAATATCCCACCTGCAGCTAAAATGGCCCCCGCCTGGAATGCGCCGCCCAGATTGTCCGCGCCCTGCCAGAGCAAATAAGCGGCCGCAACGACAACGGAGGGCAGCAATAGATGGAGGAACAGGAGAAGCACCGGATTGTTCGGAGGGAGATGAAACCCTATGGAGGCCGGCTCAAAATATCTCAGGGCAACAGTCGCAACCGCAGCCAGGAAGAGCACCCCTACTTCCAGCAGCGTGTCGTAACCGCGAAAGTTAAGAATGACAGCGGTCACGGGGTTGGAACCCCCGCTTTCAGGCAACGATCTGTAGACCCAAGGGCCGATTCCTTCCATTTCGATCGGAAGCCGGTAAATGCTCCAGCAGAAGATCCCCGCTAAGGCCAGGACGGATATTCCAAGGAAAGACCGCATTTTTCTTTCACCCGGTCGGTTTGAGTCCGCCTTCTTTTTTTCAAGTACTCCCAGTGAACCCAGAAAAAGAGCTCCGGTGACACCGGCGCCGATCGCAGCTTCTACAAGAGCGATGTCGGGCGCTTTCAGCTCAACCCAGGCCAGTGCGGCCAGCAGCCCGAACAGGATAAAAAAGACCACTCCGACAAAAAGATCTTTCGTATGCAGGGCCAGCCAGGCTAATAAGATCAAGGTCGGCGCGATAATGCAATCGAAGAGTGTGATGCTCATGGGCGCCTCCAGGGTTTGATCCCCATCCGTCGGGCAGTCTGTGCAATCAGATAACATGCCGAACAGCTGGATACGATTGTGAGAAGCCAGATAAGCAGCAGTTTGGCCACCTCGCCAATTGCCTCCGACCGCAGCGCAAGCCCCAGAAGGATAAATCCCAGCCCTATGTTATCGGCCTTGGTCAAAGCGTGCAGCCGGCTATAGACATCGGGAAAGCGGATCAGGCCCAGGGTGCTGGCGACAAAAAAAAGTGTTCCGATGCCGGTCAATAGCAGAGATGCCATGTCAACGATCCCCATCAGATTCCTCCTTTGCGCACCAGGTCATGCGCACGAACGAGATCGTTGCTACCGCGGCCAGAAGGGAAAATACCAGGGCGATATCGTTGAGGTAGGGTTTTTCTTTCGCAGCGGCGAACAAAACCAGAATGGCAACGCTGGAGGTCCCGCAAAGCTGCGCGGCCAGCATCGCGTCCGCCCTTGTCGGGCCCAGTAAGATTCGGGGCAGGCCGCCAATAATGGAGAGTAAGATGATCACGGCCATCCATTCGTATCCTTCAGCCATCTCGAACCTCTTCACGAAACATAAGGGCGACCCTCCGTTCCAATTTTTTCAGTTCCTGTTCATTATTCATCCGTTCATCCAATACGTGGATCACAATCTCGGTCTCATTCAGCTCCGCACTCAGTGTCCCGGGGAGGAGGCTGACAACATTGGCGAAGAAAACTCTGGCGGTCTCATTAGAAAGGCTGAATGGAAAGGTCAGCATTTCGGGTGAAAGGTTGTTGGTAAGGGTGCGGACGGCCACGTCGATGCCTCCGTAACACGATTGGTAGAGAAAAAACGCCATGAAAGAGGGAATGTGGTGGATAGCGATGCGAAATGAAGGGGCTGCCGGCAGGAGCTCGCCCGCGAGGAGCCCAATGACCAGAGCAGGAATGCCAAGCAGCCAGGAATAGAGGGCCCCTCCCGTCAGCAAAACCCAGACCGCGGCTAACGACAACAACGGCCAGAGGGAAGATATTTTTAGTAGTCGAGGCAATCTCATATGGGAAAGATACAAAATTTTTGGATTCATTTCACCTGCGATTGTGACCTAATCTCGTCCATCAACCAATTTTAGTGATTCAGATGTGAATTTACGTCCCGAAGTATGAGCTTACCGAGTGAGGTATACCGATAATGTTTCAAAGGTTTGAGCAACCTCATCACATACACAAAAAATTGTAGTTATTTGATTTATGATGCATTTCTCAACTTTAAAGTGAAAACATGATTGAGAATGCGGCCAATCATCTACAGCTGAAGGTCATCTTTCGATAAATTTCTCCTCCGTCATGTCAAAGACATGTCTCCGATCGAAATTTTCGAAGTCTAACCCCCATCTGTAGCGCTTGGCCACAGATTAGGAAACAATCACAGGTTACAGTATATTGTTTTTTAAGATTAAATCTGTTAAAATTTTTACTAAAAATAAAAGATATTATTATGTACTTAGTCGTCCTGCTATACGCCCTTTTCGCCAGTGTCTTTACTGTATCCAAGACCGGACTGCAGTATACGCAGCCGCTTTTCCTCGTCGGTTCCCGGATGGTGCTGGCCGGAGTGCTTCTGCTCGTTTATCTCTTCATCTTTCATCGCCGCCAATTTTCGTTCAGCAAAGGAGCCTTATGGGGACTGCTCCGTCTTGCGGTTTTCAATATCTACCTGACAAATGTCTTTGAGTTCTGGGGACTGCAATTTCTGACCTCATTTAAAACCTGCTTCATCTACAGCTTATCGCCATTCTTCTCGGCCCTGATCTCTTATTTTTCATTCAACGAGAACTTGAGCCCTAAAAAATGGATTGGCCTGGTGGTCGGATTCGTCGGTTTTTTTCCTATCCTGTTCAGCGAGACATCAGCGGAAGAGGGAGTGGGCCACCTCTTTTTCCTCTCCTGGGCCGAAATGGCCGTGATGTTGGCCGCCATTACCAGCGTCTACGGCTGGATCATCCTGCGGCAGCTTGTCAAGGACGAGGGTGTCACACCTCTGATGGCGAATGGCGTCAGTATGGTCGCCGGTGGAGGAATGGCCCTGGTGAATTCCTATTTTGTGGAAAACTGGAATCCTGTCCCGGTCACAGATACAGTCACTTTCCTTGAATGCATGCTGCTTCTGGTCATCATCTCTAATATGATCTGTTACAACTTGTACGGACACCTGCTTAAGAGGTTTACGGCAACGTTTATGTCTTTTGCCGGTTTCACAACCCCTCTTTTTACAGCAATTTATGGATGGTTCTTCTTGTCCGAAGTGATTTCTGAAGCTTTCTATCTTTCCGCAGCGGTCGTTTTTATCGGGCTGTTCCTATTCTACCAGGAAGAACTTAGACAAGGCTACACAGTTCCTGCGGAAGCTTGATTCGTAAAAAATTAAGATTTGAATGTTTTCAATATTTTTGTTAACGTGAAGACTGAAGGTAATCTTGAAACAAAAGGAGGAGTTCCATGGAATCTGTTCGTCCCAATACTCCGGCGAGTCAACAAAGCCCCAGAGAAAATAAGTCGGTAAAAAAGGCGCGTCAATTGCCCGCCCTCTTCAGATCTTGCCTGAATACCAGTAAAGTTTCACAAAAGTTTGAAAAGCTGAAGGATCGTATCAATGAGATGCCTTCAGAACTTTCTAAGAAGTCCACGATGGAAAACCTCTTTCTAAAGCATTCCTTCAAGAGGGGATAAGTTTTACTAAAATAAAACTTTAATTATTTTTCCCCACGTTTTACAGTACGTCTCTACTTATTGCGGTATTTAGAGGCCTGAAATGAAAAAAGTGTACTGTCTGACGACTCTCTTGCTCTGTCTATTTAACTTTTCAAACAGCTATGCTGCATGCTGCGACAATGACATGCGTTGCTGCAGAAGCGATTATGAGATCGGACTTGATCTTTTAGTCTTGAAACCGTGCGTAGACGATCTGAGATTGTGCGGGACCGTCAATTCTGAAGTTGTAGATGAAATAGAGACGATCACTCTTAAATTCAATGAGATCTGTCCAAGCTGGGAAATGGGTATTCGCGCCTGGTTTAAGTACCCGGATCTTTTTTGTTGGTGCGACATGGGATTTAAGGCTTCATACACTTACCTGGACCATTCTGACAAATCGAGCGGGTTCGCTGACGAACATAGCTGCCTTTCTCCTTTTCCAGGTATTTCGGAAGCGGTCCTTGAAAATCTGACTCATGATTCCCGCTATGAGAGCCTGTACCAGGAATTGGACGGACTCATCTATGTTGATTGCGGATGCGGCGATTGTCACTCTTTAGAGCCCTATTTTGGATTGGCCTTTCTTTATATTAAGCAAAAGCTTGATATGGACATCGAATTGACAGAGGATTCTGTTACAGCAACAGATACGATGCACTGGACTTCCGAGGCCGGAGGGGTAGGTCTGCGGATTGGGATGGCCTACAATTACTATTATAGTAAATGTTTGACCTATTATGCTTTTGGACAGGGAACGATCCTTGCAAGTAAACAGGAAGACAAGCAGGAGCACAGTTTTCGAGGGCTTGCGGATATCGATTTGACGATTGAAAGCAAAGGATGCTGGGGATGTATTCCCGGGTTCCATCTGGGAACCGGAATGATCTACGATTTTTGCGTCTGCGATTTCGAGCTGTCTTTCAGGATCGGATATGAGTTTCGCAAGTGGTACGGGCTGAGGAAGCACCGCAGATTTTTCGGGGATGACCTCGATAGTGAGCTTAGCCAGACAAGTGACAACACCCGCTCATTTGGATTGCAGGGTTTGAATGTCGGATTCGGCTGGTGTTTTTAATAATGATGAACGCAACTCAATTAATTTGATTTTTTTATTTAAATTATAATCGTAATTAAGTATATAACAATAGCCTTAGGAACTTAAAAGATCCGTAGGCTGTTGCATGACCAACTCGTCCCTGCAGGGAGAGGAAGTATTTCCGTTTGACTCAATCTTTTTTCACGATCAGATCGATCGTGTCATTGAAGAGACCCTCCCTGCGTTTTACAGGATGATCAAGTGGCATGTCGTCTTTCACCTGAGCTTTTTCTTCGTTGGGTTCGCTGAGGTGTTCCTCGTTCTCTTCTTTATTTCCGAGTTGGTCAAATCCTCTTTGCTCGCTGCAAGTCTTGCAGCTCTGTTCTTTACTTTTTTCTCCTATTTTATTGTCAGGCTTTATCTGAACGATAAAAAGCCGGAACAGTTTCAGTTGCTGCTTGATCAATTTTCCCTGCTTTGCCGGGAATTGATCAACTTTAAACAGGAGATCCCTGAGCATCGGTTTGCTCTTGCGACGGCATATACGAAATATGCGACCGCCCTGCACGGGAAAGAGAACGCTATTTGGCAGGTTCCCGGATGGCTGGAACTTCTCCGTCCAAGTGTTGAGAGGTTCAGCCGGTGGTGGCATTGGCACGACATCCACCACATGAGGGAGCGGCTTCTCCTGGAGGCAGTAGATGAGCATCTGGAAATCGTCAAGATGGAACCGACGGATCTGGAAGTGCACGCCGCTCTGGCAAATGCTTATGTCACTTTATCGAGTGTCTATATCAACCCTCATCATGAGCACAGTTTCGATGCCAGCCGGATACCGAATGCCGCTTATCGCGATCTCCTGGTCGAGCGGTTCCGTTTTACAGCGGAGAGGGCGATCGAGGAATTTAAGATCCTGAACGACTATGCTCCCGATGACCCTTGGGTCCATGTCCAGTTGGCGTACAGTTATCGGGACCTTGGGATGCCGGAAGAGGAGATCCATGAATATGAGATGGTTCTGTCCCTGTGCCCTGATGACTACGATATCTTATACAGGCTTGGAGAACTCTATTTTGAACAGGGGCGGAACTCGCGCGGACTTGACGTGTACGAAGTGTTGAAAAAAGTCAATTTCAAGAAAGCCGAGCAGTTGATTTCGCACTACAGCGACCGCCACCGCATTTTCACTTCCCAGCCACTGGCTCATACTCTTGAAGCATCGTGACCTTCTCTGAATTAATAATTGATTTTATACCTATTTTAAAGGCAATGTAGTCATTTAAACGATGATTCATAGAGGCTGTCCATGACAACAAATCAACAGGCGTCTTCTCGTTCCCCTTGGTTGAGGCTGTTATTTCTTTTTCTGGTCGGTGGAGCGATCGTTTCGGTCGTTGCATTATTGCCATCTGAAGACACTGTCGGGGTTGTGGAAGATCAATTAAAAGCGTTAAGAAATCACAGCGTCTCAAAGGCTTACTACGAATATACCTCTAAAGAATTTCAACAAACGACCACCCTTCCTCAATTTAGGGAATTTCTTTCCATCTACCCGGTCCTGTATGATAACTTTTCCTACCATTTGGAAGGAGCTTCACCAGAAGATGGGCGCGCAGAAGTGACCGGAGTGCTGGTTTCCAAAGGCATGGAGGAAATGCGTGCCGATTGGATTCTCGTGAAAGAGGGGGATGAGTGGAAAGTGGTGAGCCTTCGCTTGACCGAGCTTGAGAAAAGTGACGATGACAGTCAGATTACCGGACAGATGATCGATTTTGCCAAAAAGCAGCTCCAGTCGCTGAGAGACCAGGATTTTGTCGAGGCGTATTACGGCTTTGTGTCAAAGGACTTCCAAAAAGAGACCTCGAAGGAAGAATTTGAGGCGTTCGTCAGAGAAAATCCGATCCTCTTCAATTACCGGACAATCGAGCCTGAAGAGGGAAGAGTGGAAAACGATCGGGGATACGTGACGCTCAGCCTGGAGAATGGAAAAGGCCCCTACCAGATCAATTATGTTCTCTCCCGCGAAATGGGAGAGTGGAAAGTGTTCAGTTTGAAAGTGGTGCTGCCTCCTGAAGTCGCGATCCAAAAAGCTGCGACAAACCCGGAAGCATTGATCCCTCCTGTCAGGGAAATTCTGGACACTCTAGCTTCTGATAACATCTACCGCGCTTATCAGCAGACGTCTAAAGAATTTCAGGATTCCACATCGTTTGACCATTTTGAAGAATTTATCGGAACGTTTCCAGCTTTTACCGACCGTGAGATGGCCGATATCAGAAGAGGGGAAGTGCAAAATGGCACTGGGACCGTCCGCGTCAACCTTCACGATGATGGGGGGATTACAGAGGTCGATTTCCGCATGGGCTATTCGGAAGGAGAGTGGCTGATCTGGGGAATGGAAGTAGTTGATTCGCCGGTCAAACCGAAGCAAAAGTCTTACAATACGGTTTTCGAAGAGGAAAGCCCGCGGCTCGCGGACCAACTGCTCACCATCTTGGAACAGCAAATGGCTTATCTGCACCGTCAGGATTTTTATGAAGTCTATGAGCTCATGATGAGCGACGATTACCGTTCAGAGAATTCCCTGGAAGATTTTAAGGAGTTTCTTGTCGCGAATTCCGTTTTCATGGACCATCGCAACAGCTATTTCAACCGTCTTCTTGAAAAGGATGGAGCGGTTGAATTAAGGGGAGTTGTCACCACTTTTGAAGATGAGACCTATCCTGTCCGTTTTGACTTCAAGAACGAAGATGGGAATTGGAAAATCGACGGCATGCATCTTTTGGAAGCGTACGAGCCGATCGCCGAAGCTGAAGAGGTCCTGGACAAACCGGAAAAAGACCTTCCTCCCAAGCCTTTGGAGTTCACTTCAATCGTTCTTGGGACAAAAGTGGATCAACAGGGCAGGGTGGTAAGCCCCGTCGAGGAGTTGGAAGGGGATACAGACCTTCTTTTCTTCAATATCCATCTTGACAATGGCCAGCCGAAGACTTTGATCACGCTTTATTTAGAGCATGTCGATTCCGGAACATCGGCACCGCCGTTGACAACGATGTTGGATAAAGAGGGCAAGTCTGCGATCTCCTTTTCCTATGCCGCCCCGCAAAACGGCTGGCCTCCGGGTGATTATATCGCCAAGGTGAGCGCATCGACGGGCCCGGAAAAACTGTTTAAGTTCAAGGTGAAAGAAAACAAGAAATAATTCCGATTCTTGAATTTCAAATCACTATCAACGTATACTGTCAACATGTTGCAAATTATTGGCGGTAAGTTAAAAAGAAAGAAGCTGAATGCTCCCAAGGGGCTTTTGACCCGTCCCACTTCTTCGCGCCTAAGGGAAACTTTGTTCAATATTTGTCAGTTTGAAGTTCAGGACGCGCGTTTTCTCGATCTGTTCAGCGGAAGCGGGGCGATGGGGATCGAAGCGTTGAGCAGAGGGGCGAAAAGTGCGGTGATGGTGGACAATGATCGCGAAAGCGTTCGTTGTATCCAGCATAACATCGCAAGCTTAGAATTATCTGACTGTGCAAGGGTTATATTGGGAGAGGTGATCGATCAGCTTCCGAAACTTGGGATATTCGACCTTATCTATGCAGACCCCCCATACCTCGAAAAAAAAGGGGACTTTTCTTATAGTGCGGAAGTCTTAAAGTATGTCGATCAATCTGACCTTTTAGCTTCTGGAGGGATGTTGTTCATTGAGGACAGCAAGATCTGGGAGCCGGAGGAGCAGAGCTTGAAAAAGCTTCAATTGAAAAGTTCCCGAAAGGTGGGGCGGTCGGTATTGCATCAGTTTATCGAGAGGTAGTATGCGCGGGCTTTTTCCTGGAACGTTCAATCCCCCGACGATCGGACATCGTGAAATTATCAAGCGGGCCGCCAAGGTTTGCGAACATCTTTACATCGGTGTGGGAACCAACACATTAAAAGAAACGTCTTTATTTTCATTCAACGAGCGCAAAGCGATGTTGGAAGAGATCATTAAGCCATTAAAGAATGTGGAAGTGATCACATTCAATGGCCTGGTGTCTGATTTTGCGAAGAAAAACGGAATCGACGTGATTGTCAGAGGTCTCCGTTCGGTCAGCGACTTTGACATGGAGAGGGAAATGGCATTGGCCAATCTTGCGATGGAGGGGGTGGAAACGCTCTTTCTAATGGCGGAAGGCAAGCATGTCAATATCAGCGCTTCGCTCATTCGGGAGATCGGCAAGTTCGGCCATGACTTGAAAGAGTTTATTCCAGAAGAGATCGCAGAAATCGTCTCACAGCGGTTGTCGGAGTGATTTGGAAAAGCAATACCCTGCGTTGCGTCTTTTTTCCCCAGGTAAAAATCCTTCCAAATCCGAATATAAGATTCATCCGGAAAATGAATACCTGATCAAAAAAATAATAACATGATAAGCAGGATCACAAGCGGCAGGATGACCTGTCCTCTCTACTCTCTACTCTCTATATCCACTCTAATTTCACGGTATTTTTTCGCATTTTATACGGTACAAACTTACATTTATTGCTGATATGATTTCTCCTTAATAAATTGATTTTTTGGAGGTTACGATGAGCGCATCGACAGGAGTGCCAGCTGGTACGACAGAATATGTAGCAGTTGTCAAATTATTTCATTGTTTTATTGCAACTCACGTTGAGGGGGAACAAAAAACGTTTGTTTCGGAACACCCTGAGACAGATTTTAAAACGGCTCTCGTTGCTGCGCGGTCATTTGCTGAAGAACGTAAGATTCATTGTCATGAAAGTGTACTTTATCTAGACCGACCATTAATAACCGTTATCAAAAAAGGAAATGATTGGTTTGTAGCGGGTGTGGTTTCTGATGGGATTTTAGTGACAGAGACTTTCAGATCAACGCACTTGGGTAATGATCGTGTAAATGAAGCCATACAAATGGCTCAGTTCGTTGCTGCATGTAAAGGCACTGATTTTATTCCTGAAATTGGAATCTCTTTGTCGGAATAGATATATACCGATAATGTTTCACTATTATACCGATAATGTTTCAAAATTGAGCTTCATACTACGTCGGCTTGCCACTGAATTTCTACCCGCCTGCATCGCCCAACTCGTTCGAGTTGAACTGCTTCGGCGCCGACCATATCTGATAGAAATTCCGGGCGCCTCCTTGTCTGAAAACTCAATTTTGAAACATTATCGGTATATCCTTGCTGTCCGGTTTGTTTTATTTATCCGTTTGGGGTTTTATAAAAAAAGATTGTCTTTAATTGAATGAATAGATTAGACTTATCGGTACTGCTTAAACTATTTCGTTTAAGTCATTATTTAACAGATATATGAGGATTTTTAAAATGAACACCAGTTGTTGCTCTTCAAGCGATCTTGATGAGGCGTTAGGCAACTCGCCAGAACCGTTTTGCTCGACCACGCCCGTAAATACCACTTCAACTTTTTCTTCTTCTTTCTGCCATTATTGGCGCCATTCTTATAAACGGCATAAATAAGCCGTCACCCACTTTTCTTACTACATTTTTAAACAGCGAATTTTTTCAGAGCTAGCAATCTAGTCTCTTGAATTAAATTTATTTTTATACAGGAGTATATCATGTCTTGTTCACCTACTTTGGTGGCGGGAATGCCTGTGCTTGGCAGCCTGTTACCAACGGGAGATGCTGAATGCTCTCCCATTGATCGTCTGAATATCAGAACGATCATCTATCAACGCGCGTTGGAAGCGATGATCGCTTTCGAAACGGACCGCTTTCAGTCGCTCGATGTCCCCGCCGGGGATCAAGCGTGTCAAATTCGCGCGCTTCAATTTTGCCTGCTGGACCTCGAAGGTCTGGATGTTGTGAAGCGCACAATCAAAGCAAGAATTGCCGCTCTGGAAGAGCTTGCGTGCGCTTTTGCTGCGATGGATCAGGAATGCGAGTCGCAGGTCGCTGCAATCGAGCGGGAAAAACTTGTTCCCCTTGCTGATGAAAATCGCGCGATCGCAAAAGAACGCGGAGAAGCCTTAAAAGCAATTCATCGAGGAGATCCTCGCAAGGGGGAAATTGCTCAAAAGTTCGCCGAGCGTTTTCAAGCTGTTACTCTGAAAAAGCAGCCGATCTTAAGAGAGATCGCTGAGCTGCAGCAAGCGTGCCGCGTGAAGCAAAAACGAATGGTTGAAGATGACGCACTGGAGATGTCGATGAACTCCAGAGCTGTTATCGTTGTCCAGAGTTACCTTGTGACTCTTGTCAGTGTTGATGTGATCAGTAAAAAAGAGGTGGGCGCGTTCACCTATCAGATCCACTCCAGTCCGAAAATGCTTGGAGAGGGAGGGTTTGTGGTGCCGACCGATCTATTGATTGATACCGTCAATCGGGCAAAAGAGGCGGTCTGCAGTGATTCGATCAAGTATGTCCAACAAGAAGCGGCCCTGATCGGAGGGAAAGTCGGTGCGCGTTTGCAAAAGTATGTGGCAAACCCCCGATTGGTGGAGAAAAAAGAGCGTTCTGAGATGCCGTTCTTCCACCTGACCCAGGTAATTTTCCAACGGGCGATGGAGCAGAAAGTTCCTGTTCTTCTCAAAGCGAGGAATATCAAAAGCCACCCGCTTAAGCAGGAGAGTTTTGTCTGTTCGGTATTATTCAAGTCCGACGGCAGTTCCTACAAGGTCAGTCCAGTGCTTACGGAAGACCTGAAGCGCAGGGTCATTGTGATTGAAGGATATTCAAGGCAGGCGTTCGAGGTGTTGAAAACTCAGGATTATGTAGAAGCTACGCTTCAAAAAAGCGGCGGCTTGTTGCGGTTGATCGACCTGAACACCGCTCAGCACGGGCAGTACACAGACCAGACGATCAGTACGCGCACAATGTTCCGCAAGGTGCCAGGGATGGAACCTGAAGAGGAGGGAATGCTTATTTCCCTCTTCGAGGAAGCTGTCGCAAAAGGTTTTTCTCTGAGAAACCCCGCTCAGTTCTGCATTGACCACGTGTTTTGCGACCTGCTCGGCAATCAGAGGGCAGGATGATGGACAGACAAGGGTGGTTGCAATTGACTGCCGTTCAGGCCGGGGGGGCGATCTGCCTCCCCGTCTTTGTGATCGGCTATGCACTGGGAAAGTCCTATGGTCTGGCTTCGGCTGCTTTGGCAATTGTCATAGGCAACGTGTTGCTGATGACACTTGCTTTTGTCAGCGGCGTTTACAGCTCTGAAAAGCGGTTGTCGACGATCGAATGCGCGATCGAATGCTTTGGCCGGAAGGGCAAAGGGCTGTTCTCCGCTGCGATGGTGACCTCGATGACGGGGTGGTTTGCGATCCAGCTCAATTTAATGGGAGAGAGCCTGCACCAGATTTTTCCGATCGCAAAAGGGATATACGGCTCGCTGGGGATGGGGATCGTGATGACGGTCCTTGGTACACGAGGGCTGCGCGGAGTCGGTATTCTTGCGAACTTGAGCATGCCGCTGTTGATCGCAACGATTGTGATGGGGCTCGCAGGTACGGGTGTTGACGTGTCCACGACGGCGGTGCCAAAGACATTGACGTCAGCAGGCCTCTCATTGGTGCTGGCGTGCAGTATCGGCGCGGTTGTCGATTTGCCGACATTTTTCAGGGTCGCGAAGAGCAGGAAAGACGCGATCGTTTCTGTCGTTGTCCTGTTTGGCCTGGTCATTCCTGCTGTGGAGATGGTGGGGGTGGTCCTTTCATCGGCTAATGGCGGCGGCTTTATCGATATGTTAATGGGAGCCTACTCATCGAGCGTATGGAATGTCTGGGTTCTGGGATTTGTGCTGATGGCAGGCTGGACGACCAATAGCGCCAACCTCTACTCAGCTGTCGTCAGTATAGGGCCAGTCGTCCCTGCGGCGTCCTTTCCCTTTCGGGCTGTGCTGGTCGGAGGGGCGGGAACGCTCTTGTCCTGCCTGCCGCTGATGGAGGGGCTGGAGATGATCCTGCACCCGATCGGCATTGTGCTGACAAGCATGGGGGCTGTTTTGATCTGTTATTTTGTGACGCAGGAGAAGACAACAGCCGTGCAAAATGTGCTGGCGTGGATCGCCGGGGCCGCAACGGGATGTTTGTCTATGGCGACCGCTTCAGTGACCGGGATTCCCATGCTCGACGGTTTTGTCGTTAGTTTAATCATGATGGGGGCGTTTATGGGATATGCGTCTCTTAAAAAGGAGATATTAATTTATGAAAACGATCGTTAATGAGCAGTTAGACGACCTGGCTCTCGGAGCGACCCTGTTGGGGTCCGGAGGAGGAGGAGACCCTTCCTACGAATTGTTGATGGCCAGGCAAGCATTTGAAAGATATGGTCCGCCG
>CAZWOB010000047.1:13120-17062 GCA_964635295.1 uncultured bacterium
GATGTTGTCGCGATCAATGACGCAGTTGAGATGGAGAAAAGATGCCGGAAAATATGCGTAAAAATGGGATCGAGCGCGGCTGTAGCTGTTTATCTGATGAACGGAGCACAGGCAAAAAAGGCGTTGATCCCCGGAACGGTTTCCCAGGCTCTCGCTTTGGGAGAAAGCATGAAGAGGGAAGGGTTGAGCGGCATTCCAAATGGGCGATTACTTGGAGCAGGCGTTGTTGTCGATATCGAGCAATCGATCCAGGACGGCTTCCTCAATGGGACATTCACATTGGACAATCAAGATCTTCCGATCATCGTCGAATATCAGAATGAGTTTCTCGCTGCAACGCAAGGGACCTCGTTGCTGGCATGTACGCCGGATTTGATCATTCCCGTTGAGGAGGAGACCGGACAACCGGTGACAAGCGAGTCCTTGCAGTATGGATTGAGGGTCGAACTGCTCTCTCTCCCTTCGCCGGCGATCTGGAGGACGCCCGAAGGGCTTTCATTGGTCGGTCCGCAATCATTTAATTTAAGGAGTCTATCATGATGATAGGAATAGATATTGGCGGGACGCATACGGATGCGGTACTCGTGGAGGATGGAAAGATTCTCCGATCATATAAAACGTTGACCACAAATCCGTTGGAAAAGGGAGTGGTCAACGCGTTGTCAGCAATGGGAATGGTCGAGCATCTAGAGGCGATCAAAGTAGGCACGACCCATGCGACAAACGCCTTGTTGGAAGGGAAATCCTTGTACCGTACAGGTGTGATCCGTTTGGCAGGACATCAGCCTGATTCCCTCAATCCCTGTGCGGGGTGGCCTCAATTTTTGAAAGAGAGGGTATTCGGCGGCGTTGAAACTGTCGATGGTGGATATGAATGCGACTTGCGAGAAATTACGCCCTTTTGTCCGAAGCAAGTTGCCGAGGCGGCTCTCAGGCTTGTCGAAAAGGGGGTAGAAAGTATCGCGATTGTCGGCGTTTTTTCTCCTATCTTGTCAGAGCAGGAAAATGAGGCGGCTGAAGAGGCGCGCAACGTGTTAGGAGGTGATTTTCCGATCACACTATCCTCAGAGATCGGGGGGATCGGTTTCATCGAGAGGGAGAACGCATCGATTCTGAACGCCGCTCTGAAAAAACCGATGCGCGAGGGGTTTTCCCGCCTCCAGTCCGCGATCGTGGAGCTGGGGCTTAACGCGCCTTTGCATCTGACGCAAAACAATGGCAGCGTCATTGATTTGGAACGCGCGATCGAATACCCCTTGCTGACGGTTTCCTCGGGTCCGACTAACTCATTCATCGGCGCTTGCCGATTGGCTGGGGTTGAAGACGCCATCATCGTCGATGTCGGGGGAACATCTACGGATATCGGATGTGTGAGAAACGGTTTTCCCAGACGTTCGATCCACAATGTCTCCTTTGGCGGCGTATCGTTGAATTTCCGTTCACCCGATGTGCTTGCGCTTTCCATCGGCGGGGGCAGTCTTGTCGATGGGATGCAGGTAGGGCCGGAAAGCTGCGGGGGACAGCTGACTTCGCAGGCGCAAGCCTTTGGCGGAGAGCTGTTGACATTGACAGACGCGGCCTGTGTTGCAGGGGTGTTTTCTATTCCTGAAGCAGATCTTGGCCGTGTGCGTTTGACAGAGGCCGAGGCTCAGGAATTGATTGCATGCGTGCGGGCTAAAATTGCGCATGGAGTGGACAAGATGCGTGGTGACAGAAGAGGCTTGCCGGTGATCGCAGTCGGGGGAGGAGCGGCCATTGCCGGTTTTAGTCAACCCGAATATCAAGCGGTCGCAAATGCCTATGGTGCAGCTCTTGCGGAAGTGTCCGCCACTGTTGATACCGTATTGAGCCTCGCTGATAGGGACAAACAGCTGGAATTACTGAAAGACCAGGCGCTTCAGTTGGCTGTAGACGAGGGAGCGGCCCTGACCTCGGTCAGGATCGTCGATTTGCAGGTGATTCCTTATCACTATGTGCCCAATCAGTTGGCGCGAGTAGTGGTCACGGCGTCCGGATAGTTACTCTTCCGGAATTGACAATTGGCATCCGCTGAAAAATGTTTGATCGGATTGGATCATCTTGATGACTGCCGGATCAAGCAGGCGGCACGCCAGCGACAAGACCCTCTGCATTTTATCCATGTGAGGGGGGCGCTGGGCGACGACCAAAGCGGGTGCCAATGTCAATTCCTTGAGGTAGTCGAGAAATATCGGGTCGTTCGTTTTCCCGCTTTTGATCATGAGATAAAGATAAAGAATGGTAGAGATCATCATTCCACGGTCAATGTGGGAGCGACAGGCCATATCGACTGTGCTTGGGTCCAGTTCTTCACAAAGCCCTTCATGGATGAGGACGACGCACATGAGGATGAAGTCTTGCTTCTCTTCTTCGTCCAGGATCTCACGATGAGGGAAAAAGAGCTCTTTGACAAATGAGATGGCCCTGTCGACTTGTTCGGCAAATCGTTTGCTGTCCCGGATCTCTTCCAGGACCTCAAATGAGGGGGATTCTTTGAGCAGGTGTTGTCGCAATGTTGTTTCAAAATTTTTAAAGGGTTCTTTTTTACTGAATTCACAATCCTGGGCGACGAAATCCGAGTCAGGTTCGCACCTCCAGGCGTTAAGTCCGCTTGGATATTTCATTTGCAGTTGAAAGCGTTGACGTGCGATCTCCGCCTCCGAGTCAAAGATGTTCGGGCTTAGTAAAATCAAGCTTAAATGGCTTGTGTCATTCGATTCGTGACTTTCCAGAAAACGCTCGAAAAGCGGGTCGATCACACCGAGGGGATGTTCAGGACTTTGCATTCGGAAGAACGTGATCGGGTGATCAATTGAAGGGATAGTAATCTCAAAAATCCTGTTGGGCAAGTTAGGCGCAAGGTACCCTTCCATTCCCTTGGTTGATTGGAGGGTAATTGCCCAAAGGTCGGCGAGCTCTTGAACAATTGGGGGGACAGCTAGAACCGGCATAGCGAATAATAGTGACTGTGCCGTGTCTACGTCGGGAACAGCATGTTTGGGTGCGTAATGGTAAAGAGCTTCCCGATGAATTTTCAACGCGTTGATCGATGTGTACAGTGAAGAGACTACTTGCAGGAAAAAACGCTTCAGCTTCTGATGTTTTTCTTCGTCTCCGCATAGTTTGACCGTCATTGACAGCCCGGCAACAAAAGATTCATGGCTCGCATGGGGGTCTTTCTTATTGTGTAATGCTGTTAACACCTCTTGAACAGTGGTGCTCATAAAGATAGGAAGTTCTTGAACATTGATCGCTTTCCACTGTCTGTCGTGAAGTGTGGAAACTTGGGCCAAATAATTGAAAATCAGGGATTCGGTGATGGGAGGTCTTGTCGTTGGAGGATGGGCGATCCGTATGTCGTGCACGTTTTCTTTGCCTGCCGCTGCCGGCTCAGGAGGGCTCCAGTCATCAAAATCAAGCTCCTCATCGCAGTAGAGTGAGAGGAGTGAGGTAGAAGAAGCGGCAGATGATGAGGCGGCGAGTGTATGTGGGAGCGTTGTCGTTGCAACGTCATGTACGGTGTCAGTTACACGCTGTCGCTTGCGGACGTCTCTTTGCTCATCGACGATCTCTCTATATTCTTGTGTTTGGCCAGAGGAGGACGCTGACCTGGTGAAATCAGAACTTTGCATCTGTATAAAATCTACTTGTTACTATAAATAATTGAAATATAATAACTTAAAATAGAATTTTAGACGATGCTTTTTTGCGAAAGAGGAAACTCTTTGATCTCGCCGGGTTCCAGTGTGTACAACTGGTCGTGAAATTTAATTTGAATTTTCTCTTCTGTAGAGAATTTTGAGACGATTCTCAATTTGGTGTGTGAAATTTCGATTTCAATCGAATGTCCGCGGTAGTGGATGTGGAACCGCATCTTTTTCAGGGATTCGGGAAGGGACGGGTTCAGCCAAAGGGCTTCTCTTC
>CAZWOB010000048.1:0-3272 GCA_964635295.1 uncultured bacterium
TTTGCCGCTGCCCGATGGGTTGCGACTAAATAGCTGATTTCATCGTGGTACATATCGCCGCCCACAACAAACCGCAATGCCTCATGAGGGGAATTCGGCAGAGTGCGGAAACGACGCGTATCCGCTTCCCAGTCTCCGGGCTTAAAGAGATAAAGCGAACCAGGTTCCAGTTGGTAGATCTCTACACGATGAAGGACATACGGGGGGTCGTCAGGCAAAGGGACCTGTTCGGCAAGGGCGATCACCCAGTTCTCGTCCCCCTCTCTCTTGTAGTAGAGACTGTGGGTTTCCTGGCCCTGTTTCGTGAGCCACTGCACCGTCATTGTCGTCGTTGGATCATGCTGCCATGTGAGATACGACGCAATCGGGTTGCCAGCCTCTAAAAATGTAGAAGCGATAAGTAGGAATAGGGACAGCAGGCGAATCATACCTTTTGTTTAAATCCTATTTCTTTAATTCAAAAGTAAAAAGGTGCCTAAACCTGCTAAATAACTCATCAGGGCGATCAGGCTGACCTTTTTTGTGTACCAGAGGAAGTCGACTTTTTCCATTCCCATGAATGTGACTCCGGCCGCAGAGCCGATGATCAGGATGCTGCCCCCTACGCCGCTGCAGTAAGCGATCATTTGCCAGAAGGCGCAGTCCATCGGATAGACGCTCATTTTGTACATGTTCATGCAGCCGGCGACGATCGGGACGTTGTCGATGATCGCGGAGGCAATTCCGACAGTTCCTGCGATCAATGGCTCACTGGTGACATAGTTCTGCATCCCTTCTGTCAAAGCTGTCAAGATCCCTGAAGCTTCCAAAGATCCGATAGAAAGGAGGATACCGATAAAGAATAGGGCGCTGGACAGGTCGATCTTGTTCATGATCGCTGTGATTTTCAAGTGGTTCCTCTGTTTTTTGGGGACATGGACGAGATCAGTGAATGCCCAGAGGATTCCCAGGGAGATCAACATTCCCAGATAAGGAGGAATATGAACGAATATTTTTAGCACAGGAACGAATATCAGCAAAGAGATGCCCAACACGAGGACGAAATTTCCAAAACGATCAGGTTTTGGGATCTCGGCAGCTTGTTCGCTTTCTTGATTGCCGCGATAGATCATTTGAAAGAGGACCGTTGCCACTGTGAGAGCAACCATGCAGGGGATAAAGAGCTGTTTCATGACCACAAGGGTGGAGATCTGGCCGTTCATCCAGAGCATGGTCGTTGTGACATCTCCGATCGGGGTCCAGGCTCCGCCGGCATTTGCAGCAATCACGACCAGGGATCCGATGATCCAACGCTCTTCTTTAGGCTTGACCACCTTTCGCAGGACAGAGATCATCGCGATCGTTGTCGTTAAGTTGTCCAGAACGCCGGACATGAAAAAACTTGTCAGGCCGAACAGCCACAGGCGCATTCCAGAGGGGCACTGTTGGATTTTTCGGGTAAGAACATCGAACCCGTTGTGGGTATCGATCACTTCAACAATAGTCATTGCTCCGATCAAAAAGAAAACGATCTGACTGGTTTCGGTCAGGTGGCCGTCCAACAGACGGATGGAATCTTCGATCGGCAGGCCGCTTCCAAGAAAAAAAATTGTCCAGCAAGCGCCTGCGATCAACAATGACGAGGCAGTTTTGTGAATGTTGAGCAGATGCTCAAAAATGATTGCCGCGTATCCCAAAATAAATACGCCGATCTGAAGTGTTTGGAACGTGGACATCGGTATTTCCTTTTATAAAAGTATAATGATAAGAAAAAGCGTTATAAAATACAAACATTACATTTTTATTGACTTGAAAAAATGAAAACTATAAAATTAACTTCCTTAAAAGTTTAAATTTATGGGAATTTAGAATTTATGAGTAATAATAGTGAAGTCAAAGAATTCTCGTTTTGGAGAGGCGTGTTTTTTCCTGTCCATTTTCGGGAATTGAAGTTTTTTGCCCCGATGGCGATCATGATGCTCTTTATTCTGTGCAACTACACAGTATTGAGAAATATCAAGGACACTCTCGTCGTCAACGCCAGAGGATCCGATGCCGAGATCATCTCTTTTTTAAAGCTCTGGGGTACGATGCCCTGTGCGTTTTTATTTATGCTGTTCTACAGCAAAATATCCGATTTAATGTCCAGGGAGCGGATTTTTTACCTCTGTATTGCGCCGTTCCTTGTCTTTTTCGGTTCTTTTGCATTCCTCATTTACCCAAATATTGATGTTTTGCATCCCAATCCGGAGTGGGTCGCTAGCTTAAAGGCAGCCTATCCGAATTTTAAATGGTTCATCGCGATCTGGGCGAACTGGTCCTATTCAGTTTTCTACATTCTTGCAGAGCTTTGGGGTTCTGTGGTCCTTTCTCTCCTCTTTTGGCAGTTCGCCAACGATACTGTGAAAAAGGATCAGACTAAGCGGTTTTATCCCCTTTTCGGGATGGTTGCCAACATCGGTCTTGTTATGGCCGGATCCATGGTGAAATATTTTTCTAAAGTTGATCCGAGCGCATCTGATCCATGGCAGCAGACG
Source organism: uncultured bacterium (assembly GCA_964635295.1). Classification (GTDB taxonomy): domain Bacteria; phylum Chlamydiota; class Chlamydiia; order Chlamydiales; family Waddliaceae; genus Waddlia. The sequence goes on from CAZWOB010000048.1 coordinate 2,517, forward strand.
CTGAGCTACCTGATGCCGATCGTCGTCGTTAGCGGTATGATCATTGCTGGATTGTTTTATCATATCAACCGAGGGTTGGAAAAAGATGAAGAGTCTACCGTTGTCGTTAAAAAAGAGAAAAAGAACAAACCGAAGTTGAGCATGTCAGAGAGTTTTAAACTTCTATTTACCTCTCCGCACCTTCTCTGCATCGCTGTGATCGTTCTTGGATACGGAGTTAGTATCAATTACGTCGACGTTATTTGGAAAGGGCAGGCGAAGGCCTTTTTCGCAGGTGATAAGAATGCATTTGCCAATTACATGGGTAATTTTGCCATTACCACAGGATGCCTTGCGATCCCGATCATGCTGATCGGCGGTAACATTCTTCGATATCTAAGTTGGAAAAACGCCGCTTTGATCACACCTGCAATTTTATTGATCACAGGCTTCGGCTTCTTTTCCTTGATCCTTCTCGGATACTGGAACGGAAATCCCAACGCAGAACTTTTCACTTTCTTAGGGTCTTCGGTCACATTCTTAGGATTGGGCGTCCAATTTGGCCTGTTCCAAAACGCGATTACGAAAGCGACAAAATATTCGCTCTTCGATCCGACAAAAGAGATGGCCTATATTCCATTGAGCAAGGATTTCAAAACCAAGGGCAAGGCTGCTGTCGATGTCGTTGGCTCAAGGCTTGGAAAATCTGGCGGCGCGTTGACGTTCTTTATTATCCAGACGATCCTTCCGAGTGTCTCCCTTGTTCAACTAGTCCCG
>CAZWOB010000048.1:3372-9541 GCA_964635295.1 uncultured bacterium
AAATTCTTAATCATATTGATCAGAGGGCTGTTCGTGTTAACGACAAACGTGCGTTGGGCCATTTGGTGGACAACTTCCGTATCCTGGTCTTGATTCAGGGCCATCATGTAGTCACGCATCCGGCGCTGTTCCTCAGAGATCATGACAAATCCCGGAGCTTCGTCGTGCGCCAGGCTTTTCGCTTCCACCTCCACTTTCTGGTCTGCCAGTTGACTGCGGAAAAAGTCCGCCAGGTGTGCGGCCTCTGTTTTTCCTTCCGCGTCAAGCACAGATTTTTCCCTTTCCTTGTCGAGGAGGTGGTCGTCCACTGCGGCATCGATCCGTCGGAACTTGACGGGAGCGAGTTTCCGCTCCAGTTGTTGGAAGACGTAGGAATCGATCGGTTCCGGCGCTAGAAGGATCTCAATCTGTTTTTTCTGGTACATTTCCACGAAATGGGGAAGCTGCCCCTCTTCTTTGGTGTAGATCACCGTGTCGTTTGTTTTCTCTTTGTTCCTTTCAAGGTATTCGTGAACTGTCGTCCAGTCACCGTTCGCAACTTTCCAGATAAGAAGGTCTTTGACCCGCTCGTAGAATTTATCATCCTCGAGCACTCCCAACTTGACAATTGGAGCGATATCTTTCCAGCAGCGGGTATACTTTTCCCTGTCCGACTTCCAAAGGGATGAGAGGCTGTCGGAAACTTTTTTGGAAATGTGGCTGGAAAGCTGACGTACTGTCCTGTCCATTTGCAGGTAGCTGCGGGAGACGTTGAGCGGAATGTCCGGGCTGTCGATCACCCCTTGCAGTACCATCAGGTAGTTGGGGATGATGTCCTTGCAGTTGTCGTTGACAAAGACCCTGTTGCAGTAGAGGTGGACGGTGTTCTTGTTTAAGTCGAGTTCTCTTCGCAGTTTTGGGAAGTAGAGGATCCCTTTCAGGTTGAAAGGGTAGTCGACGTTCAGGTGGACCCAGAAAAGCGGATCTTCCTGCATTGGGTAGAGGTACCTGTAAAACTCCAGGTAGTCCTTTTCCGTACAGTCGGACGGGCTCTTGATCCAAAGGGGTTCGTGGGTGTTGATGTGGTTTTCCCCAAGATAGACAGGGTAGGGGAGGAAGGCGCAATAATGCTGGAGGATCTCCTTAAGTCTCGTTTCCTCAAGGAATTCGTCGCTGTTCTTGTCGATATGGAGAATCACTTCCGTTCCTCTGGTCTCCCTTGTCCCTTTCTCAACGACGTAGTCGGACTTGCCGTCGCTTGACCAAAAGACAGGTTCGGCCCCTTCTTTGTAGGAGAGGGTGTTGATCTCCACTTTGTCGGAAACCATGTAGGCGGAATAAAAGCCCAGTCCGAAGTGCCCGATAAACTGATCCCCCTCATCCTTGCTCTGGTATTTCTCCAGAAATTCTTCCGCGCTGGAAAAAGCGATCTGAGCGATGTATTTTTCCACCTCTTCCGCATCCATCCCGATCCCGGTGTCGATGAACGACAGGGTGCGCTTTTCTTTATCGACCTTGATATCGATGCGGAATTCTTCGTCCAGGGCGGTCGCTTGTCCTTGATCTCTCAGGATCTTGACTTTGCGGATCGCGTCGCAGGCGTTGGAGACAAGCTCACGGGCAAAGATATCCTTGTCTGAGTACAGCCATTTTTTGATGATGGGAAGAATATTTTCACTATGAATGGTAAGCGTTTTCTTTGTCATTGCTCTGCTCCTGATTTTAAAGAACTAATTTTTAGCATTTTACTCATTTGTGTCATTTCTATCAAAATATTTGACGCAATACGTAACCGGAAGATATGATCAATTCATATAGGATGAACACTCTGAGGTGCGAACGGTGACGTTTTTTGGAATAGATCTACTGTTATGTTTGTTTGCCATCATCGCTTTTGTGGTGATCGGCGTTGCGTTGGCAGGCATGATTTTGTTTACCAAGGCAAAATTTGTCAGCACTGATCTCTGTAAGATCTACATCAACCACGATGATGATCTCACAAAAAGCGTGCCCGGAGGGGGGACGCTGTTGCAGTCTCTGACGTCACAAGGGATCACGATTCCCTCTCCATGCGGAGGAAAGGCGACCTGCCTTCAGTGCCGTGTCCAGATCACAGAGGGTGCTGATCCACCACTTGAGACGGACAGGTCAACGTTCTCAAAAAAAGAGCTCAAGGAGGGGTGGCGCCTTTCCTGCCAGTCCAAACTGAAACACGACATCAGCGTCCATGTTGAAGAGTCCTGTCTTGATGTGAAGGAGATCGAAGCGAAAGTTGTCAGCAACGAAAATGTCGCGACCTTCATTAAGGAACTGATCGTTGAAATTCCTGAAGAGATCCCCTATCGCTCGGGAGAGTATTTCCAGTTCCACGTTCCCCCGTTCAAGACCAATACATCGGATTGGAAAGAGACGATGGAGGAGAAGTATTTCGAGGACTGGGAAAAGTTCAATATGTTCGACACGGAAATTGATTTTAGCGGACTGGGCGAGGACGAAGTGATCCGCGCGTATTCGATGGCCTCTTATCCTGCAGAGAAGAAAAAGGTGATGTTCAACATCCGGATCGCAACGCCTCCGTTTGAAGGAAAAGGGCTGTCGAAAACAATCCCCTGGGGGATTTGCTCTTCCTATACTTTCGGCCTCAAACCTGGAGATACGGTGCGTTTGTCTGGCCCCTTCGGAGAGTCGTACATGATCGACGATGACCGCGAGCTTGTCTTTTTGATCGGTGGCGCGGGCTCCTCGTTTGGCCGCAGCCATATCATGCATCTGTTCAAGACAGAAGATACCAAGCGTAAAGTGACGATGTGGTATGGCGCGCGTTCCTTGAAGGAAAATATCTACGAGGACGAATATCGCCAGCTTGATAAAGACCACGAGAACTTTACATATCATCTTGTCCTATCCGAGCCGCAGCCTGAGGATATCGAAGCAGGCTGGCCGAAAGACGACCCCGTCAAGACAGCGTTTCTTTTCAAGGCGTTTGAGGAAGGGCAGCTGAAGAGAATGGACTATCCAGAGGAATGCCTCTACTATGTTTGCGGGCCGCCGCTCCACAACTCTTCGGTGATGAAGTTATTGGATGATTACGGCGTTCCTAGAGAGAGCATTATTCTTGACGATTTCGGGAGTTAGGGGCTGATGCGCGTCTGTCTTGCGCAGATCAATCCGACTGTCGGAGATCTGGAAGGAAATTGTCAATTGATCCTGGACGGGATTGCCAAAGCGAAATCGCTTAAGGCCGATCTCGTCCTGTTCCCCGAGCTTGCGTTGTCCGGTTATCCGCCGGACGACTTTTTGTTATTATCTGACTTCACGAAAGCCATTGACGAGTATCTGGAAAAGATCGTCGAGGCTTCAGAAGGAATCTCCGTGGTCGTGGGAACTCCAAAGATGAATCCTCAGGGGAGGCATCTGAAGCTCTGCAACAGCGCCGCGATCATTCACGACCGGACGCTGATCGGCCTCCAGGACAAATCGCTATTGCCCACTTACGATGTGTTCGATGAACTACGCTATTTCGAGCCTGCCTGTAAGAACTTTGTTTGGAATTTATGCGGTAAAAAGATCGGCGTGACCATTTGCGAAGATATCTGGTATCACACACCGATGGTAAGAGATGCCGCTTATCACCGCGACCCTGTTGAGGACTTGGAGGAGCAGTTCCCAGATCTCGTCATCAATCTTTCCGCTTCCCCGTTCAGACCGGGCAGATCGCAGGAAAGGATTGAAACCTGTAAAGGAGTTTCGAAGACGTTGAAGTGTCCGGTTCTGCTTTGCAATCAGGTAGGGGGGAACGACAGTCTGATTTTTGATGGCTATAGCATGGCGGTCAACGAAAATGCAGAGTTGATCAATCTCGCAAAAGGATTTGAAGAGGACTTTTTGACGGTCGACCTTTCGTACCCTTCCGAAGAAATTTCCCACGATGTTGATCAAACAGAAGAGCTCCGCAAGGCATTGGTCCTGGGGATTCGGGATTACTTTCATAAATTAGGTTTTTCCAAGGCGTGCCTTGGAATATCCGGAGGGATTGATTCTGCCGTTGTTGCCGCGCTTGCAACTGAAGCGCTTGGAAAGGAAAACGTCCTTGGAATTCTCATGCCTTCCAGGTATAACCCTGAAAGCGGTATCGAGGATGCGAAGCAACTTGTGGACAACTTAGGGATCGATCATCGGATGATCTCCATCGAAAAGCCTTTCCAGTGCTATCTCGACCTTCTTGAACCTCAATTTGAAGGAAAGCAGCAGGATGCCACTGAGGAAAACTTACAGGCGCGGATCAGGGGGATGATCCTGATGGCGTTCTCTAATAAATTTGGCTATATCGTCTTAAGTACAGGAAATAAGAGCGAGCTGGCAACCGGTTTTGCGACCCTCTATGGAGACACTGTCGGTGGGTTGGCAGTGATTAGCGATGTGACCAAGATGAACGTGTACGCCCTTGCAGAGTCCTATAATGCCGAGGAAGAGGTGATTCCTCAGAACATTATCGAAAAGCCTCCTTCAGCAGAATTGAGAGAGGGACAGTTGGATTCCGATTCCCTTCCCGACTACGATGTAATCGACACGGTGGTCCGGGCGTATGTCGAGGAGCATATGTGCCCGCAGGCGATTGCCGATAAATTCGGTTATTCCATTGACCTGGTCGAGGACCTGATCAAGCGCATTCATCGTAATGAGTATAAAAGGCGCCAGATGGCGCCCGGACTACGCGTCTCTTCCCGTGCGTTCACCATCGGCCGCCGCTTCCCCATCGTTCAGAAGTGGGTCTAAACTTATGACATCATGTGGTCCGCAACGCTTGCTGTGAATGTTGGACGCGGTTGTGTTTCATTGCTAGCTCTCAGTTGTTCAAACAACTTTGCCAGTATTGGGTAAGCAACCGTTTGGACTTTGCAAGACAGCTGTCCCCTTTTTACTTCGCTGACAGTCTCTTTCCTGAGGTTTCTGATTGTAATGATATCACTCATTATAGATTGATCAGCTTCAGTACATCTATTGAACAGGTCGGCAAATTGTTCGTCACTGATGGGAAGATTGCCGTTGTCAAAATCATAAACTTTTTGTGAGAGATCGTTAACGTGATTAATCACCTTTTGAAAAAGAGCATCGATTTTCTGAACATTTGTTTGGATATATTCAGCCCAGTCTTCATTAAGTGGTTTCAATTGTGAGAGTTCATTTCTGCAAGCTGATTTTTCTTCATGTATTTGGAACATGGCTGAGGCAAAAACTTCATGTAGTTGGGTGATCACCATTCGATTTCGAACGTTTCGGTCAGTGATGGGATCCAGCCGGGGATCCACCTCGATTTCATGTTTTTGGCCGTATAATTCAAATGAGCCATAAATATGGGTATTACAACTGCTGCACGCTTCTATAGACATAATAATTATCTCCTTTTTATTAATAATAAATATTTTATCATCTTTTATTTTATTAAAATAGGGTGTTAAATACCTTAAATTCTGTTTATTTGATTTTTTTATGGTATATTAAGGAAAAACGTAGTGAACGGGCGTTTAATTAATACCTTCTGATACAAGGAGTCAGACACCCTCTTAGACGCCATTATTTTGGTTCAGATGCGTAGAAGGAATTTGGTTATTTTCCAAAAAAATGAACACTTTCATAGAAGTACTTCAGCAACCCTCTCTTGTCGACGATCCCTTTTAGTTCATCGTTGGTATCAACGACAGGAAGAATGCCAATTCCTTCATTGATAAAAGTTTCCAGAACATCTTTGACAGGAGTTTCCATCAAACAGCAGAGAACTGGAGACTCCATGACCTCGGAAACTTTCTTTTCGTTCAGTTCCTTTTTCGTAAAGGTTCCATCGATCAACCCTTTGTACAGCTGATGCTCCGTGATCAATCCGCAAATATGTCTCTCTGTGCTTACCACCGGCAAGTGGGTAACGGATAGTTTTTTAAATTGCCGAGCTGCCGCGGATACTAATGTATCCATATTCACGGTAGGGATGTCCTTTTTCATAAAATCACTGGCGATCCCCGTCAGCTCTCCGGGCCCGTAAAACTCTCTTTTATCCGTATATTGCCTCTCCAGGCTGCTTGGTTGTTTAGCTTTTCTCAGTGTGTTTTCCTGTGGATCGGGAGGAGTATCGTCCTCCTCTTGCTCTTCACCGGGTTCAGGGGGAGTGACACGGGCTTGCGTTTGAGCCGGCGGG
>CAZWOB010000048.1:9641-16530 GCA_964635295.1 uncultured bacterium
GTTCCTCTAATGGAGAGTTTTGCGCCTAGGTCCATCGATTCAGATATTCTTTCGATCACTTCTTCGGACTTGATATCTTCTTTCAGCCGTTCAACATCGAGCCCCTTCTCTTTGGCAATTTGATAGACTGTCTCTTCGTTAAGCTTATCAGGACTTTCAAGCAATGCTTCATGGAGCGTTGCGAATTTTCCCTGCATGTCTGCAGCAAGTGCCAATTGAGCAACGAAAAATGAATCATCTCCAAAGATCGGGTAGGGACGGATCACAACGCGCATGGAAGGGTTTTCCTCGATCAGTTTTTCTATGATCGGTTCCATGCTTTTGCAGTGCGAGCAATTGTAGTCGAGAAACTCGACAAGGACGAGATCCCCATCGGGGTTGCCGATCACAGGAGCGTTGCCCTTGGTAAATAATTGGGCATTGGCGGCGATCGCAGTTTTGACCTGGCCAAGCATCTCTTCTTGCGACTTTTGTTGGAAAGCTTGTAAGACTTCGCGAAAAGCCTCAGGGTTGTTGATGAAATAGTCGTGAACGATTTTCTCGATCTCTTTTTTTTGCCCTTCGGTAAAACTATTCCCTTTTTCAGACACTTCTCCAAACGAATAGTAGAGGGGAATGAACAGGGCCAGAGCGACGATCAGGTAGATGAGTGGATTTTTGAAATTCATGATTCTCCTTTATTGGCTAAATTGTATGTAGGCGTATATTCACCCATTTCATCGATTTTCCACCAGAGCCCCGTCTCCTTTTTTTCTTTTGGAGAGGTAAATGCGTAGTGGAACATCCTGCAGCGGATGAATTCCGGCGGCTCATCGGGAAAGGGGTTGTTTTCAAGTAGTTTGAGGACTTCGGGCGATTGTTTTAAAAGACAGACGACAAAATGAGAAAACCAGGGGTTTTGACGGTATGTCCCCAGCGCCGCGAACCACATTTGCCAGTCAAGCCGTGGTTGATGCGGGGCGATATATTTGGGAGGTTTCTGAGGGAGTCCAGGCTTGTATCGGAAGGTGTATTCTTTCCAATCAATTCCATCGCGGCTCCCTTCTACGGTAATCTCATAGCGTGTCGTTGTCATATGTACAAAAAGTCCATACGTGTTTCCGATCAGTATCCCACGAAAATAATCCAGTCCCGTACGAATGGTTTTATGGGGATAAAGGTTGGCAACAAGGGCAACTCCATTGATGAAGAACAGGATAGCTCCAATGCCGTATAGAATTCCCCAGGTGATCGAATTGGAGGGGAGGGTCGGCAGTGTCGCTGTGTAGTGTTTCAGAGGCGAGATATAGGGATCGGATAGTAGAGGCAGACAAAGGACGATTGTCAGAATATTGAAAAAAGCGAAGTTTCCAGTGGCGATCAGGATCAGTTGAAAAATAATCAGGAGGGCGAAGATGTAGATTCGAATGTATTCCGGTGAGAAAATCAGCAGAGGGACGAGGAGTTCGAAAAAATAGGTTCCGAGGACTGATGCCTTGGACACCCATTTGGGTTGATGGTGCAGATAGTAGGCAAGGCGAGTGGGTAACGGTTGTGTCTCATAGTGGTAATCAATAGCTGTGAGGTCTTTCCACTCTTTGCTGCCGAATGCCCACTTGGTATATCCTGATGCGAACATAAAGCGGAAAATCAACAGCCATAGGGTCCAGATAAAGATAGGAGGAGCCGGGGTCAGGGCTGCATAAAAGATTGCGATGATGCCGGCATCAAGGAGCAGGACGTCCCATTGATAGTTTAAAAAGGGATAGCCGACATTGACAAATGATAGATACGCCCCCCATGCGACAGCGAAACATATGGCGGGGAAAAATCCAAATAAAATGGCGAGAGACGCAGCAATTCCAATCCAGCAGACACCAACGAGAGCCTGATCGGAATAGAAAAACCAAAAAATCGTCGGGTGTCTCAACCAAAAGGGCTGTTTTGAAAAGAGCCGCAGTTCCTGCATTCTTTCCGCAATGGGCTCGATTCCTCTCTTGCCAAATAATCCTTTTACTTGGACAAGAAGTGAGGAGAATGCGATTAAATAGATAAGTCCTAGAGACTTGAGAAATAATCCCTGGGTGATGTCAAAAGATTCTCCAAAAGGCATCCCTCTCTCATAACAAAAAGAGAAGTAATTTCCAATCTAGGATCTTTCAGGGAGGGGGATGACGTCCGCGATATCGTCCATCTTGTGACGGAGCATCATCAACCTGTCAAAACCGACAGAGACGCCGCAACAGTCGGGAAGTCCTTTTTCGAGCGCCTTGATAAAGGATTCGTCGATGGGAAGCGTGTCCTTGCTCAGCCGCTCGCGGGTGTTGTTGGTGATCACAAGCCTCTCATGCTGCTCTTCTGAGTCAGTGAGCTCGTGATAACCATTGGCAAGCTCCATCCCTTTGTGGAACACTTCAAACCGCTCTGACACTTCTTCATCCCCGCGCTTACGGGTTTTTGCCATTGCCGCTTGCGTTGCAGGAAAATATTGCAGGACGCAGATATCGTCTTTTCCAAGCTGAGGTTCGATCACGACGCCTAAAATAATGTTCAGCAGGGCGTCCTTCCCTTCCTCTTCAATATTCTGATAAGGGTCGATCCCGCTTTCCTCCAGGTAATGGAGAAGGTCGTCTTCGGTTGCTGTCACGTAGTCGATTCCGGCGTATTTCTTGAAGGCTTCGCGGTAGGAGATCTTTGTGACGGGGATTTTGCCGATGAATTCCTGGATAAACTCGACAGTTTCTTCAATGATTGCTGTGAAAGGGACTTTAACCCGATACCACTCAGCCATGGTGAACTCGGGATTGTGCCGCATGCTGTATTCATTGTCCCGAAACACGTGGCCTAACTGGAAAATATCTCCTATTCCCTCGGCCAGAAGTTTTTTCATTCCATATTCTGGGGAGGAATGGAGGTAAAAGGTTCTGGAAGAAGCGCCATAACAACGATAGAGGTCGATGTGGACTTCGATTGATGCCGATTTGCTCATGGCTGGACAGTCAACTTCGCAAACATTGCGCTTCTGAAAAAATTCACGCGCTTTTGCCAACATTTCCGAACGGTCTTTGAGGATATGGATCTTTTCGAGTTCCATTTTCTTAATTCACCCTGGAAACGTATTCGCCTGTGCGGGTGTCGATTTTGACCACTTCACCTTCTTCAATAAAGATGGGAACCTGGACTTTTGCACCGCTTTCGGTTTCTGCAGGCTTGAGGACTTTTCCGGAGGCCGTGTCTCCACGGGCGCCGGGATCTGTCTGGGTGATTTTCAGTTCCATGAATGTAGGGGGCTCCACAGCTACCGGCTCACCATTGTAGATGAGAACCTCGTAGACGACATCTTCCATCATCCACTGGTCCGTGTCGCCGATCCTGTCTATCGGGATCGTGATCTGCTCGAAAGATTTGTCGTCCATAAAGACGATGCCGTCCGCATCGCGGTAGAGCATGCGCATTTCCGTCTCCAATACATCCGCGAGGTCGACCTTGTCTCCTGACTTGAAAGTTCGTTCAATCGTTCTGGCAGTCAGTAAATGCTTGAGTTTCACGCGGTTGAATGCCTGACCTTTTCCGGGTTTGACAAATTCGTTGCTGACGATGACATAAGGCTGGTCCTCGACCTCGATCTTCATTCCGGATCTGAATTCATTTGTGCTAACTTGAGCCATGAGAGTGCTTCCTCACCATTATTGGAGTGAAAACATAGCACACCGATTAGTTAACTTGCAAGGATTTAAAAATTTTGTAAGAATCTCATTGGACGTAATATAAAGAGAAATTCGTATGTGGCCGAAGTCGTATAAAGATTATCCTAAGGACAAGGCGCTCAAAAAAGAGCGTGTCGAACCTGGAAAAGGGATCGTCGGGTGTGAAATGCACGAGGTGAACGGTTGGGGAAATACGATGCACCAGCCGCGGCCAAGGAAAAAGGGGCTCATCTCTCAACTTCTCGAAAAATTTCTTGGCGGCAGGGGTTGAAAATGGGGCAGAAAGGGACCCATACCTGGGATATGATCCTCGATTACCACCGCTGCCCTCAATGCGGCTATATTGTCGAAAGCAGAAAGCCTTTCGAGAAGATGATGGGAACATTGCAAAAAAACGAAGAGTGTCCGCGTTGCAGCGAACATTTCAGTATCGAAAAGAAGCGGGAACCCACTTTCGGGCCGTTGATCGGAGATCCGCAACCAATTGAAACTGAGTGGGGAAAGTAGGACGTGGAACAGATCGGGAAACGCATTTATGATCCCCGGGAAGAGGTGATCGCGATCGACTGCCTTGAGAGGTATTCGGGTTCCAATGTCAGGCTCTTTCAACCTTTTTTACTCCTCACCAATTTCCCCAAATATGTGGATGAGTTCGCTGAAACACGGCAAGTGCCTGTACATGAAGGATCAATGTTTAAAACTGCCCATTCTGAAAGCGAAGGGATTTCCATTCTAGACTTCAAGATAGGTTCGCCTGCGGCGGCATTAGTGATCGATATCTGCGCGCATCTACCCATCAAAGCAGCGCTTTTGCTTGGGATGTGCGGGGGATTGCGCCAGCAGTATGAGGTGGGTAATTATTTTGTCCCGGTCGCGGCAATCCGAGGGGAGGGGACTTCCGATTTCTATTTTCCTGAAGAGGTTCCTGCGATGGCGAACTTTATGGTTCAGAAGGTCGTAACGGATGTGCTGGAAGCTGAGCGGGCAACTTACCATATCGGGATTACCCATTCGACCAACAAAAGATTTTGGGAGTTCAATCCCAAATTTCGTCAGCGGTTGATCGAGACACGTCCCCAGGCGATCGAAATGGAATGCGCTACCTTGTTTATGGCCAGCTACTACAATAAGCTTCCGGTGGGAGCGTTGCTTCTGATCTCTGACCTGCCATTGGAGCCTGACGGTATCAAAACCAAACGGCAGTCTGAAAGAGTCTATCTGGACTACACGACAGATCATGTGGAAAAGGGAGTGAGGATCCTCCAGTCTCTGCGTGAGAGGATCAAGCTGGAGCCCAAGGGGGTTTATCGTGGCGCCCGCAAGCGGTTTGAAGACTAGAAATTAGACGCATAGTGAACACAGAACGGTTTTATAAAGTAAAGATGTAAATCTTTGAGGCTTTGTTTCTTTGTGTTTCATTATATCTTGAGAGGCTTTTGTCAAATGGAAAAATTCAAACACAAAGCCACAAAGAACGTACACAGGGGTACAGTTGGTACAGTTCACCGACATAGGTAAGACTTTAAGTTAGTGATGAGGCTGGTAGATGACGTTGAACAGTCGGCGGTACTTTCCTTCCGGACTGCGCAAGGGACGCACGCCGTGCCATGCTTCCAATGTGTTTTTAAATAAGAAGCTGCGGTTATTCATGATCGGAATTTCTTTCTGATCGGCAAAATCTTCATACTCCGGATGACCTGATGAGGTCATCATTCCGCCTAGGGCCACAATTTGGCCGCCCCACTCCTCCTTCCAGTCCTCATCAGTATTGAAATAGAAGATGTGCGTGCCGAGCTTGTCGATATTGTCGAGGTGGGGAGAAACTTCATTTCCGCCCTGGCCGACATGCCAGGCGAAGCGTACGGTCCATTGATCGGCGCCCAGGGCGCGCTTGATCAACTGCTGGTAGTCGGGGTCTTCCTTGAGCTCCTTGATGAATGCAGTCCAGCTGTCGGGAAGCTCTTTTCCCGTCACCTCGCGGTCGACCTCTTCTCCTCGTTTGAAATGGGTCTCCTCATAGGCAAGATAGTAACGATTGTGGGGGCGCTGACCATGGGCCCGCTTCACATCCTGATGGTAGGTAAACAGGTCCAAGGAGGGAAAATCACGGATTAACGTTGCGAAACCCTCGTTGGTTAACATTCCCTGGATCCCGAGAAAAGGGAAGGGCCATTGGTTATGGAATTCATCGTAAGGAAAATTTGCGATGGTTTCTTTGTTCAAAAAGCTCATGTATTGCTTTGTAAAGCATCGATCACTTTTTTCTCAAGCTCATCCGGAGAATTGATCCTGCCGATCAGCTGCCGTTTGACCTCGGATTTTTTCCCTTTCTGCCTTTCCGAATGCAGCGATAACTTTTCCAGTTTGAGTTTGGTATACCGGTTGCGGGAGCACCACGCTTTGATCCGTGTGATCCTGTACAGCCATTCCACAGGTTCAGGAGGCCTGCCAAATCTGTCCTGCAGCTCGGTCCAAATCTGATCTACCTCCTCACCGGTGACGGCATCGCCCAGCCGTTGGTAAAACTCCATACGAAGTGTCGTTTCGTTGATGTAGTCTTCCGGCAAGCGGGCATCGAACGGGAACTCGATCTTGGTGTCTGTCATTACACTTGGGCCTTTCCCTTCCAGCGCTTTGATGGTCCGTTTGAGAAGTTTACAATAGAGGTGGAACCCGACAGCTGAGACATGTCCTGACTGTTCGGTGCCGAGGATGTCGCCGGCCCCTCGAATCTCCAGGTCGCGCATGGCGAGTTTCATTCCTCCCCCATATCCCGAGGACTCGGCCAACGCTCCCAGTCTTTTTCTGGAAATCTCAGGCAGCGTATGGAACTTTGGAATGAGGAAGTAGGCGAAGGCCCGCCTGTTCCATCGCCCCACACGTCCTCTGAGCTGATAAAGGTCTGCCAGTCCGAACCTGTCAGCACGGTCGATCAGGATGGTGTTTGCGTTAGGGATATCGATACCGCTTTCCACAATTGTCGTCGCAATCAGAATATCGGTCTCGCCATTTTTAAAACGGTGGAAGACCGAGTCGATCTCTGCTGGCTGCATCTGACCATGCACCATATCGACGCGCGCCTGTGGAAGAAGTTTTTTCACCCGCTTGTACATGTCGGGAAGCGTATCGACGCGATTGTGGATCAGATAAGCTTGTCCGTCGCGCGCAAGCTCTCTTAGAAGCGCGTTCTTCAGGAGTTCATC
>CAZWOB010000049.1:0-2032 GCA_964635295.1 uncultured bacterium
TCAAAGAGTGTGCGGCTGCCAAAGCTTTTCGAGATATTTTTTAAAGTGATCATTTTCAAGTTCCAACAAAGATATTAGGATGAAATATTAACACAGAGGCGGGAAAAATTCAAGAGCGGGGATGCGCTTGTTTGTATACTTTTTTCTTGAGTGTGGTGTCGACGTGGGTATAAATGGTCGTTGTCGCTAAAGATTCATGCCCCAGCAGCGTTTGAATGGTTTTGAGGTCCATTCCGTTCTCAAGCCAATGGGTTGCGATCGTATGGCGGATCGTATGCGGGGTGACATTGCCTGTAATTCCGGAAGCTTTCAAATAGTGCTTAAAATTGCGGTCGACCGACCGTGTGGTCAATCTCGTTCCCAGTTTGTTGAGAAATATCGCATCGGGGTCTTTCTCTTTGCGGTGCCCGTCACAGTCCTGGTCCCTTTCCGGATGGTCCAGATATTCCTTGATCCACTGAACGGCATTTTGTGTGACCGGGACAATTCTCTCTTTCTTTCCCTTTCCTCTAATTCGCATTAACCGGTTGCTTAAATCGATATCGTCGCGGTTCAGACCGACAAGCTCGCTCACGCGGAGACCTGAACTGTAAAAAAGCTCCATCATGCAGCGGTCGCGAAAACCGAGAAATGTCTCAGTTTCGGGAAGGGCGAACAGCCTCTGCACCTGCTCAAAGGTCAATGAAGCGGGAATCGTCTTATTAAGCTTGGGACTTTCGATCTCTTCAATTGGATTTGAGGTGATAAGAGAGTTGGAAAATGCCCATTTAAAAAACGTGCGTAACGAAGAGAGGCGCCTCAAAATCGTGCGCTTGCTTGATCCGCTGCTGTTCATCATCGAGAGAAAGCCTCTGATCTGACGCCTTTCTATTTTTTCAAGGGGAATCAATGCGTCCCGTTTGTGATCTCTTTGGTCGGCAGTTTGATCATGCCGGATCTTTTCCGGGAGATCTTCCGGGGCAACCTCTTCCAGCCACTCTTTTTCAAGATATTGTTTTAATGCATCGAGGTCGATCGCGTAATTGCGAACGGTATGCTCCGAGGCGTTCTTTGCAACCTTAAGTTCGTGGATGAATTTGCAGCACGCAGCGATGTAGCTCATGGGCGAGATGATAAAATTTTGATTTTATCTCGGAAAGGGAAATTTTTTGAGGTCTTCCGCAGCGGAGACATTGGGGAAAATTTCACCCGCTTCTTTTTCAAAGGCCGAGCTGTCGAGGTAACGGGCAGAAAAGTGTGTGAGGATCAAATGGTCCGCTCCAGCTTCTTTCGCGATCTCGGCAGCCTCTTTCGCTGTCATATGATAGTGGTCGTGTGCGAGGTCTTTATGCTCTTCAAGATAAGTGCTTTCGCAAATGAGGGTCTTTGCCCCTTTTGCCAATTCGACAGCCTGCGGGCATTTGCGGGTGTCGATCACAACAGCCAGAGTGTCGCCTTTGCGTATCCAGCTGACATCATCAAGCGTCACGCGAACGCCGTCGATTGTCAGCTCGCCCTTTTCCTTCAAATCCCTGACGGCTTTCCCGCGAACGCCGAATTGCTGAAGTTTGGCCTCATCGAATTTTCTGGTGTCAGGTTCCGTGATCCTCCAGCCGATATTATCGATTCCGTGCTCTAAAAATGCGGCTTCAATTTTAAAATGTTCATCATCGACGACGATTCCGGCCTCATGGACAGGATGTTCGATCACGTTGATCGTTTCATGATAGATCGTCCCGCGACGCAGGCGGTTGAAATATTTTTGACCTGATGCGGGGTAGTAGCAATGGACCGGATGCTGGATATTGTCCAGGTTCAACCGCATCAACATGGAAGGAAATCCGAGGCAATGGTCGCCATGGAAATGAGAAATAAAAATTCTGGTAACACTAGTGGGGGAAACGTTGGCAAAAATAAACTGCCTTTGCGTCCCTTCGCCAGGGTCAAATAGCAATCCTTCATCGTTCCATCGAACGAGATATGCCCCCTGGTTCCTGAATCTTGTGGGCTGCTGGCTTGAGCAGCCCAGAATTGTGATATCTCTAACGCTCAT
>CAZWOB010000049.1:2132-16212 GCA_964635295.1 uncultured bacterium
GCAAATAATCCGTCATAGGCTAGATTTGCCTGGTTGCGGGACATCGCAGCTGTTCTGAAGTTATCGGTGAAGTTCAGAAAATCGGGCATGCAAAGCCATTTGTGGAATTCGTATCCTAAAAACAAGCTGATCTCTCCACATGCGGTCTTGCATACGTCGAATCCCATGCCCATCGAAAGATCGAGGTTCACCACCCACAAACACTCTTTTTTGCTCGCATAAAGTTCCGGGTCGGTATTGAATATCAATCCATCCGTGATGGTGAACAACTCTTGTTTGGTATCAAAATCGGCCAAATGCAGGGCACCGCCAACATTGATAAACAGTTCGAAACAGTCGCAATATTTAGCGACACCTTTGGTTCCGCAGGTCATCGCAAAGGCATCCATTCGTTGAAAGTTGTCCGTACGATAGCCCGACTGGGTGACGAGGGCAGTGGAATCGAACTGTTGATCGAGCCGGGTGTAGCGCAGGCCAACATAGGGAAGGATCTTCTGACATTGATTGAACCTGTAACAAACGCCGAATTCAACATCGAACTGGTTCTGGCAATAGTTAAAATCCCCTCGGGCATCGTCGGCGGTATCGAATCCGGAAACAGAGGGATGGAGGCGCGTGGGGAGGATGACAGGTGAACCGCCTTCAGAGGTGATATGATGGCTGGCATCGATATCGAGGTTGGTCCACATGAACGCGATGTACACATCCCTGCACTCTTTGGAAAGATGGACGCGGGCCCCAATGTCGTAACAAGGTTCTACGCAATGAATATCGCCATCCGGACGCCTCTCACCGGGATCGCTTTCTATATCGTAGCTGTCGATCGCGTAGTCAAGTCCTGATCGTCTGATTTTCCAGTATAGAAGCTCGCCTTGGAGGTACCAGCCGTTGCAGGGATCGCAAAATTGAGAATAGCAGTCATTGTCGCTGTAGTATTGAGCTGAAAGGGGGGCAGTTGAAAGAAAAACGGCAAGGATAGGTAAATATTTTTTTAGTTGCATTTGAGTCTCCATCATTTGAAGGAAATTATGCTAGGGGAAGAAGGGATATAATTTCAACTTACTACATAGACTTTTGGAATTGAATAGTTCCCATTTTCAAACACAACTTTATTGGCTAGCTGTGGCCCCTCAAAGGCGTTAACATGCTCAAAAGGTGACGGAGATATTCTGGAGACAATGGGGCCGATGGATTGTTTGCTTTCACTATCCGCTTTCTCTGAGGAGACAAGCGGCAGTCCAAGCTCATTGGCTCGTTGAAGACTGTACTCCATGATCCGACCTTCAAAAAAATCGACTTCGCTCTGCTGGTGGGAATTTGTATAGACGGTATCTTTCATCAGGCATGAAGAGTTGTCCTCTTCGTTGATCAGTAGCTTCAGAAGCATGCGCGCAACAATTTTTCCGCTGGGATC
This sequence comes from uncultured bacterium, assembly GCA_964635295.1. GTDB lineage: Bacteria > Chlamydiota > Chlamydiia > Chlamydiales > Waddliaceae > Waddlia. The sequence goes on from CAZWOB010000049.1 coordinate 3,547, forward strand.
TTTGATCACCACAGGGTGGATCTTTCCATCCAGGAGGACTCCAAGGAATCCTTTCACTTTGTGGGGCCTTCCAGCAGGATGGAGGCAGCTTTTGAGGACTTCCTGAGAACTCATCAGCAGGTCACATGGAGTGGAAGCTTCTCCGATGGTGTAGCCGGAGTATTTTGGGTCATTTTCTGTCAGCTTGGTAAATGACTGGTTTTCCCATAGCGGACGGATCGTAGATGCTTTTTCGTAACACTCTTTTAAATGCGCAGACAGTTCGGGATCATGTCTTTTCGCTTGGAGTTCATGAGCTGAATCGAGGGTATACCTGACATACCTTGTCAATCCTTCGATCGCCGCCTCGCTTTCTTTTGGTTTAAGTAGAGTAAGCGTTGAGTAAAGGATCATGATCGTTGTCGGGTCTCTGAACCGGGCGAAGGAGGCATCGTAATCCTGGACGAAAAGGGAGTTCCCATCGTCGCCCTGGTACCGCTCTACTGTTGTCAAATCGAAACGTTCTTTAAATATTTGCGGGATGATAGATTCAGCATGAAGAGGAGTTGATTTATCGTTTAGGTGCGTCTCAATCCTGTCCCATTCCTTGAGTTGCATGAGAACAGTGGCATTCTTGAGAAATTGTATGGTGCGGCTGTATTGCTTGTCTTCGTTATCAACATCTTGTTTGTGGGCTTCTTCAAGTCCTTTAATCATGATTGCCGGGTTGATCGAATTTGCGTGCTCGTTTTGCAATAGGAGGAAGTTCAAGAGGAAATGGTTTTGGTGGCAATCTTTAAAAATCGGCGTGCGCAGCAAATCGAAAAGCGTATCGGAATACTGGACGTTGACTAGAGAGAAATAAAGGGGAAGGTAGGCGTGATTATTCGAAGTAAAGGGGAGGAACAAGTCTTCCGACTTTGCATTCACTTCTTGTAAAAATGCGTCATCGATAACACCTGCAGTGGTGAGTTTTTCTTTTAACTTATCGATTCCTCCCTGCATACCCGCTCTTTTGCGTTCGTTTTTATCGGTATTGGGCACATCTGCAAGCTGCTCTTCTCTACGTTTGATTTGATCTTCCAATCTCGTTTTTTCTCGCAGCTTATTCGCTTTTCTCTCTTCTATGTAGCCTGCGATCTCTTCCTCTCTTTTTGATTCAAATGCGGTCAACTGGGATTTGAATTTCGTGACAACTGTTTTCCCTTTGGCAAAGTCCCTGACAATGCGACTGGTCATCTCGCCCCGCAACTGAGGATTTTTGAGCCGGATCGTTTCAGTGATAAGGTCGTAAAAGATATCGTCTATCGCATCAAGCGGGAGTTTTTCTCTATGGCAGGCGACGACAAAAAGGCTGACCCACTGAGTAAAATGCTCCATTAAGATGACGGATTCATCCGGGAGTTTTTCAAGTTGGCTGGAGATTGCTCTGACAATTGGCTCAATTGTATCTTCTGGATTGTCCGTTTTGAAAACTTTGGGGAGAGTTTGCGTGATCGCTTGCGAAAGCAATTGGGCATCAGATGTATCGGTTCCGCTGTCTTCCCGACATTGTTGTAACGCTTCCTGGAGTTTATCCCTGAAATGCTTTTGCTTGATCTCATCCCATGCAGAATCAGAATGGTATACTTGGGTCGGTGCGTACAAAGAAAATGGAAGGCTGATTAAACTGAAGAGAGATAATATCAGGAAATTGACCCCTTTCGCGATTTCCTCTAAGGCCTTGCCCGGGTGCTTGGTAGCGGTGAAGTACAGGGCTTTGCAAGGGGATGCCAATACGTCAAGCAGGGCGATAACAGGAAGAGCGAACGCCAGGACTCTAGAAACGACGATGCCGATGGCGCCATCCATGTAGCGACTGCTTTCCAGATCAAAATATTCGATTTTCTTGATCGACCAGCCGGATAGAGATCCCTTTTGAGGATAGGTGGTATGTTCGTGAAAGGCTTGAAATCCGTCTAAGCATGAATAGGAATAAATTTCATCAAACACTGCACTCTCCAAAGGAAAATTAACAACAAGCCTAGCGTTATTTTGTTAAGCTTAAGTAAATAAAGTGATAAATTTTATGATGAAAATAGATATTTTTCAATTGGAAAAAAAATACAAATATTTCCTGTGTCGGTGAACTGTACCCATGTCACCGATTGTACCAAAAGTTTCGAGTATCATTTATACTCTATGAAGTGAGGATATTTTTTATAAATTGCATTTGCCAACTCTGTCTTAACATTTATGTAGAGATCAGTGTGTGGACTTCCAATCGAAGAAGGGGAGTTTGGCCATGACGAATCCCGCAAGCGCTCCCGATAAGTGGGCGGTATTGGCAATAGGCGCCCCTAAACCCGGCTGGCCAAGGACTTCCAGCGTGAATGAAATAAGTTGGATTCCAGCCATCGCCAGGACAAAGATCGAGATAAATGCCATTGTCGATGGTTGCAGTTGATAACCCTCCCAGGGGGCGTTTTTCTGCCTGATCCAAACGAAAGCGATCATCCCGCACAAAACTCCTGAAAACCCGACAAAGTTGGGACCGCTCATGAGGTATTGCGCAGTATTGGAAAAGGCGGCAGAAATGAGGATAAACAAGACCATCCGCCCGATTCCCAAACGCTTTTCTATTTGAACCCCCAACACGAGGAGCCAGATCATATTAAAGAAAAGATGGAACATGTCCGCATGTAAAAAGATTGGAGTGAACAAGCGCCAAACTTCCCCTTCCCTGATTTTTTCAAAAAGAGGGGCATTAACCGCGATGGGAGAACCATTTGATTTTAATGAAGCGACAACTAACGGATAAAATCCTTGCCATGTAGGGGTTTTGTACATTTTCGTGAGAAGGTACCTGCCTTCAGCAGGCAATTTCTGTGGTTCGAATAACTTTTCGAACCCATAAGCGTTCACCAGCTTATCTACCGTTTCATACGAAGCCGGATAGTCAAAGAGAAGCTTCTTTTTTATCGGAGAGGAAAAAAGAGGGGTCAAGGGAATATTGGCAGGAGGTGTTTCAAACGGGCGCTGCGTTGCCAATGTTGCGAAAAAAACGATGGTGCAAAAAAGGATCAGGTAAAAGGTCAATACGCCGAAACGGTTTGACTGATCGTTAGACGGTCGAGGGATTTTATTGGATTTGAAAATGATCCGGGGTTTTGCAGCAGGAGGTTTCTCGGTACTGAAAGAGGGAGCTGGCGGTGGAGCAATCTTCGGTTCTTTAAATTTTGGATCGCCTGGATTGTTCAGGAACTCTTCAAGCCATTGGGAAGCCGCGCTTACATCGTCTTCGTCGACTACCCAGACCTGGCATTGCAGCGTGCCATAATCTTCGCTCCCCCAGTCTGTCACAGAAGCGATTTCTAATTTATTGTCCACTCCCTCCTGTTTCAGAAAGAGCGAAAACTTGCGGGCATTGCGGTCATTGTTAAACGTGTGAAGAAGGCGCATGCGATTCTATACTGGTGATTTTGTTAATAATGTTTGAAGTTGAAAGTCCGTCTACCAGTTCAACGACTTCAATTTTACCACCATACGCCTTTACGGTTTCTGCTTCAATGCAGTTTTCACCATACTCCGCCCCATTGACATGCACATCGGGTTGGATGATCTTTAACAGATTGATCGGGTCGGTCTCTTCAAAATAGGTGACAAAGTCAACGAATTCCAGTGCGGCCATCATCTGAAGCCTGTATTCAAGCGGGATGATCGGCCTGTCGGGACTTTTGTATTTTCGAATAGACGCATCGCTGTTTAGAGCGACGATCAAAAAGTCCGCTGCTTGCGACGCGGAGTAGATCATGTGCAAATGTCCGGCGTGCAGAAGATCAAAGGAACCATTCAGGGTCGCAATTGATTTTCCTCTGCTTTTCATTCCGCTGACAGCGTCTGACAGTTTTTCAGGCAGGATCAGTTTTTTTCGATAGTCATCGGTCCAAAGACGCATGTTAATCTTCACCCATCTGGTTGTCCTTGTCGGGAAAGGCGATGTCGTAGACTTGTTGATAGTCTTCGACAAAATGCACAGTAATCCCTTCTTTCAAGTAGGCTGGAAGTTTCTCATAGTCGCCGACATTCTCTTTCGGGAAAATGATCACTTCCAGTCCCGATCTGCGTGCGGCGACCAGTTTCTCCTTCACACCTCCGATCGGGAGAACGCGGCCGGTCAGCGTCAACTCTCCAGTCATCCCCAACTTGTCGATGACCGGTGTGTTGGTCAACAGAGACAGAAGTGATGTGACCATTGTGATTCCCGCGGAGGGGCCGTCTTTTGGTGTTGCTCCCTCGGGGATGTGCATGTGTACTTCCGATTTCTCGAAAAAAGTGAACCCTGGCGCGTAGCGGTGGACGGTGCTGTGAAGGAAGCTCCAGGCAATTTCCGATGATTCTTTCATGACAGAGCCGGCCTGGCCTGTCAGCTTCATTTTGGTCTTTTCCGCAGGGACTTTAATCGATTCGATGTACAGGGTGGCACCTCCAAGAGCTGTCCATGCGAGCCCGGTACATACGCCGACCGGATTTTTTTTGTAAAACATCTCGGAGATAAAAACAGGCTTCCCGAGGTATTTTTCCACAGTCTTCGGAGTGATCTGTCTTTTTATTTCGGGGGGTTCGGCGTTTTTCTTGCGCTTTTTCTTTTCCCATTCCGTATTTTCCTGGACGATCTCAAGGGCGACTTTCCGCATGATCTTCTTGATCTCATTCTCAAAGCTTCTGACGCCGGCTTCTCGAGCGTAGCCTTCAATAATTTGCCGGATCGCAGGTTTTGTAAAGGAGATCTCTTTCGCTTTTAATCCGATCAACTTTCGATTGCGGGGGATGAGGTATTTTTTGGCGATCTCGATCTTCTCTTCCATGATGTAGCCGGATAATCGCAGAATGTCCATCCTGTCTTTCAATGGCTCGGGTATGGTGTCGAGCACGTTGGCCGTCACAATGAACAGAACGTCGGACAGGTCGCAGCGAACGTCCAGATAATGGTCAAGGAAGTCCTTGTTCTGCTCGGGGTCGAGAACTTCAAGCAGGGCTGAGGCGGGGTCGCCCTGATAGCTGCTGCCGATCTTGTCCACTTCGTCGAGCATGATCACCGGGTTCATCGTCTTGCAGTACTTGAGCGCCTGGATCATTTTTCCCGGCATCGCACCGATATAGGTGCGGCGGTGCCCCTTGATCTCCGCTTCATCTCTCATGCCGCCAACAGAAAAGCGGTAGAATTTACGGTTGAGGGCGCGCGCGATGCTTTTTCCAACGCTCGTCTTTCCAACCCCCGGAGGACCGACAATGCAGATGATACTGCCGCGTACGCTGCCGGCAAGCTTGCCAACGCTGATAAATTCGAGGATACGATGCTTGATGTCCTCAAGTCCGTAGTGGTCTTGCTGAAGAACTTTTTCCGCCCGCTCGAGGTCGTGGCACTCTTCGCTTTGGATTCCCCAAGGGATCACCGTGAGCCAGTCGAGATAGCTTCTGGCAACGGCGTATTCCGATGAAAGAGGTTCGAGGACGGATAATTTCTCCAGCTCGTCATTGATGACCGACATCACATCTTTGGGAACGATTTTGTCTTTGAGCCTGGTTTCAAATTTTTCTCTGTCGAGGGTCTTATCGTCTTTCTCGATTCCCAGCTCTTTTTTGATCGTCTTTAACTGCTCGCGCAGAAAGAAATCTTTCTGCCCTTTGGAAATTGTTGTTTCAATTTTTTGATTGATATTTTGTTGAAGCCTGCTGAGGTCCAGTTCTTTTTTTAGAAGGAGGAGGGCTTTTTCGATTCTTTTCGGTACATTGAAGGTCTCCAGGACTTCCTGAAGTTCTTCGCGGCTTGCAGTGGTGAGGGCAACTGCAAAATCGGCAATTTTCCCGGGTTCGGTAAAGTCGGAATGGCTCAGAAAGACTTGAAGCTCTTCTTTAAATAGAGGATTCAGCTTCAACAGGTCTTTGATCGTTGAAATGATGCTGATCGTGTAGGCTTTAAGTTTGGCGCTCTGGTTGATCTTATCGTCGTGGTAGGAGACCTTGGCCTTTAAATGCTTTTTTGCAGGAACGTTCTTAACGACTTTGATCCGCTTTTCCATATTCAGGATCACTTGCGCTCCGCCATTATCCATGGGGATGATGCGCAGAATCCTTGCGAGGACTCCGATTTTGTTCAGGTCCTTTATCTTGACTTTGTAAATGTCCGCTTCTTCTGACTTGGTTAAAAGCAGGCCGACACATTTGTGATCGGATTTAGCGACTCTTTTCAACGTCTCGTAAAATGGGCCGGGTTCAATCACCAGAGGAGCGGCCATCCCGGGGAAAAAGGGGCGCCGCAGCAGTGGGAAAACATCGATTGTTTCGGGATAGATCACATCTTTGGCGGGATCTTTGTTCCCGTTATTAATGGAATCGAAAAGCGCATTTTCGATTTCGATTTCAATTGTGGAGTCTTCCATTTCTTTGTCCAACATGTTTACCCAGTTTTTATTGATGCATTAATCGTATTAATAAGTATGACGATATTATGCGAAAAGTTTACAGGTAAAGAGGATAAGTTTCAACTCACCAATGAACCTATCTCATTAAAATTTTTAACCGTATTTGGCGTCTTTTTCCCTGGGGAAGAGAAATCGAGCCTTGCCTATAATATTAAATATTGACATCGCCTCGATTTTCTTTCCCAAGAAATAATCCATCCAAATCCAGATAAATCTTCTTAATGAGATAGGTTCATGATGACAACTTCTGCACCAGTCCATTTATAAAATAATATTTTAATGTATTTATTTGCAATGAGTTCTAAACGATACGAAATCAGTTATATAGGACGTTTTTTTACGGCGGTAGATTCCTGATTTTCTCTGAATTCCACAAAGTTTTTAAAAAGAATGACTTCTAAATTCATTTGTCTTTGTTCGGGACTGGTGGGCAATGCAGCTGTTAGTGCCAGTTTTGTCTGCATTGACGGGCAGCATTTCTTTGGAAAGGCCCAAGAATTCAGCTCCTCGGCAAAGCCGTTCCAGAAAATTCCTCCGAAAAATTCTCCGACAGTGGAATATTTCATGAGGCTGACATCTTTAAGGTCGTCATCTTTGTTCAATTGTACATTTATAGAATGGACAACCTTTTCAATATGTGAGTAGAGCGAAAGCTCAGGCATTTCCTTGAAACGACGTAAAATTTCTTTAATGCTTGATAAACGAATCTCTTTGCGCAATTCAAGGTCCCGTTCAACAACTTGTGAGAAGTCAGTTCCGATTAACAGTGGATGGGGTTTTCCCTTATCTGGGATGTTGAGAAGAAGTTCTTTGCATTTTCGGTACAGATTTCGGAGTTCATTCACGAGAGGCTCCCTGTTCTCGTTAATGGCCAGGTGCAAACTGCAATACAGCAGGAACTCGTTGGGGCTTCTGAACCGATTCCAGGAAAACGGTTTTAAAAAAGGCAACGGGGTCAATTGCAAACAGACAGTAGCGATCTCATGATTCAGGGGATCGTCCACTCTCAGGAAGTGATTGGAAAATCCTTCTTTTAAGATATCAATTGCCGTTGATGGGGATCGGGCTTGTTCAACAGCTTCCTTAATTCTCGGAATGGACTGTTCAAGCTGAGGATAGGAAAGGGAGATATAATTGCAGACCGTTTCCATCCGTTCTTCAAAAGGTCCATCTAAAAATTCGATCTTCTTTCTTGGTAAAGCGCAATAAACGTTCTCACCTTCCATTTCAAACGCCGACGTGAGCTTATGGTCCCAACTTGATTCAGAATCTCCCAATATGTAGATGCCCATCGTTTTCTCCAGGATGAGAAATTGCGCGATCTGGTCTGCTACCAGATCTGCAGAGCCGGTACGGTCTAGAAATTCGTTTAAGCCTTCCGTTGAGCTCTGTCGATCAATGACCCATTCACATTGGAATGAATAATCCTTGGGGCAAGGGATTTTAACGCCGGCAGCCTGAAGGACCCTATTGAGATAGAGTTGTTTTGCAATAAATAATTGATGAGTTAATTGAGGGACAATTTGGGCAGCTATATGCCGTCGATGGCTGAATTCCTCGATCTTTGAAACCAGATCGTCTGTGTGGAAAAATTTCCCGATCCCATAGGGAAGATGGGAAATGAACGGGTGCACAAGGCTTCCAATATTAGGCTTTAGGGAGGAGGCAACTTTCAACCAGGTATTTTCTTCTCCTTCAATCGCGAAGTGAAGGGTCGATCTTTCTGCTTTGATAAATCTTACCTGAAATTGGTGCTCGTCACCGCAGCGGACTATTCCAACATCTCCCGCTTGAAAACGGGAGGCGCTGGACGTTCGAAGAACAATGTCGGCTTCAGCGATTGGCGGGAGAAAATGGGGGTGCAGGGATCGAACGAACTGTTGAACGCGCTCTTCAAGATTTTTCCATAGGATGCGGTTTACAGGGTTGCTGACTAGAATTAATTTTGAAATCTCATGGATTTTGCAAAGTGTTTTTTTAGATAAAGGATTGCTCGGGGTTGATTCCGTGGCCTGAATGACAATGGTATTCCATCTCTTTGCCAAATTTTCGACTTCAGGTTCATGTACGGTAGCTTCCATTTGCTGCTTTGTCAGTTCTTTTTGAAATGTTCTGATCATCTCGCAAAGGGGAGGTGGGCTCGCACTTTCTTCCGAGGGAGATCTCCAGAAGCAGGAAGCGATCATGTCGAAAAAATTTGTAACAGTTTTGCTTGTCATAACTTTTGAATTATAGACAAATTATGAATTTAAAAGTGAAAGACTTAATGTAATCTTAAAAAACGCCATTTATCATTACCTATTAATTATAACTCACGTCTTATGGAAAGTTGATGAATATCGCAAGTTATTTTTGCCCTTTTTCCCATCGCCATCATGCAACTGCTGATTTCAGCAGATTGACTGTTTGGGAAAAATTAAAAACCATTACCGTTGCCGCGTTAGCTGCGATTGCAACCCTGCCGCTCATCGGATTAGGCGGAGTGGCCGCTTTCCGGGCGATGGTGCGTCACTATGCGCCTATCAATCCGAAAACCCCTTCCAACAGTCATCATGAGCAAGTCGCCGCAAAGACCGATGATGTTGCACAAACGGCTATTCGTGAAGAGCGCAAACATCAGATGGAACAGCAATATCTAGGGTCTGGAGCAAGGGAACCGGATAGTCAAACCTCAACAGTGCAGCATCCAGCGCCAGCACCGGAGCCAGAACGGGAAAAGCCAAAGCGCTTGAACGCCTTTTCTGCCGAAGATGTGCAGGCCTATGTTTCTTTGATCAAGGAAGGTAAATCGGAAGTCATGGAGATGGCTCATGGCTGTTTTATGGAGGAGTGTGAAGAAGCGAAAGCGGAAGCGCTACGCTTACATGAAACGTTCAAGGAGAAATTTGAAACTATTCCTATGACAAATGAGTTAGGATATACATACTCCACGCTGACACAGTTCAAAGTGGCGCAAAAAATTCTGAGAAAAGAATTTCCGGGACTGTCTTCACTGGCGTTCAACAAAGAACAAAAACAGGCGGTTGCTCGTTTGATGCAGATTATTATGAGCGGCGAACAGGCATTAGTAGCGCCTCTTCCTTATCAATCCAGTTGTTTTATTTTGAATGAGAGCATGGGTAAATCAACGGCACGGATCGTTGAGGAAAAAAGCGACTTTCTGGCCGATGGACTGGAGCAATTGATCGCGAAAAGGGAGGGGGAATCGTATGGAGATCATCTTAAACGGGGATTTCTCCATGCAGTCTCGCTTTTTTTCAGGGACAATATGGGGATGAAAAACAACTCTTTTAAAATATTCGGGACAGAAACACAAGTTCACTTGTCGAAGGCAGCGGATGACCCCGCAAGAGTTGCAGAAATTGTCCGCGACCAACTCATGAAGGAGTTGACTGAAGATCCTCAAAAAGTCAGAGAAATGGTTGATGAGGCAAAACAAAACAGATCGTTTGTTCAGTGGCTGAAGCATTGGTTTCCTGAATCGGAAAATTTGGATCAGTTATTATCTGAGTCGCTATTCACCGCTGTATTGGCTGATGTGCAAGCTCAATATGCCGATGATGAAGTGGTCAGATCTTTTCTTTTGCGCTTGATTGAAAATTGCCGCATCGATGACGAAGCCGCTCAAAGATTGTCAATTGTCTCTGGATGTGAATTAAGTGAAGTCAAGTCGCTTGCCCGTATCCGTTTTTTACAGATGGTCTTGTTGTTAAATCCTTCATTGCATCAAGAGGGAATGGACGCTTTGAACCCCCATCTCCAAAGTTACGGTGATGAGGGAGGCGTTCTACATGCTCAAACAGCATTTTCAAGTTATTCTGCGTCACCGGGCTGCTTATTCCAAAATCTGTCGACCACTTTTTTCAACCGGATTTATATTACTCCGTCAGACTATGAAAGAGAGGGGGTGATCGAACATTTTGAAACTGAACGTTTGCCATTGGCTATGCTGTCGACTTCAGACGAACTCACACATGTGAATTCTGGGAAAACGACAAGAGAGGTTACAGGCATATATTCGCTATCTGTTTCCTGGCAAATTCCTGAGTCGATATTGGACCATCTGATCGGTCAAATCAGCCCTGAGGCGCTTAGCAGCCAACCAAAAGAAAAATATCCTCAAGTGCGAGAAGAGCTGGAGAACGATCAATCGATTTTGGAAACGCTTGCTAAAATACAACCGCAAGCCCCGCAGGAAACGCGATGGGGATGGAACTGGTTTTGGCCTGGTCAGGCACCGGCGGAATTCGAAGACGTGCAAAGGATTTCTGAAACGATCGGCGGCATTCAAAACCATGTCCACGAATTTTTGCAGGTGATCTCTATCCTGGATGAGCAAAACGATCAGGACCTTGCTTTGTTGAGGCAGACGCGTGCACGCTTGAGCGAAGTGTATCTGGCAATTGCTAATATGGCGGAGCATTATCGTGATCATGAAGGGGATGATCAAGCGCAGGCGCTTGATCAGGTGTTAGGCGTGATCGATGCCATGATCGGACAGTTACCAGGCGATGAGGGGGTGGAAACTCCCAAAACTTTTTGGGAACGCCTGGGAGGAACCTTCAGCCAGTCGAGTGAAGCGAATGATCTTGCCTGGAAGGTGAGGAAGTATGAGACGCAAATTCGGGAACTTAAGGCGTTGTTTGAAAAGGAATTTGCTCAAGTCTTAGGTGTTGGCGGTATGGAAGGCAGCTGGGTATTGGTCGGAGAGGAGGCAGACGTTGTGAGTAACCTCTATGCAACATTATGCGAGTTCGAGATAGATCCCTCAGATGATACAAGGTTCAATCAGGGATACCTGGCACAAGTAAGAAACATCATCAACCAACGGTTCATTCCCACATTCCGTCAAGAATTTCAAGCTCATCCGAACAATGAATATCTTCATCAAATTGCCTCCCTGTTGTTTACTGATGTATCGTTGGAAAAACAGTGTTTTGAAACGTTGGATACATTCAACAAGATGGGTGCAGTTGCCCTGGGACAAATGGCGGACGAGACGGATGAAACTGTCCATGGAGAACACCCCTTTGTCAAAAGGGTAATGACTATGTACAAACGGTTGGGAGCCGTTCCTTACAGTGCAAAAGCACCTCTCCTCAACCAATGGGCAAACAGCGCACGCGGTCAATGGAACCGTGATTTTGATCCGTACAGGCAGGGAAATCCCACACACCATTTTTGGAGTTTACGAGTTGGCGGCAAACTTGTTAAAATGCTTGGGATGGGAACGCCGACAAACGAGGACAGCAAGTCGGTTGCTCGATTGAATGAAGAATTCGTTGCTTTGATGCGTCATTACAAGACCACAGGCAAGAAGCACCTGTTTGTCAATAATCAGAACCTTATTCCTAAGACGGGCTGGTTGGCATACTTTATCAATGGAGATGAAACAGCCCGTTGCAATTTGATCCTCGACAAGCAAGATGATGAAGATGTCAAAGGGGCTTACTTTGCGATCGCGCTTTCGAAAAACTCCAAGTTCTATTGGCAGAAAGGAGAGTGGGCGGAAGCTGCCGATGCGGATACCTTCAAGGGGAGCCTGTTCGATCAAGTGTGTCAGGGAACGGAAACGCGCCACATCACTGGCTGTTACATCCCGCAGACGATACGTGACCTGATTCCCGAATTTGATGCTAAAGCCAAAAACGTCATCGATCAAATTCACGAAAAAGTGTTTGCCGGCAGTGAAACTCTGACAGTTGAGCAGCGGCGCTGGTTTATCGAACTTTTCTACGATAATCTCGTGAAAATGATTATTGTTGAAGGAGATATGGATTCAGTCAACGAAAGCTGTAAAGACCAGATCGATCGCGGAGCGGGATCCAATTCCCAATTAGCGGCTAACTGCTATCTTGTCGAACAGGACGAGGGTGTTTTAACCAAAGAGCAGGAAGAGCATGTCTTGATGTTGATGATGGTGCGCGCTCTTTTAGTGCGTAAACGTCCCCCTCTGCCAGAACGTGTGGAAAGGTTCGCTGAGGGAATGGACATGAGCTTTAAGCATGTCGATCAACTGAAAGAGCTTCACGACACGCTGTTTCCCGAAACTCCGTTCGTTCCGCAGAGAGTTGTATTTATTTAAAAATCAATGTTTTAGCTTATGCCAAGCGATAAAAATCAGAATTTAAAATAAATTCCTTTTTTTAATCCCCTCATTGTTGTACTTTCAAATTTAAAAGAAAAATTTCAAATGTGGGTATGCTATGAACAAAAGTCGTTT
>CAZWOB010000050.1:0-4985 GCA_964635295.1 uncultured bacterium
ATGGGGAATAGCCAATAATTTTTTCGAGCTCTTCGGGCGTAATAGCCCCCTGTCTCGCGATCACCCATCGCGGCTCCCGATAGATCAAAATGGTCGACTCGATCCCTCTAAGACAGTCTCCGCCGTCAAGCACTGGCACAGCATCTCCAAAGTCGTCGATCACATGTTGAGCTGCCGTTGCGGATGGGCGTCCGGACAGATTCGCGGAAGGCATGACCAATGCTCCAGTTTCTCGCAACACTTGACGGGTTTCAGGGTGTGCCGGAATGCGGACCGCCACTGTCGGCAACCCCGCACGGACCGAGTCTGGAACTGCTTCTTGATTGGCTTCCAACACAAGAGTCAATGCTCCTGGCCAAAACTTCTGCGCAAGGTTTTCAAAGTGTGGAGGCCGGTTTTTTACGTATGGAATAAGCTGGTCGATCATTCCGACATGGATGATCAAGGGATTGTCTGAAGGTCTCCCTTTCAGGGAAAATACCTTCTTGATGGCTTCAGGGAACTTTAGCGAAGCAGCTAATCCATACACTGTCTCTGTAGGCAAGGCGACAACACCGCCGGAATTGAGCAACTGAACGGCTTGCTTCGAATCAATACGCATGGAGTTTTTGAATCACTGTCTTTAATGCAGAGACAAAACGATCGACATCTTCCCTGTTATTGTACAGGGCAAATGATGCGCGGGTCGTACCAGTCGTTCCAAACCTTTTCATCAGCGGTTGCGTGCAATGATGACCGGTTCTGACCGCAACCCCTTGAAGGTCCAGGAAAGTGCCCAGATCAAGGTGATGGACCCCCTCGACAAGAAAACTGATGATCGCGCCCTTGTTTTTCGACTGGCCGATCACTTTTAACGCATCGATATCTCTCAACTGTTCTTCGGCATAGACGAGCAATTGATGCTCCCACTGTTGAACATTCTCCATGCCGATTTGGCTGAGGTAATCAATTGCCGCACCCAAACCGATCACTTCGGCAATCATCGGGGTGCCAGCCTCAAACCTTAAAGGGGCATTTTGGTAGGTGGTCTTTTCAAATGCCACTTTGTCGATCATATCTCCGCCCCCTTGATATGGAGGGAGCTGATTGAGAAGGTCCTCTTTCCCGTACAAAACTCCAATCCCGGTAGGGCCAAAGGCCTTATGAACGGAAAAAGCGTAGAAATCGCAATCAAGCTCCGCGACATTGACGGGAGAATGGGGGACAGCCTGAGCGCCATCCACCAAAACATGCGCGCCAACCTCATGGGCATCGGCGACAATCGCCTGAATAGGGTTCACTGTTCCCAGCGTATTGGAAACATGGGTGACAGCGACCAGCTTCGTTTTCTCGGAAAGAAGACTGCGGAAAGCAGCCAGATCCAGCTCGCCATTGTCCAATACGGGAACAACTTTCAGCGATGCCCCGCGGTCTTCACAAGCGATCTGCCAGGGGACGATATTGGAGTGATGTTCCATTTCCGTGATGAGGATTTCATCGCCCGGCCGGATAAAAGCCTTGCCGTAAGAATACGCGATCATATTGATCGACTCGGTCGTTCCCCTCGTAAAAATCACCTCGTTAGCTGAACGGGCGCCGATGAATGCGCGAGCTTTCTCACGCACCTGCTGATAGCTTTCGGTCGCATAAGAAGCCAGCTGGTAGACAGCGCGATGGACAGTTCCGTAGTGGGTAGTGTAAAAGTCGTTGACAGCGTTGATGACGCATGCGGGCTTTTGCGCAGTCGCCGCGGAATCCAGATAAACAAGGGGCCTTTCATGCATCTTTTGAGAAAGCATCGGAAAATCATTTCTCAAATGTGAAAGGTCCTTTGTCATGCCCAGCCCTTAGTCAGTTTTGCGAACGCCCATTCCCTTACGGATGGATCATCCAACAGATCAATGATTTCGAGGATGTATCCCCTGATCATCATTTTCTGCGCCATCTCTTTAGAGTAGCCTCGAGAGTTAAGATAGAACATCTGCTCCTTGTCCAACTGTCCCACAGTAGCGCCGTGCGACGCTTTAACATCGTCGGCAAAAATTTCCAGGTTCGGCTTGCTGAATGCATTCGCCCTTTCAGATAGGAGTAAATTATTGTTCAACTGGAAAGCGTCCGTTTTTTGGGCCGCCTGCCTCACATAGATCTTCCCTTCGAAGCTGCTGCGGCTGACATCGTCTAACACCCCTTTGAAAAGCTGGTTAGAACGGCAATGAGGGGCCTGGTGATCGATCAGGATATTGGTGTGGGCCTCAGAAGCATCTTGAAGCATCCAAAGACCTGAAAGATTGACCTCCCCATTTTCACCCGTCAAAACAGCTTTGTAATCGCTGCGAACGGTTTCAGATCCATTTGTCAAGTTGACGGCGGAGAACCGGCTGTCCCTTTTCAAGGTCGCCCGCACAGACTCCAGCTGCCAATGATGTTCCGGCATCTGGTGATTCAGCTGATACAGCGACACCTGAGCGTTTTCATCGAGGGAAATATCGAATGAAGCATTGCAGACCGAGCCGCCATTCAGGAAACAGGGAGTAGAAACCAATGTGAGCTGCGAATGTTTACCGGCGAATAATTGCAGCCGCGGTTGAGAAATCGCAGGTGTTTCCGTTCGGTAAACGGATAATATCTGCACAGGTTTTTCGATCACTGCCTTTGGAGGGAGATAAAGAAAAGCGCCGTCAATACCCAGAGCAGAGTTCAATAGCGCGAAAGGGTCGGACTCCTCTTTGAGCGCTTTCGTCCACGAGTGGTTGAGAAAGCCCCCATAAGACCTTGTCGCTTTGTCCAGATGTGAAACGACAAGACGGTCATCCAATTCTTCGATCGATGAAAGCTCAAGGTCCAACCGCCCATTCGTAAAGACCAGGCACCGCTGCTCAAACCCAGGAATGATCAATGGCTCCACTTCTTCACGCGAAAATGATACGGACAGCGCTGGCGCAATCGGTTTTTCATATAGCTTGCGCAATTTGATCGAACGCCACACTTCTTGATTCTTCTGAGGAAGCCCAACGGTTTGAAATTGGTCCCAGGCTTTCTGACGGATCACCTTCAGGGCATTGTCATCTGACAGACCTTGGTAATGCTGTTCAAGCTGCTCTTGAAATGAGCTCATCAGGCCATCTCCTCTTGCTTGTCTTTGATCAACCAGTCATACCCTTGGCTTTCGAGCTTCAAAGCCAGCTCCGGCCCGCCTGATTCAATGATTTTCCCTTCAACCATCACATGAACTTTATGGGGGCGGATATGGTCAAGCAAGCGTTGGTAGTGGGTGATCAAGATCAGGCCCATTTCATCATTCATCAAATGGTTCACCCCACCCGCGACCGTACGCATCGCATCGATATCGAGGCCTGAATCCGTTTCATCCAAAATAGCAAGCGCAGGATTGACGACAGCCATCTGCAGGATCTCATTCCGTTTTTTCTCCCCGCCTGAAAACCCTTCATTAAGGTTGCGGTTCTTGAATTCAGGACGGATCTCCATCATTTTCATTTTTTCATCGAGAGTTTTCTCAAACGCTTCCAACCCGATCTCAGGCTCGCCCGACGCTTTTCTGATCGCGTTGTAGGAGGAGTGGAGGAACTGCATATTGCTGACGCCCGGGATCTCGACAGGGTATTGAAAGCTCATGAACAGCCCCAGATGCGCTCTTTCGTCTGGCTCCATTTCGAGGAGGTTCTGCCCTTTGAACCACACCTCTCCACCCGTCACCTCATATGATGGATGCCCTGCGAGGACTTTCGCGAGTGTAGACTTCCCGGCGCCGTTCGGGCCCATAATGGCGTGGATTTCTCCCGGTTTGACTTCGAGGTCGACTCCTTTGAGCAAAGGGTTTCCATCGACGGAAGCTGATAGATTTTTAATTTTTAATAACATTTCGATTAACCTACTGAATTTTCAAGTTTAAGGGCCAGCAGCTGTTTGGCCTCTGTTGCGAACTCCAGGGGAAGCTCTTGAATGACCTCTTTGCAAAACCCGTTGACGATCATATTGATCGCGTCTTCTTGCGAGATCCCTCTGGAGAGAAAATAAAAAATCTGCTCCTCGTTCATCTTCGACGTCGACGCTTCATGCTCAACTTCGCTTTTCGAATTTCCCACATCGATGTAAGGAAACGTGTTCGCGGAGCATTGGTCGCCGACGAGCATGGAGTCGCATTGCGTGTAATTGCGCGCTCCCTCTGCCTTCGGGGTCACTTTGACCAGTCCGCGATAGGTGTTGTGCGACTGATCTGCGGAAATCCCCTTCGAGATGATCGTCGAGCGGGTATTTTTTCCCATGTGGATCATTTTTGTTCCCGTGTCCGCCTGCATTTTCCCGTTTGTCAATGCAACTGAATAGAACTCACCGATGGAATCATCCCCTTGAAGGAGGCAGCTTGGGTATTTCCATGTGATCGCCGCCCCCACTTCAACCTGTGTCCACGAGATCTTTGAACGCTTTCCAGCGCATCTGCCCCGTTTTGTGACAAAATTATAAACGCCACCGGCCCCGGTCTTCGGATCTCCGGCATACCAGTTCTGCACTGTCGAGTACTTGATCTCAGCG
Organism: uncultured bacterium; assembly: GCA_964635295.1. Taxonomy (GTDB): domain Bacteria; phylum Chlamydiota; class Chlamydiia; order Chlamydiales; family Waddliaceae; genus Waddlia. The sequence continues at coordinate 4,531 of CAZWOB010000050.1, forward strand.
TCATCGAGCGCGATCAGTTCGACCACAGCCGCGTGAAGCTGATTGGTATCGTAAGCGGGCGCCGTGCATCCTTCGAGGTAACTGACGGACGACCTTTCTTCTGCGATGATCAGCGTCCTTTCAAACTGCCCCGATTCTTTGTCATTGATGCGGAAATAGGTCGACAGCTCCATCGGGCATTTCACTCCCTTGGGCACATACACGAACGAACCGTCGGAAAAAACGGCCGAATTGAGAGCCGCGAAAAAATTGTCGCCGATTGGAACAACGCTTCCCAAATATTTTTCTACCAGTTCGGGATATTGATGGACGGCCTCCGAAATAGAGCATAAGACGACTCCGGCCTCTTCAAGTTTCTTCTTGAACGTCGTTCCAATGGAGACGGAATCAAAGACCATATCGACGGCAACATTGGTCAGTCTTTTCTGTTCGTCCAAGGGGATGCCCAGTTTTTC
>CAZWOB010000050.1:5085-15823 GCA_964635295.1 uncultured bacterium
TAACTCAAACCGATAAATTTTAATGATATAGTGTAACAAATAAAAAGAATTAGTTCCAAGTCAGAAATCCAAAGGGGGATTACGGTGCCGCCAATAGTCTTCGCCGTAATCATAGGTCAACTGTTCTCCAGCCTCTATATCGCGGAGGGCTATCATCACGCAGTGGCTGAACCCCTTTTCCAAAGCAGAATCAGGTTTGACATTAGGAACATAGTTGTGATTGATGAAACGGGTCTCGTTTCCGATCCGTTCCGCGTCCACAGTATAATAAGATAAACCAAAGGATAACTTCGGATATCTCATACAATAATTTCCTTCAATTTTAGAAATAATTTGGCGGATCAAAAGCAGACCGACATATTCGCCGATAAACTCCCCTTTTCGGATAAACCTGTCAGTAAAAAGCCCATACCCCATCTGATCACTGATCCATTTGATCGTCGACTCGCAGACGTACCCGCTCTTGATCTTCTCCCGATTTTCTTCAAACAGCCCCCGCATCGAGACACCCATTCCCCCCTTTTTCACTCGACTGGGACATTTTTTGATGATTTTGCAAAAGTCGGGATAGGAAGTCATCCTAAGGGACGAGGTATATCGTGTTTGAAAAAATGATTCGTATTCGGAAACCCCCATTTCCACCACATCTTCCTCTCCCTTTTTAAGGACCTTGAACCTTGCGGGCTTTTTGAGCCCAAGCACTTCAATAATTTCATCCCTGCCTAGATAAAGGGCCAGGTCGTCTGCGTTGAATCCCAGGAAATTCTCAGCTTTACGGTGGGAATTATGATGGGCCAGCCTCTCGACAAGCTCGATGTTATTGGCAATAACGGCCTGAGTCAAAGGAGTTTCGTCGTATCTATTCCAAAAAAACATTGCATACCCCTCAAACATCTGATCTTGAAGTTTATTCAGTATATTGTCAATAAACCCAACAACTTGTATAATCCCTGACGCAGGAAATGTTATTTTTCTCACTTCTTGCAAAATCTAATCACTGGATCTAAAGGGTAGGACTACATGAGTTATTTGGAAGAATTCCAAAACCAAATCAACAATCGAGACTTTCATAAATTTTTTCAACTATGGGAAGAGTACTGCACAAACGATGAAGTGGACAGCGAAGAGTTCATTGCTCTTCTCGACATGATCAAAAACTCCGACTTTAACACCTTGTTCGGGCAATTCGCCGAAACCGCTTTACCCTTGTGGCAATGCATTAAGGACGAAGATGAGTCCTATCAAGTCCTGAAAAGGATTCTAGACCTGCAAACGACCAATTCTCCCCTACTGGCAGACACGGCGATTGCCATGCTGACCAAACGCTACGGCTCCGACCCTAAGTTCAAAGAGAAGCTTCGTCAGATCGGTCTGCGCACGCAGACAAACTTTCAAAGGGCTATTTCAAATTATGAGCTTCTCTCTCATATGGCGAAAGGAAAATTCGTATACCATACAAGCGGTTGGGGAACCGGCGAGATCATGGACCTTTCCCTGATCAGGGAACAAATTGCAGTCGAATTTGAAAATGTCACAGGGATCAAGCACCTGTCATTCGAAAACGCATTCAAAACGCTTATCCCCTTGCACGACGAGCATTTCCTTGCCCGCCGCTTCGCTGATCCCGACTTATTGGAAAGGCAGGCTAAAGAAGACCCTCTAGAGGTGATCAAGGCTTTATTACGTGACCTCGGCCCAAAAACCGCCGGCGAGATCAAAGACGAGCTATGCGTGCTCGTGATCCCCGAATCTGAATGGAGCCGGTGGTGGCAGGGAGCAAGGGCGCGCCTGAAAAAAGATACGATGGTCGCAACCCCAAGCACCCTGAAAAATCCCTTTATCCTCCGAAAGAAAGAGCTTTCGCATGAAGACGAACTGCATCGGGAGATTGAAAAACAGACCGCTGTCGATGATATCGTGCAGACCACCTACACCTATGTCAGGGATCTTCCTCATGTACTAAGGAAGCAGGAAGTTAAAGACACGTTGAAGGACAAATTGATCGGTCTACTTTCCGCTGAAATGCTGTCCTCGGCCCAAGAGCTTCAAATCTGCATTTTTCTGGAAACCCTGTTCGGTCATCAGATCGAAGGGAAGTCTGTCAAAGATTTCATTCAGTCAATGGACAATATCGAAGACATTCTCAATTCCATGGATATCGTCGCGTTTAAAAAACGCGCCTTGACAATGATTCGGGAAAGCAGAGAAGACTGGCCCGAGCTATTCGCCTCCTTGCTTTTCTCTATCCACCAAAACCCCTTGCGCGACTATATTTTTCAGGAAATGCAATCGGGAGAATCCCGGGAATTGTTGATGAAAAAGCTCAACACCCTGCTGAGACACCCGGAAAAACATCCCGAGATCTTTGTCTGGTATTTCCAAAAGATCTGCAAGAAAAACCCAGGGAACATCCCTTTCTCCAACAAAGAAGGACAATGTCAGTTCTTTGAGGCCTTTTTGATCCTGCTCCATCGGATTGAGCATGACAGCGAATGGAAGGATCTTGTCAAAAAAATGTACAACATTTTGACTGCCAAGAGATTCGAAGTTGTCCGAAATCTCATTGAGGGAACCACCTTTGAATTCATCAAAGAGTTCTTGCTCCTTGTCGCCAAAGTGCACGCATTTTCCGATCACGATAAGAAGATCATGCGTTCGCTCGCTCAAGTCGTGCATCCTTCCCTGGCTCCTACCAGGACGAAGTCGATCACTGACGACTCCTCGGTCTTATGGGCAACCGAAGATGGGTATCGTAAAACCCAGGAAAGGGTCAAACATATTGCGACAGTCGAAATGGTTGAGAACGCAAAAGAAGTGGAAGAGGCGCGTTCGCATGGCGACCTCAGGGAAAACTCCGAATACAAGTTCGCTTGTGAAAAACGCTCCCGACTCCAGTCCGAAATGAAAATGCTATCCAAACAGTTAAACTCTGCAAGGGTCCTGACCCCTGAAGATATCGATCCTTCGGTCGTCGGTGTCGGATGCGTTGTCAGCGTAGAGGGATCTAACGGCTCTAATGAAGAATTTACGATCCTGGGCCCCTGGGAAGCGGATGTTGATCATGGAATCATCTCCTACCAATCGCAAATTGCCCAAGCAATGAGTGGCCATAAAATTGGAGATTCATTTACATTCAAAGACGATGAATACAAGATCACAGCTTTGAAAAGCGTCTTTGAAGGATAGGATAATGGAACTGATTTTAGCCTCGCATAATCTCCACAAGATCAGGGAGTTCAGGGAGATGCTCAAGAGCCTGGAGAGCATTGATGTCATCTCCCTAAGAAATTTTCCCGACTATCAGCTTCCAGAAGAAACTGGAGAGACCTTCCAGGAAAATGCAGACCTGAAAGCTTTAGATGCCGCTAAAACCTTGAACGCCATTGTTTTAGCCGATGATTCAGGTCTTGTCGTTCCTGCGCTGAACGGAGAGCCTGGCGTTTACTCGGCAAGGTACGCAGGATCTGATGCAACAGATAAGGAAAACCGCGACAAACTGCTGAAAGCAATGGAAGGGTTGGAAGATCTCGAGAGATCTGCTTATTTCGAGTGCTGCATTACGATCGCAGGTCCTGAAGGGATATTGAAAACTGTCCGCGCTACTTGTGAAGGATTGATCGGATATGAGGAAAAGGGAAGAAATGGGTTCGGTTACGATCCCATTTTCATCAAACACGATTACGATAAAACATTTGCAGAGCTTGATGAACAAACCAAAAACCGTATCTCACACAGGCGAAAGGCTTTAGATAAAGTTCTTGGATTTATCGAAACAAAGATCGCAAATGCTGAGAACCTATCCGGTCAAGAAGGTTGATCTCGATCATTTTTTTCTCTAACCACTGAATCACTCTTTCTTTTATTGTACCCGTATAATTCTATTTAGGGTGGTTGATGCATTATTACATTGATGGCTACAACTTGATGTTCCGGATGTCCATCACAAAGGATTCGTTGCAGGAAGAACGGGAAAAGTTCATTGCCGACCTCTATGAAAAGATCCGGGTCGTTGGTCTTGATGTCACCATTGTATTTGATGCCCAATACCATGAAGGGCTCGGATCGCGCACTCATCTTGACTTTCTTGAAATCTGCTTCACTGATGAAGGGGAAACAGCAGATGATTACATCATCAACGAGTTAGGATCGACTCCCAACCCCCGAGAAGAGATCGTCGTCACCTCTGATAACAATCTCGCCTGGCGCGCTCGTCGCACGCATGCCAAATCCGAAAAGGTCGAAGATTTCATGCGATGGCTGGACCATCGTTTCCGAAAGAAAAAGAAAGAGCTTCCCAAAGACTATGTACCGGAGGAACCCCCAAAGATCTCTTTGCCCGATGAAGTCTTTGAAACGTTCGAAAAAGGGGAAGTCGATCAAGCCGACAGCAATTATCTGAAGATATTTGAGAAAAAATTCGAAGAAACGGAGCCGAAGAAAGCTGTTTCCAAGCCTAAAAAAGCGATCGACTCGGGTATTCCCAGGGAAAGTGAAATGGAACGATGGCAACGTCTGTTTGAAAACAATTTGGACAACGGAGAGTCTTGATTCTTATCGACCTTTCCGATAAAATGATTGATCCTTTGCGGGGCGTTAGCTCAGTTGGTAGAGCGCAACAATGGCATTGTTGAGGTCAACGGTTCGACTCCGTTACGCTCCATTTTCATCATCTCACATCTGTTGGTCACTTGACTTTATCTTCAATCTTTGAGTCTTTGCGACTTTGTGTTTAGAATTTTCCCTTTATCACAAACCGTTAAAGATAAAAAAATGAACACAAAGAAACTAAGACACAAAGAAATTCACCGACATTGGTGACGCTTAGTTAACTCCTCAGACACAGATATATTCAATTTTCTCGACCATAACGTGTTTCCCTCGACATTTCCAACACTCTTAATTATGATTATGTTTCCATTGTGAATACGGAAATAGTGAGATGGCTGCATTTGATAAACTCGAAGAAGTTCCTGGCGACCCCATTTTAGATCTAACACTGGCTTATCAAAACGATGAGCGCACCTCCAAAGTCAACTTGGGCGTTGGAGCCTACAAGGATTCAGAAGGGCACCCCCTTGTGTTGAACTGCGTGCGAAAGGCTGAACAGCTCATCATCGATCAACATCTGAATAAAGAATATCTTCCGATTCGAGGATTGAAGTCGTATATTGACGCCTCCATCGAGCTTGTCTTCGGCAAAGATTGCGACCCAAGCCGCATTTTTGGAGCGCAGACCTTGGGAGGGACCGGTGCCTTGAGAATCGCCGGTGAGTTTCTAAAGAGAAATGAGATCTGCTCCACCATTTACCTTTCCGATCCCACCTGGGGCAATCACCTGTCCATCTTTCGAAGCGCGGGACTAACAATCGATACCTACAATTATTACGACCCCCTCAACCATGGGGTCAATTTCCAAGCGCTTCGCGACTCTGTCAACCGCATTCCATCCGGGTCCGCTATTTTGCTGCAGCCTTGCTGCCACAACCCCACGGGAACCGATCCCACATTCTCCCAATGGGAAGAACTTTGCCAGCTGATCAAAGAGAAGAAAATCATCCCTTTCCTGGACCTGGCCTATCAGGGTTTTGATAAGGGAGTTGAGGAAGACGCAAAAGTTGTCAGACTGTTCGCCCAGAATTTTTCTGAGATGATCGTCGCGAGCTCTTATTCAAAAAATCTCGGTCTGTACGGGGAAAGGGTCGGACACCTTTCGATTGTCTGCGAAAATGAAAAAAGCGCAAGCATCGTCGGCAGCCAGGTCAAACGGATCATCCGAAGCAATTATTCAATGCCTCCGTTGCACGGCGGAAGGATTGTTTCGACGATCTTGAACTCCGAACCCCTCCGAAATGAATGGGAGGAAGAATTGGGAAATATCCGCTCCCGCATTCAAGAGACGAGAAAAAACCTTGTGTCCGGCCTTAACGCCAGAGGCGGAAACCAGGCCTATCAATATCTTTCCCATCAAACCGGGATGTTCTCATTTTCCGGAATGAATTCCGATCAGGCCCACCGTCTGAAAGAAGAAAAAGGGATCTACATGTTGAAAAACGGAAGAATCAACATTGCCGGACTGAACCCCAACAATCTTGACTACTTTATCGATTCGATCCTATCCGTACAAGAAACACCATGAGTTCAAGAAAAATTTCTCCTAAACCCTTTCTCCAGCTGCTTGCAGTGTTGCTGCTTCTGTTAAGCCTCTCAAAAACGACCACAGAAAGGATTCAAGGAACAAGTGTTGCCATCCTTGCCCCCACATGGAACCAAATGGCGATCATCAAGCAAGGGATCCAGCACCTGACCGAGGAAACATTCAAAGAGCCCGACGGTGAAACTTACTACGTCAATGAAGAGATCCAAAAACTCCGACTGGAAAACCAACTGCTGCGAAATGAGATCGGAAAGCTCGAAGAGCTCCTCAGGCAAGAGCAGTTCTTAGAAGAAGCGCAGACAGCAACTCCCTTGCATCTTTTAAGGCAAAACGAAAGGGAGATCATCATGAGCAAACAGTTGCAGTCTGTTCCGGCTCAAGTCATTTTTCGGTCAAGCGGATCATGGGACAGCGTATTGTGGATCAATGCAGGAGAGGCGCACAATCAAAAGCTCGGAAAGCAGATCATTTCCCTCAACAGCCCGGTCGTCGTCGGGACGACCGTCGTCGGCGTGATCGACTATGTTGGACACAAACAAAGCCGCGTCAGGCTGATTACCGATCCTTCTCTGAACCCTTCTGTCAGAGCTGTCCGTTCCATTGATGAGCGCACCTGGTATCTTGCGAAAGGAGAGTTAAAGGGGAGTTCGCTTTCTCAATACCGAACAAAAATCGGAAACCTCATCGGAACCGGATTCAACTACGATTTCCCCGATCATGAAGGCCCGGCAAGAGATTTGAGAAGCGGGGCTGTGATCGGAAGCGAATCGGAAGCGTACCCACCCCTTCCGATCATTCTCCCAAAAGACCTGCTGATCACCACCGGAATGGACGGAGTTTTTCCTCCAGGTCTCTCAGTGGCCACAGTTACCCGGGTGAACATGCTGAAAGAAGGCGATTATTACTACGATATCGAAGCCGAACCTTGCTGCAACTTTTTAGACCAGGTCACGCTCGTATCCGTACTTCCCTCTCAAGGGTTCAATCCTGAAGATCAACCCTCCCACTAGTAATTATTTCCTTCTTCGAAATACTATATCTACCATTTTTTAGTTCTTTCCACACTAATTATCAATTACTTACGTAAATTAAATATTAATTTATAGATTTTACACCCCAATTTATGGTAACTATTGAGATATGGACCCTCTTAGACATCTTCCTGATGTACTGCATAGTTTTAATGAACGGCCCAGACAAAGCCAGGCTTTCAACTATATGAAAGATGGCAAATGGTTCCACCTATCCACTGAACAAGTTGTCAATCAAGTGGAAAGCCTTGCTCTCTGCCTGAAAGAGCAGGGGCTGCAAAAGGGAGAGCGCGTTGGCCTATACGCTAAATCCTCACCCTACTGGAGCATTATCGATTTTGCTATCACATTGGCGGGCGGGGTCACTGTCCCTTTCTTTTCAAACCTTTCCCAAAGACATTTTGTCTATGAAGTGGAGCAATCAAAGCCAAAGTGGCTGTTCGTTGGAGACCAGGAGGATTGGGACCACATCAAGGCGTACAAAGACAAGTTTGAATCGACAATCGGCATTGAACGGGGAGCTTACGAACACACTGACCACAACTTCTATGAATGGGTAGAAATAGGGATGAACATCCTGAAAGAAACACCCTATCAGATAGAGATCCTGAAACAAGCAGTCCATCCCGATGACGTCGCCACCATTATTTATTCAAGCGGAAGCACAGGCAGCCCAAAAGGAGTAGAACTGACCCACCGGAACCTTGTCAGCATCGTCAACATGGACGATTTCCGACTCAGAGGAAATGATAAGTATTTAAGCATCCTTCCCTTGCCCCACATCTTTGCCAAGCAAATCCACTTGATCATGACTGCATGGGGCGTTCCGATCTATTTTCTCAACGACCTCACTAAGATCACCTCAGTCACAACGGCAATCCCGATCACGCGGATGATTGTTGTTCCGCGCATTTTGGAAAAAGCCTACTCAAAAATGTTGGAAAAAATACAGAGAAGCGGTCCCATCAAACGCTTTATCGGCACGTGGGCGTTCAATCTTGCCCATCGGGAAGATGACTGGATAAAAAAACTGTTTTTTCCAATCGCCGACAAATTGGTCTATTCCAAAATTCGAAACGCATTCGGCCCCCATTTCCACTCCATCCTGTCAGGCGGAGCTGCTTTGAACCCCCATTTGCACCGTTTCTACCTGACAGTCGGTATTCCGATCTTGCAGGGTTGGGGGTTGACTGAAGGATCATGCATCGCTGTGAACAGGCTGGAAAATAATAAGATCGGAACCGTCGGCCCTCCCGTCCCCGGAGTGCAGTTTAAGATCAGCGAAGACGGGGAAGTGCTGGCACACAGCCCGACCGTGATGAAAGGATACTATCTCAACCCGGACGCTACAAGAAAGACAATCGACCCGGAAGGGTGGCTTCACACAGGCGACCACGGATACCTGGATGAGGACGGTCACCTGGTCATCCAGGGACGGATAACTGAAGCCTTTAAAACTTCCCAGGGGGAGTATGTTTCGCCCGTCCCTATTGAGCAAAAGCTTTCAGAATCTCCATTGATCGACATGGCGATGGTGATCGGAGAAAGCAGGCCCTATCCATCAGTCCTGCTGTTCCCGGATTTTCCAGCGGTCGAACACCTGAAAGAGAAAAGAAACTGCATAGGAATGGATGACGAGGCATTTCTGAAAACAGAGGAAATTGTCGAAGAGGTCAGGCATCTCATCGAACAAATTAATCAATCTCTCGATCACTGGCAGAAGATCAGGGACTTCCGCTTCATTCTCACACCGCCAACCATCGACGGCAGGGAATTGACGCCGACAATGAAACTGCGCCGTAAAATTATTTTGGAGAAGTATCCGGACGTTATCGAAGACATTTATCAGAACGGTCCTGCTCTCTTCGTCGAAAAAGAAGTTTCTATTTAATCTTATTCTAATTATATAATACCGCTCTTTATATCCACATTCGGAAATTAGAATGCGTATTTTCATTCCTAAAGAGTCAGAAACTCGAATTTCTGTCATGCCTTCCTCGGTAGCCAAGCTGATCAAACTTGGAGCCACTGTCGAGATCGAACAGAACCTTGGAACTCCCCTCCATATTGACGATTCCCAGTACTCAGACCATGGTGCAGAAATCACCTCTGACCGGGAAAGCGCGCTCCAAAGAGCCGACCTGACACTCAAGTTAAATCCCCCTTCGCTCGATGATGTCAAGGCGATGAAAAAGGGAGCCAAATACCTGGGCTATCTCCATCCTTTTCACTCCCCTGAGTTGATCGAAACGCTCAGGGAAGCGGGGGTAAGCGCAATGAGCGTTGAGATGATCCCTCGGACAACCATTGCTCAAAAAATGGACGCTTTAAGCTCGCAGGCGAGCCTTGCAGGATATGTCTCCGTGATCACCGCAGCCCAGCATCTTAATAAGATCTTCCCGATGATGGTAACCCCTTCCGGAACCATTCAACCGGCCCGCGTATTTGTCATCGGCGCCGGTGTTGCAGGCTTGCAGGCAATTGCCACAGCAAAGAGGCTTGGCGCCCGTGTGCAGGCATTTGATACAAGGCCTACGGTAGCTGAGCAGGTGCAGTCATTGGGAGCGAAATTCGTTAAAGTCGATTTGGGAGAGACCTCTCAAACGGAACAGGGATATGCCAAAGCGCTCACTCCCGAGCAGCTGCAGCTGCAAAAAGAAGCGATGGCCAAGGTGTGCGCGCAGTCGGATGTGGTGATCACAACAGCGCAACTATTTGGAAGACGCGCACCTTTGATCATCGATAATCAGATGATCGATATGATGGCGCCCGGAAGCCTTCTGGTCGACCTCGCAGTGGAATCCGGTGGGAATGTGGAAGGCGCGCTTCCCAATCAAATCGTTGATCGCAATGGAGTCAAAATTATCGGTCTCAGCAATTTCCCTGGAGAAGTTGCCTACAATGCCAGTGAGATGTACAGCAACAACCTGACCAACTTCATCGAACACTTCTGGGATCGGGAAACCGTCACACTTCCTTTAAATTTGGATGACGAGATCATTTCCAAGTGTCTGATCACGCACCAGGGGGTAGTGGTCAACCCGCAATTTCAAACTTTGCAACCCGCATAGGAGCCCCTTCATGGAATCGATCGGATTATTACTCTTTGTTTTTGTTCTTGCCGTGTTCACAGGGTTTGAGCTCATCTCCAAAGTCCCTTCCCAACTGCATACCCCTCTCATGTCCGGGTCCAACGCCATTTCAGGAATCACGATCGTAGGAGCGATCATCGCTGCCGGCTACCTTGGCGACAGTACACTGACGATCGTATTAGGCACACTGGCCGTCATTTTCGCCACCATCAATGTTGTCGGCGGGTACCTTGTCACAGACCGCATGTTAAAAATATTTAAACACAAAGATAGCAAATAGCCATGAACGTATACTTCGACTTCGCCTACATTCTCGCTTCCATCCTGTTTATCGTCGGTCTGAAAATGCTCAGTTCCGCTAAGACCGCGCGTCGGGGTAACGCTGTCTCTGCGGTTGGAATGTTGATCGCGATCTGCGCGACCCTCCTGTACAGCGGCCTCAGCTACACCTGGATCGCCAT
>CAZWOB010000051.1:0-15629 GCA_964635295.1 uncultured bacterium
TCCAAGGCGCGGACAAGCTGCACAGAACAGTCAAAGACTCAAAGTGCATCCTCATTGCCTGGCACAACAGGCTCGGAATGATTACAGAAATTCTGAAACGAACTGCTCCTCAGTACCAGTATGCGGCGATGGTGAGCAACAGTCGCGACGGGCAATTTATCGCGGTGATCACCGATAGTTACAAACAGGGACGGGCCGTGAAGGTCCCCCACAATAAACGCGCCCAGTCGTTGCAGTTGATGATCAATCAACTCAAAGCAGGCAACGAGATCGGCATCGTCACACCTGACGGGCCAAGGGGGCCGAAATACACCCTCAAACGGGGTGTCGCTTTGGCCGCAAGAAAATGCGGGGCCAAAGTGATCCCTCTCTCTTGGAATGCGGACAAATGCTGGCGGCTCAATACCTGGGACAGCCTGATGATTCCCAAGCCCTTTTCTACGATCACTGTCCGATGGGGCGATCCTGTCGCATTGGAGGATAAAGAAGAAATCCCTGTTGCCGATGATGCAAAAAAATTAGAACACGCTCTTCAAACAATTACAGATGATGGATCCGATATTGAGAAGGCAGCGTATTAAATTGACACTTTGCAGCTAAACTGTCCAGGTATCGATTGCACGCATCCAACAAACGCTCGGCCTGCGGACCTGTCAGTCCATGCCCTCCCGCTTCCAAATCATCTGATTTAAAGTGATCGCACATGATCCGTCTAGTCTTATTGAGGGTCACCTCCCTCTTGATCGTCCATGAGTGAACCAGATAGATCAGGAACACGTTGGTCAAAATATTGATCGACCACTCAGATAGGTGGCCGCTGCTTTCAGGGGCGTCCCTGGAAAGAAGGACTTCGTCGAATACTATCGTCAATCCCCAAAACATAAACCCGATCGAAACAAGCATCGCAATGTCGAAAACCGCAACGCCAACCCCCTTCTCCAATGCTTGAACAATTCCTCGGTTTCCCAACAACCTGAACCCATCCCGAATGTCTTGGGCTGTTTGCGAAACTGTCCACGCATCACCGGCTTTCAACTCTGCCGCCAGGTCCCGATAATGGGTTTCAAGCTGCCTGTCGAGACGCAACGGCGGGCAGTCGTGAATAGTAAGATCGATCTCACTAAACAAATCGATGAGAAATGCGCGGATCTCCAGAGGATTTGTCCGAGACAGGCTACGACCGGCAAGATAGGAAACATCAGCTTCGAGTTTATCGTAAAACGCCTCAATATCACATCCGTCAGATTCAGCAATGGATGCAATAATCTCTCGATAGACCTCTTTCACCTCTTCATAACATCCACGGTTCGACAAGGCGGATATCAGGTACATATGAATAGCCAATCCATATTGAAAAGGTTGCTGCAGCCATTCCCCTCCATGACCGATATCGGAAAGAACGGGATCTTCCTCCAAACTGACGTCGATCATCCTCACAGACCCGTCGATTGAAAAGTAGGAAGTCGCTCCAAAAAATAGAGAACCGAATACCCCCGCAGCATAGGTTTTGACACGATGCCAGACACCATGGTCTCCTGAATAGGCGTTTAATCCCCTGAAAAACTGCCTGCCAAATCCGGAGCCGCGTGTGGCTTCAATCAGTCTCCGTTTAAAGTGATCGGGAATTTCAAAAGAATTTATGTCGGCTGCAGGGTTCATGTCTTCCTCATATGTAGCATTTAATACATGTTGTAGCCTATACTACATTTTGAATATTTGACAATACCCGATTTTTGTGATTTAATTTTTCCGGAAATATGAAGATACAAAAAAACCCTCGCGCAAAACCCTTTATCGAGACCAGGCAGCATCACCTAAAAGAAGCAGCAGAGGACTATACGGAGTTGATCGCCGACCTGATCGATTCCGAAGGAGAAGCACGCACCTGTGAAGTTGCCAGACACTTGGGAGTGACCCACGTCACAGCTTTGCGAACTGTGCAGAGACTGCAAAAAGAGGGCTATGTCGCCACCTCCAATCAACGCCCCATCACTCTGACGGCAAAGGGCAAAAAACTTGCGGCCTTTTCCAAGAAGCGGCATGAGATCTTGATGAACTTTCTATTGTCTCTGGGAGTTCCAGAGGAGATCGCCGCTATTGACGTTGAAGGGATGGAGCACCATGTCAGCTCCGAAACGTTAGAAGCGATTGAACGCTATTCCAATCAGAAAAAGGGAAGAGCATAAGCCCTTCCCTATTATTATGATTATGCAAATATTTTAAAAATATTAGGCATCATTGCCCCTAATTGTTCATGGACATCGTCTTGATAAGCTTCCTCATCCTCTTCACGATCGAAGAGGCTGTCCAGAACCTTGTCCATCGAAGAGCGGTCCCCTTCGAAACCCGATTCCTTCAAAAGCTCGGCAGCGCGGGTGCGCGAAGTTTCCTCCGCTTCCGCCTTCTGCCGGTGAAGAAAGACCTGAGTCCCAAGCTCGACGCCTTGATCAACCAGTTCATTAACCGCGCGGTTCTTTTTCGCCGCCTGCTTCTCTTTCGCATCTTCAGGATAAAAATACCCTGAAATGGCGCTCGAAATTTTACCAAGGAGATGCATCAGCACACCCGTTTGCGCAGTTTTGGTCTCTTCAGATCCTTCAGATCTTGCGATCAAATAGCTCAAAACTGAGGCAAGAGCTTCATCTCCTCCATTAGCTTTAAGCTTTTCGATCAGCCCTGTCGTCAGGATCATTTTCCCACCAGGAACAACAAAAGCGTTCGGCTCATCATCCTTTTTTAAAAGGAACTGATACGCGAGCCCGTCTCTTTTAGAGCCCTGGAGCAGTTTCTTCCCAACCCCCTGCACCCAATCATCGAGGACAGTTCCGGTTTCCGTCTCTTCCTCTGAACACACTTTGGCAGCCATGGACTCGCCGAAGCTGTTCTCTACAGGAGTCGGAACGACCTTGATGTCACGAGGACGCAAGTTGGAAATATCCACATCGCGATAGTCTTTAAACACCCCGAATGCGAATTTGAAGATCGTCGATACCACGTCTTTGACAGTGTCGATCATTGTCGACACTGTCTCAAGAGCATTCGCGATATCATCAAACATCTCACCACTCAACTGTTCTGTCTGAGCAGTGGATTTAAAGCTGAAGATAGGGTCTGCTCCGTTCATACTTTCTCCTCAGGGTGAACTTCCACTTTTTTGGAAGACTTCATCCATCCAAAAAGGAATGAGAAAAGTTTTGAAAGCGCTCCCATGAGCCGTGAAAACTTGCTCTTTTTCGGCTGATCTTCAGTTTCAGTCGAGCCGCTTTCTTCTAATACCGGTTCATCTGTTTCAGGCTTTTTCTCCACATCATCCGCTTCAATGTCGATGGTGATATCATCACTTGAATTAGAGGAAATGAGATCAGCCTCGTCCGAAGAACGCGCCGCGTCAGCTTCTTCTGCAAGCTCAGCTTCCCGCTTGGCCTCAGCTTCAGCTACGACCATCTCAAGTTTTCGATGCTGGTATGCCTGAAAAACTGCGTCAAATCCTTGATTGACCGCTTCATGCTTTGTCTTTGCCAGATCAAAGTTTTTCCCATGCCGTTGGTTCAACGCGGCAAGCGCGACCAATCCTACAGGTTTAAAAGACACCCCTTCTTCAGTCACTTCAACTGCGTTAAAACCTGCAACAGTCTTCAGGACTTTTTCTGCTTTGCCGGTTTTTGGCAAACGGGCATTGACCACAGTTTTTACGGCTTTGAACTGAGCGCTCATCTGGCGGGTTGATCCCGACACCCTGCGGTCCATCATATCATGGTATTGCTGCGCCTTCGCTTGAAAGTGTTCTCTTGCTAAAGGCTCAGAAAAAGAGAAAAACATTGTATTATTAGTATTCATATTATTACCTCATAGTTATACCGATCAATCTTCACGACAACCGGTCGTTAAAAACAAAAACATCATCAAAAGTATTCTCCTTGTATTTTGCTACAATTAAAGAATAATAAATTTTCAATAAATAATATTTACACAAATTAACATTCGATTAATTACAACTTAATAAAAATTTATAAGAATGTTGGATCTTATTAATAATAAAAGGTGTATTATGTATAGATTAATTATTCTATTTTCATTATTCGTGTGTAGTCTTCTACACTCCTCTGAGCAGGCGATCGTGATCGGCGCCGGACCGACAGGACTGTTGACAGGGATCAAACTTTCTGAAGAAGGGGCAAAGGTGACGGTGATCGAGAAACGCTCAGCTGCCTATAGCCGTATGCAGATTGTCACACTAGACAGAGAATGGGTCACCACTCTTCAAACATTGAATGGTCCTCTATTTCTTAAACTGATCGAAGATGGCCATGCCCGGTATCGTCCGGAAGGAAGCCTGGACATCGCAATCAATCAATTAGAGCTTGCCTTGAAATACATAGCCGAAACATTGCCGAACCTCACGATCAAGTATCAAACCGAAGTGGTCAAAATCAAACAACCCAAAGAAAATGGACTTCCGTTCAGAGTAAAACTCTCGACAGGAAAAGAGCAGTGTTTTGACCTTCTGGTTTTCGCAGCTGGAGCGAATGACGCTTTAAAAGACCGGTTTCTCGATTTGTCCATCCCCTATTCCAATCCAGTGACCTACACGGTGAGCGTATGGGATAAAAACGAGCGTCATTATGTCCGGGAAGAAAAAAATCACGAGACGGGAAAATCGATCGATGAACACCTTCTATTTCTTAGTCTTCAACAGGCGAGGCTTACTGAACAACTGCTTGAGCAAAATCAATTGGATGATGAGGTTGTCAACCATGGGATTGAGCTCCTTTGCTCTATCCCCTCAACTCAGGCGATCCCTTACCGCGAATATGATAATGAACATCATCTATATGTCGGGATCGAACTGCCTGAAAATAGAGCTGCTCTGAGAAATTTGCTGATGAGCACAATCCGTCAAACTGAGGATCCTGAAGAAAAAGCTGCGACGGCTTCCCTGGTTGCATTTCTTGATAGTATGACAGCTTTAATGATCAAAGAGATCTGGGACCTACCCGAATCCGCGTTTACCCTTCGTGAAAAAAACTCTGCCACCTTTCCATTGGTTCAACGATCTGTCCTTCACCCTGTCAAAGTTGTGGAATTAAGAGGGTCGCAAGCTGTTTTTGCAGCTGTAGGAGACGATTTGGTCTCTCCTCATTTCTTTAGCGGCAGCGGGTTGACCAGTGGAAGAGTGTCTGTGGAAAACATTGCGCATGCTTTTCGTCTGTGGCGGGATGGAAAGCGGCCAATCTGCTCGATTGTCGCCTCTCTTTACCAATCACAACACGAGGTGATCAATTTTGCGTTAGATAATGGAAGGCCATATGTCCCCTTTCTCCAGCCTGAAGCTCCGATCAGGGAGCGTTATGCAAAAAGAGCAAGGCGTCTTAAAGAACTCTCCCTGGAACGCTTGCAGGTAGAAATCGACGAATACGGAGACTATACCGCCTGTGTAAATGAAGGCCTTTGTCAGGAAGGGTTGAATGATTGGGAGCTGGCCAAGCTGGAAAAAAACGCAAGCACACATTAGAGGGTGTCTACAAAGTAAATGAAGCTCATCTTGTAACATCTTTTTCCCTGGGAGAATCACTTTCAGACTCACCAACTGATACCAGTTTACCTCGTCTTCCAAGCAATCCTCCCAGAGAAAAATCTGTCACAATCTAAACTTCATTTACTTTGTAGACACCCTCTTATTAAAATGGATGTTTTGATTATTTATTAATCGATAGGTATAATTTTTTCGTTTTTATACTGAAAGTAGATAAATTAGGAACATATACTCATGAAAAGAACTATCCTGCCTATGTTTATGCTTTGCCTGTTCTTCGTATCGAATGGATATGCTGAAAGGTATATTCAACCCGCAAAATATGATGATCAAGAAGAGTTTTTTATTAAAGGCGGCACTTTCATCGTCTCTGACAAAATCAACTCTGTATTGATGTATCAAACATGCAAGACAATAAAGAACAGAAAAGGAAATTTTTACTTTATCCTCTCAAATAAAACGGATAAACCGATTAATTTTTCTGCTTCAAAATTACGCGTAACCGACCAATGGGGACGGCACATAAGGATTATCAGTAAAAAAGAACAGATCGCAAACAAAAAAAGATCGAGAAACTGGTCTCTGGTCGCTTCTGCCATCTGTGCGGGTCTTGACACGATGAATGCTCAAAACGCTGGAAATGTCACGTATCAATCACAAACTTACGAAACACAAAGAACGCATGTCAACACTCGCGGTTCTGAAGGGTGGATCAACACACAAAGTGTATCAACAACAACTGGCACAGCCCACATAGAAGGACTGCGTCAGCAAGCTCAAAGGCAGGCATTAGAAGATTCTGCTCAGAGAACCCATGCCATAAGTGGGGAATATGAGAGCTGGGAGTATCGGTTAGATAATTTCTACCTTGATACGACAACGGTTTTTCCAGGTGAAGAGTATGCTGCAAACTTCCAGATTGAAATGAATAAAAAGGTTGAAAAAGATCTCCAATATCTTCTGTTTACATACTACTTAGATGGGGAAGAGCACACGTTTTGTTTTTATTGCGGAAAAGAAAAGAAAAAATGGTGGCAGTCAAAGTCCTAGAGGGTGTCTGGCCGAATAAGGTTTTTCATCTTTTCTATCACGTTTGCTGAAGCAAGTCGCTTCGCACCAAGAATGCTCTGGAGCATGCCGCGGACAGTGGCTGCTCCGTGGCATTTGATCACAAGCCCCTCTACTCCACAAAGGAAGGCGCCAGGATGTTCATCGTATCGGAAATGGCGATGAAGAGTGTCCACTGTCTGCTTGACGGTGTCACTCGCCTCACTTTCGAGTTCAGACCTTAAATAATCAAAGATAAATGAAGAAACTCCCTGCGACACTTTCAGCAAGACATTTCCGGTGAACCCGTCGGTGACAAGAACATCGACCCCCCCCTGAAAAGCCTCCCTCCCTTCTACATTACCGACAAAGTGGAACAGGCCGCTGTCATCGCCGCTTAGAAGCTTGTACGCTTCCCTGACTTCACTCGTTCCTTTTTTAGATTCCACACCGATGTTCATGAGGCCGACGTTGGGAACTTGTATCCCCAGAAGCGCGCGCTGATAAGCAGCACCTACTTTCGCATATTGCAAAAGGGTTTCCGGTGACGGAGCTAAAAAACCGCCCACGTCCAGAACGGCAAGTGGGTCCGTCTTTGTAGGAAGCGAGGCCAATAAACAACAACGGTCAAGCCCCATTTTAGGGAGATGGATGGAAGCTGCCGAGACAATCGCTCCTGTATTGCCTGCCGACACAAATGCATCGATTTTTCGCTCTTTCAACTGTTTGATCCCGATAACGACTGACGAGTCCTTTTTGAAGCGCATGGAAGCGAGCGGATCATCTTCCATCGTTATCTCGTCATTAACGAGGCACAGATCGACAAGTCCGGGATTTTTATCGAGAAAAGGTTTGAATCTGGAGTCTGCGAGTATCTCTTCCATTGCTGAAGAGGTTGAAAAGGCGACAAGCGAATCTTGCTCGGAAAGATGTGAAGCGGCAGCGAGCACCGCTTCAAATATAAGTAAGGGAGAGCTTTCGCTCCCCATCAGGTCGACCCCTATACGCAAAACGGCCTTGCCTACTCCTGAGAGCCTTCCTTACCTTCGAGAACAGAGCGATCTCCGTAAGACCCGCATGACTGACAAATTGTGTGGGGCAACCGTTTGGCGCCGCAATTCGAACATGCATTGAAGCTGCGAGGTTTTTTGGCGTGATGCGCTCGGCGAGTATTCTTTCTCTGATTGGATAACCGGCTACGTGGTACTGCCATTTTTTAACTCCTACAATAAATTATAAATCCTTGAACGGCTGCTGCCCTTCAAAGGGTTCCTGTTGTGAATCGTCCGAATTTCTCATATATTTTCCGAGAAATTCTCTCTGTTTGCAGCTCCCCCCTCCACATTCGGAGAAAGAGGGCGTGTTCAGCAAAATATTTTCTCTTACCATGTCCGTCATATCGAACACATGCCCTTTGATCTCCTCAAATGGGACGATGTGGTAGACTCCTTTCGCGACGACCGGCGTTTCCACCGGTTCATTACAGATCGAGCAAGGAATCACTGCCTCTGCGATGAGATCGACATGTAAAATCAAAGAACCTTCGCTAACGTAAGCCTCCCCTTTGACATGGATCTCCTTCTCAAAGGAGAGCTCGCCATCGTGCACATCCATCGTCTCTGAGGGAAAATGGCGGTCGATCAACTCAACTTTACCGTCCCTTAGCTGATCGACGTATATTCTATGGTAATCAATTTCTTTGGACATAGTAACGTAAATGTTACCTAAAACAGGGATTTCCATCCAGTATTTTTGTTTATTAATCCACCTTTGCCAACTTGATTTTTTAAAATAATTATTATATAATATAATATAGATGGAGGAGATTTGTACCATGAAAAAAGGCGATTCGTCCATTTATTGGGTCATTGATTTTAAAAACAGCGAAACAGACAACAATCCCGAAAACTCTGAATTTCCGGGCATACCCCCCTTTGACCTATATATTCCGCAAGATACTTCAGCTCCTCCAAGACCAAAGAGGCAAAAGAGCCGCTACAAAGCCCTGGAATTTCTTCAGCAGATCCAGGATTCCTGCGAATCGTTAAAAGACGAGTGCAACCAAACCCTCGAAAGGCAAAAAGAGGAACCTTACGAAGAGCAGATCCTCAACATTACGGAAGACATACAGCACCTGTTTGGTATCATTAAAGAATTTACCCAACTGATGCAAAAATTGCAGAAACCTCCCGAAGACCCCACCGGTCAGGACAAAAAAAACTCCTAGTCAATATCCCGCAAATTATATATCATTTATTGCTTGATAGATGCTGATCGCGGCACGGTGTCCGCAGGCGAAATATTTTGTTTATACCCACAAAACAGGGTCATAACAAAATAATGGAGGGCGTTGATGATAAGCACCTTCCATTCAAATCGATTATGATTTTTCATTGTCCGGACGAATGGGCAATACATGACGAAAGATAGCTTAACGATTGCGCGAATCCGAAATTCCCGATTGCGTACAAAAATGCCACACACCGCCACGGTCACATGAAACGTACAAGGTGGTATCATGCAAGAAATCCTACTCAATATCGAATCCAAAGAGATCCGCTGCGCCCTTCTTAAGCACGGTTCGCTTCACGACCTGATCGTCGAAAGAAAAAAAGACCGACAGCTCACAGGGAACATTTACAAGGGCAAGGTCAAGAACATCCTTCACAATATCCAGTCCGCCTTCATTGATATCAACGAAGGGGAAAACGGCTTTATCCACATCTCCGACATTATTGAAAACACTAAAAAATTCCATGAGCAGTTCGACCTGGAATTCGATCTCGACTACGATATCACAAAGATCAATGAGAAGAAAAAAGACCTAAACATCGATGAGGTCCTGAAACTGGAACAACCGGTGCTTGTTCAAGTAATCAAGGAGCCGATGGGAACAAAAGGCGCGAGACTCACCTCGAACATCTCTATTGCCGGCCGATACCTGGTGCTTCTCCCAAATTCATCCCACCGCGGCGTCTCAAGAAGGATCGAAGACAGACAGACGCGCGAACGCCTGAAAAAATTGATCCGTTCTTTTGAAATGCCTCAGGATATGGGGCTGATCTGTCGGACGGCCAGCGCATTCGCAACGCCTGAGATGCTGATCGACGAGGCCAACGACCTTCTCCAGAATTGGGAACAGATCATCGAACAGTTCAATTCTAAAGAGGAGTCGGGGATCCTGTTTGCCGAGTCCGACCTGATCAAACGCGCCCTGATCACTGCCGCGGACAAAAAGATCGACCGCATTCTTATTGACGACTACCAGGTCTTTCAAAAATGTAAAAGGCACTATAGCAAGTACCAGCATGAGCATCCTTTGAAAATCGAACTCTACCGGGACAAGGTTCCGATGTACGAACGGTTCAACGTGGAGAAGGAGATAGACAAGTCTTTACGGAGGAAGATCTGGCTGAACAGCGGCGGCTACCTGTTTTTCGACCGCACTGAAGCGATGTATACCATCGATGTCAACTCAGGGCGAAGTTCAGGCAGCGACAGCAACGTTGAGGAGACGCTTGTCCAGATCAACCTGGAAGCGGCCGAAGAGATTTCGAGACAGCTCAGATTGAGGAATATCGGCGGCCTTGTCATCTGCGACTTCATCGATATGCGCTTCCGCAAAAACCAACGGCGCGTGCTCGACCGTCTGCGCGACTGCATGAAAGAGGACTCCGCAAAGTGCACCATTCTCGGAATGAGCGATTTTGGACTGGTGGAGATGACGCGGCAGAGAAGCCGGGGCTCTTTGATCCAAACTGTGTTCACAGCCTGCCCTTATTGCGCGGGAAGCGGCCTGATCAAAACGCATGAAAGTGTCGCGATCGAAGTGGAGAGAGCGCTCAAAAAAGTTGTCGGCCTTCATCAACAGTTTGCATTAAAGCTCACAGTCCACCCCGAATTTTTCCAATACCTGAACATCGATGACAAGGACTTTTTACTTGTTTTAGCGGATAGGATGAACGCCCGCCTGGAAATTGAACAGGATGACAATCTCCACATTAACGACTTCCGGTTCCATTCAACGACCAGTGGCGAAGAAATTGAGGCATAAATATGGAATTCCCCAACCGACTTCAGGAGCTCCGTAAACATTCCGCCATCCCCGAAATCCTTATCGACACCATCGAGGCCTTTTACGAAAGCTACGAACAGGCCGTCACGCAAAACGGCCTCAACATCGCAGACAGCCAGGAAACATTGTCGACATTTCTGGACCTGGTGATCTCCCAGCTGAAGGAACCTTTTGCCTTTGAACCTTTCCATAAAAAGATCCGGGAGCCAAAAGACCTCTACCGTTTCGGAATCGAATTTATCCGTCCTCTTGTCCAGCTCGATCAGTCAAGGGTAACAGGACTTGAGATCGTCGACAAGGTAGAAGCTGGAATACGGAAAGGAGAAAACGCGATTTTATTCGCGAACCACCAGATCGAGCCCGACCCGCAGGCGATCAGTCTTTTGCTGGAGCAGACCCACCCCCACCTGGTCGATCAAATGATCTTTGTGGCCGGACACCGCGTCACGACAGACCCCCTGGCAGTTCCTTTCAGCATGGGGTGCAATCTCCTTTGCATCTACTCAAAAAACTATATCGACCACCCTCCTGAAAAAAAGGAGAAAAAAATCGCGCACAATCAGAAAACAATGAAGACAATGCGCGACCTGCTCGCTGAGGGAGGCCGATGCATCTACGTAGCTCCCAGCGGCGGAAGGGACAGGCCGAACGCTTCAGGGGTTGTCGAGGTTGCACCGTTCGACCACCAAAGTATCGAGATGTTCCAATTCATTGCGAGACAGTCCAAAACACCGACCCGCTTTTACCCATTGGCGCTCAATACCTATCATTTACTCCCCCCTCCCGACCAGATCAACAAAGGCCTGGGGGAAGCGCGCCTTCCGAAAAGCACTCCTATCCAGCTTGCTTTTGGAGATGAAATTCTATTCGAACAACTGCCCATTCCGGCAGATCTCGATAAAAAAAACCAAAGGATCGAACGTTCCCGTCTCATCCATTCTCTGGTTGATCAGCTCTATAGGAAAATCACTTAAACAATTCAAGGAAGAATTATGCAACCCTTACCCTTTCAAGGCTTTAAGCATTTCGATTTCGCCCGACTTGTTCATGAGAACCCAACGATGTGGCATGCTACCTTATTCGGCATGCGTGTCGGCAAACCCCCGGAAGATGAAGACCTTTGCAGAGAGGTCCTCCTCGAACTTGGCTACACATTAGCAGAGATCCGCAATCTGCATCACTGTAAATTCAACATCACAGCCTATTTCGAACTGACCCGGGGTTCACCTGAAGAAAAAACCTCAAGTGCCGCCTCCAGCACACTACCTTCAAGTTCAGATCAACCACCAAAAATCGATGACCGTTCATCACCACTGCGAAGCACTGGCAGCGCCCCAATCCCCACAGTTTATTCCCCGCATCGACAGCCAGACAGTACTTCAAGCCTCCTTTCTTACATGCCAGACAGTCCTTTAATGCGGCGTTCCAGAGATACTGGAACTCAAGTAACTGAACGACTAACTCAATCCGACAGCGTTATCACCAGATCCTCTTCCCCACGGGTCCCTTCACCGCTAGGCGCAGCAGACGTACACCTCGCCGCAAGTGCTGCAACGGCTGTTGAAGAAGGTGGTTCACCTCCTCTACCAGCCACGGCGGCAGTGACAACAACCAGTGGTGATGCAGATGCACCGCCTCCACCCGCTACAACCAGTTCTGCCCAAAAGGGCGATGGAGATGATGGATCAGGCAGTGATTCCGATGGTCAAGACCGCATTCCAAATGGCGGTCTTTTTGAGTTTGACGATATTTAAAGACACCGGGGTTGTGCACATTAGAACAATCTTCTAAAATGTCGAGTTAAATTATCGATAGAGGTATACCCATGCGTTTCAGACTGTTGACATTGATAACGGCTTTATGCCTCGCTCACATTTCCGCTGCAAATTATAAACTGATTCCCGAGAAGGGGAAACTTCCCCTTCTCGCTCCGTCGTTCAAAGAACAAAAGACGGCAAAGATCAAACTCCCCAATGGACTTGAAGCGTATCTGATCAGCAATCCGAATTTCAACCTTTCGGGCGCCATGATGTCTGTCAACGTCGGCAGCTGGGAAGATCCTGAGGAACACCCGGGAATCGCGCATTTTTTAGAACATATGCTCTTCATGGGAACGCGCTCCTATCCCGATGAATCGGAATACAGCCGCTTTATCAATGAGAATGGTGGACAGACAAACGCCTTTACAGCCAGCAACACCACCAATTATCTCTTTACCATTCAAAATGATGCATTCGCCCCGGCCTTCAATCGGTTCGCTTCCTTTTTTAAGGAACCATTGTTCAACCCTTCCGGTGTTTCACGGGAATTGAAAGCGATCGATCAGGAATACGCGAAAAACATCGAAAACGACTCGATCCGCCAGTACTATGTCCTGAAAGCTTTGACAGATCCGCAGCACCCCTTTCACAAATTCAATATGGGAAATAGTAAGACCCTGGCAAATGTTTCTCAAGAAAGTCTGAAAAACTGGTATAAGGACCACTATAGCGCGCATCTAATGAAGCTGATCGTCTATTCATCAATGCCGATCGATGAACTCAAAGAGCTCGTCGTCCAGGATTTGCAGGATATCCCTTCTCACGAACGCAAAGCGTTTACTTACAACAAACCGGGCTTCCCCACTGACCTTGAAGGAGAAGTCGTTTATATTGATCCCATCAAAGATACTCAGAAGCTGACGATCTTTTGGGAACTCCCTTTTAAATTTGCCAATTTGATCGAAACAAAGCCAGAGGAGCTGATCTCATTCATTCTGGGGCATGAAGGGGACAAAAGCCTTTTAGCCAATCTAAAGAAAGACAAGCTTGCGGAGTCCCTTTCCAGCGGAGGGTTGAAAGTGGGCGACAACCTCTTCACGGTCTATGTTCAGATAGAGTTGACCAATAGCGGACTGACAGAGGTCGATCAGGTCATGACCAGGGTCTTTCAAACGATTGAACAACTGAGAAGGGAAGGGATCCCCCCCTACATTTTCAATGAAGTGCAAATGATGCAGCGGCTGCAGTATCAATACCAGTCGAAAGAGAACGAATTCTACTCGCTGCTCATGCATGGCTACACGATCCAGGATGAAGAGATGGAGACCTATCCGGAAAAGAGCAAGGTGATCCAGTCGTTCAGTCCTCAAACTACCAAGGAGATGCTTTCCTATCTAACTCCTGAGCGCGCTCTTCTATTTGTCATGGCCCCTCAGCGCCTCACCGGCGTGAAGCCATCATCTCAGGAGGACTGGCTGGGCGTCAGCTACGCAATCAAGCCCGTCGCACCCGAAGTTCTCGCTAAATGGAAACACCTGGAGCCTCATCAGGAAATCAGCATCCCATCTCAAAATCCCTTCATCCCTCAAAACCTCGCGATTGTCACTCCTTCGCTTCTCCAGGACGACTATGAGATGCCTGCCGTTAAGACCTTATCAGATGACAGCGCAGCAAAGTTCTATTTCGCCCCGGACAATTATTTTGGCGTGCCAAAGATCAGCTGGACCATACAGGTAAAAACCCCGCAAATCACTCAAGAGGACCCTCTCAAAGCCGTCTTTACCGATATTTACATCAAGTATGTGAAAGACAACTTAGATAAATTCAGCTATCCCGCAAAAATGGCCGGGCTCGAATTTGAGATCGAACGGAAAAACAACGGCATAGAGGTCACGTTGAACGGATACAGTGAAAACGCCCAGTACCTTTGGGAAGAAATCCTGCAGCAAATGGTGACGCTCAGCCCCACAATGGAGAGCTATAGGATTTATAAAGAATCCGTTGCTCGCGAATACGGAAATCAATCCAAAGAGAGCCCCCTGGAACAGTCGATCGACCTATTCAAATCGATCCTCTATGAGAACTATGTGACAGACAAAGAGAAAGCCTCGGCAACCCGCCGGGCTTCGTTTAAAAAATTCAACGATTGGCTTGAACAGCTCTACCACCACACGTATACGGAAGGGGTATTTTACGGTAACCTCAATGAAGGTCAAGCGCGGGAGGTCATGGAGCTCACGAAAAAAGCGTTCTACAATGGAGTCTATCCCAAATCCGAACAACAACTGGATAAAGTGATCGTCCTTCCGGAAAATGAGGGGCCTTTATATCTTGAGAGGCGCACCAAAGCTCAAGGGAACGCTGTTCTGTTAGCAATTCAGGACCCTGAGTTTTCTTTCCAGGAAAGAGCTGCTCAGCAGATTGTCATGAAAGCGATCAAACAGCCGTTTTTTGAAGAGCTGAGAACAAAGCAGCAGACAGGGTACATCGTCGACAGCATAGCGCAGGAAGTGGAACGCAAGCTTTTCAACCTGTTCGTCGTCCAGTCAAATACGCATGACCCGCACGATCTTCTTTACCGCTTTGAAGCCTTCATTGAAGGGTATTTGCAAGAGGCGGGTAAGACCGAGTTAACAGAAAGTCAGTTTGAGACGATCCGGCAGTCTCTGGTTCAACAACTTGAGGAACCTGCCAAGAACATGAAAGAGATGGGAAAACTTCTTGCCGAGCTCGCGTTGAAGTACGATGGAGATTTTCACTGGATGGACAAGCGGTTGAAAGGGATGAAGGAGATCACCTATCAGCAATTGCTCATGGAGGCGAAACAGATGCTTGGAAGGCAGAACAGGCAGCGTTTGGCGATCATGCTGGACGGAGAACTCCCTGAAGAGCATTCGTTCACTTATAACAAGGCGCGCAATCGCTCGACGATTAAAAGGGCAAGCGTTTACGAAGCAGGTAACTCAGCCCCATTGATTACAAACGGCGACCGACATTAGGATTTTTCACTACTGAGAAGAAAGAATAGAATTTATACATTGCAGTTCCAGCAACTTCGGGTATCTTGACTTTGTGTGCAATCTTTGTGTCTTTGAGTCTTTGTGTTTGAATTTTTCCCTTTGCAAATAGCCTCTCAGAAAATAATGAAACACAAAGCCGCAAACATACTTTTACGCATAAGTTTTTTTGACAAAAAATCATTCTGATGCTCCAG
>CAZWOB010000052.1:0-15441 GCA_964635295.1 uncultured bacterium
GTTTTTTTAGTGCCGATGGCGTTGCGCATGTCGGTGAAATTTCCATGGACATACTGCCTGAGATTGTAGCGGAACAGGCGGTAGGCCTCTTTATCCTCTGACTTGGGGCGCGGAGCCACTTCAGGGGTGATGATCGTATTCGGCAGCTTCCACAGCTTTGATGAGGGGGAGATCGGCACTTGATAAAACGCGTCGATCAAAATCCCTCTGAACTTGTCCGTGTCCTTTTCATCAGAAAGCGCCTGCTCGTCAACGAGGGATTTGGAACCGATCATGATCAGAATAGATCCATCCTTCATCATTTTGATCTCACGTTTTCCCAATAAAGTCCCTTTTTGCTGAGGCCTGGGCAGCGCCAGGCAGATCACATCCCCGGAGGGGAGAACATCATGAAGGTCGTCCATGCTGAACACCTGATGGCAATGCCGGTGGAAAGAACGCTTTTCCTGCACTCCCCAAACCTTCATCTCCAACTGCTGCGCACGCCTCGCAATTTCCGTCCCCACTTTACCTAGTCCGATTTGAATAAATTTTTTACCTTTTAGCGTCCACATGGACTCGCGCCACTTGCTGTCCCAAAGAAGCGACGGGGACTGGTCCGCCTCCATCCAGTGGAATAAATTTTTTGCAAACGCGAGCATGCCGCACATCACGTATTCGCCGATCTGGTAAGCGTTTTCCTCGCGCGTCACTGTGACGATCACCGAGCCTCTTTTTTCCAACTGGTCTAAACACAAGGGATTCAGGTTGGGGACAGGGGAGTGGATCCAGCGGAGCTGAGGGGCTTTTTGTAAATTTTCAGTTGATAAGCGGTTCCCGTAGATGATTTCCACCCGCTCCCACTCTTCTTTTCCCAATTGCTTGAATGTGAGTTCCGAAGTGGATAAAAAAAGAAATTGAGGGAATTCATCGATAAGCTCGGTCACTTCCTCGTCTGTCAAACGGCTCTGTAAAAGAACGATATGCATACTTTTTATTATGGATATCTTCTCTCAATCTGTCAATCAATCCAAATATTAAGATTTCCGTTGATTTCATTATGGTATTCAGATATTCTATACCTGAAAAAATAAAAATATCGCCATTGGAGACAAACCATGTATGCCATCATCAAATCAGGTGGAAAACAGTATCGTGTCGCGAAAGACGATGTGATTGATGTAGAATTACTTAATGCAGACCAGGGCTCAGCCGTTGAATTCAGCGAAGTGCTTTTTGTAAACGATGGACAAAGCGCATTGATCGGGGAACCTGTTGTTGCCGGATACCTGGTCAAAGGCGAGGTTGTCGGAACTTCAGCCGGTCCGAAAGTCAGCAGTTTAAAGTACAGGCCGCGCGGCCATACGCAAAAACACTGGGGACACAGGCAGCATTACACCCGTGTAAAGATCACAGATATCGCTTCATCCGGCAAAGCTGCGCCAAAAAAGGCAGCGGCAAAGACGAAAGAAGAGGCTCCTGCCGCAGAGGAGAAAAAAGCTGCTCCTAAGAAAGCAGAGGCAAAGCCAAAGGCTGCAAAACCTAAGGCTGAGGAAGCAAAAACGACTAAGCCGAAAGCTGCTCCAAAAAAGGCCGCTCCTAAAAAAGCTGCGCCTAAGAAGAAAAAAGAAGAGGATAAATAATGGCTCATAAGAAAGGACAAGGATCTTCCCGCAACGGACGTGATTCCCATTCCAAGCGTCTGGGCATTAAACGAACACATGGCGAAGTTGTCAAAGCCGGAACAATTATAGTACGGCAGCGAGGCACAAAATGGCATCCGGGAACGAATGTCAAGCGTGGAAATGACGATACTCTGTTCGCTCTTTGCGACGGAGTTGTTGATTTCCAAAAAACGAACAAGACTCTCGTTTCCATAAAAGCGTAAACAAACGGCAACTTTACCACTTCATTGATCGCCGCGCTGGATTAAACCGTCTCGCGCGGCATTTTTTATTTATGTTTACTGATAGAGTTTCAATAGATCTGGCAGCTGGAAAAGGGGGCAACGGAATCGTTGCCTGGCGCCGGGAAAAATACATCCCCAAAGGAGGGCCTGCTGGCGGCAATGGTGGTCGCGGGGGCTCCGTGATCATCCAGGCAGACGAACAGCTGCTTTCATTGGAATGGTTTCGTCAACGCCATCTTTTTCGTGCGGAAAATGGGCAGCAGGGCGGGCCTAACCGCATGCAGGGTAGAAGCGGGAAAGATTTAATTTTAAAAGTTCCTTGCGGGACTTTGATTAAAAATTCTGCGACAGGAGAGATCCTCTGCGATTTGACCGACCACCAGCAAAAGTGGGAAGCGTGCAAAGGCGGCCGCGGCGGCAGGGGGAACGCAACGTTCAAAACATCAACGAACCGCGCCCCCAATCAATGTACTCCTGGCAAACCGGGTGAGGAGCTCTCAGTCGAGCTCGAGCTTAAATTGATCGCAGACGTCGGACTTGTGGGGTTCCCAAATGCTGGTAAATCGACATTGATTTCCAGTTTGGCCAAGGTTAAAGTGAAAATCGCCCCTTATCCGTTTACCACGTTGGCTCCTAATCTTGGATATATTGAACGTGACGACTATACGCGGATATTCATCGCTGATATCCCTGGCATTATCAAAGATGCCCATCAGGACCGTGGTCTTGGACTTGAATTCCTCCGTCATATCGAGCGTACCGAACTCCTTATTTTCGTCCTCGACGCTTCCGGTATCGATGGCCGCAATCCATCAGATGATTTCGCCATTCTCCGCAAGGAGATCGGAGAGTATAATCCAGCTCTTCTTGACAGACCTTATTTTGTCGTTCTCAATAAGATCGATTCCGAAGAAGCTTCCCTGCACCTAAAAGAATTTTATCAAACACACACCGTGGATCCTGGCAATCTTTTTGAACTTTCCGCCCTTACTGGAGAGGGGGTAGAATGTTTAAAAAATAATTTAAAAAATATTTGACCTCTTGCTGTTAATTCATCCATATTGGGTGATTAGCTAAGTTCTGTCTGTCACAGGAGGTCGTCATGCAGCCATCATCATCATCTTCATCTGCGGAAAGTGATCATACTATCGCAAGATCTGCGAGTTCGGATTCTTTAGTTTCTCATCAGGAGTCAGGCACTACTGAAGTCAAAACACAGGGAGCTGCATTTATTGCGATTCCCCTTTTAAGCCTGGAAAGATCGAATAGTATCATGATGAGTCCCAGGCCCTGGAATGTTCCAGGAGGAAGTTACACCAGTGAAAAGGAGAAGTTTGGAGTAACGGAACTTCTACAGCTCAAAGAGATGAATAAACACGACTGGATCCTTTGTAATTATGCGTTTACCGAAAAATCTGCCAAAGCAATGGGAGAGTTCCTAAGATCTTCCGTTTGTCAAGTGCGTTCGTTGAAGCTGGTCAATTGTTCTTGGGACCCTGTTTTTGCAAATGAATTTTTCTATGGACTGCAAGATAACAAAAGCATCAATTCCCTTCATATCGAAGGGGGCGCCATATCAAGGGAAATCGCCACTTTCATTAGAGATGCCCTTTCTAATGGCTGTTATCCATTACGTACTTTTAACTTGATCAATTTAACAATTCCTTCTGAAGCCTTGTTTGAAATTGTCTATGGAATTATCGCTCAAAATGAACATGTTCAAAAAACGATTGATAGTGAATTGCGTGAAAGGGCAGATACTCATTATTTTCATCGAGTTTGTCAGAGATTGGGGCTCAACCTTGATGCGATATCTATGAGTTTGAATGACGTGATTGTAAAACTCTTGCAGGATATTGGGAATCCAACAATGGATAAGACAGAACTCTTTAAACAACTGGTTGAAGAAAAAGTGGGTGTGAGCTCTCTATCCCTGGAAGGGTGTCAGCTGAGCACGCATCATGGCCGCGCAATTAGTACACTAATTGAACATAGCCGAAGATTAAAGGAGCTTAATCTGCAAGGCAATCGATTAGGGTCGTCAAAAACAGTGAAGCAACTGAAAACACCAGCAGCGAGAATTAGGGAGAACAGTTTGCCGCAGGGACCCAGTGACGCGATTGTTTCGATATCTGATGCACTAAAAAGAAATTCGTCTTTAGTTACGTTGATCTTGTCTTCCAATTTTATTAGTGTATCAGACTGGAAAATTCTTGGTCGCGTTGTCACAGAATTTGAAGGGAGGAAGCCTGAAAATTCGACGGTCACAGTGAATTTAACGGGTAACCAGCTGGATGTGAAAGAAGGTCATGACAGATTGATTACTCAAGGGAGTTCACCAAGGTCCGTTTCCTGTCAGCCTGAATTAGATAACAGTCCAAGGGTTGTGGTGACACCGCGCGCTCGAAGTTCAAGCCTCATCGCAACAGAGAGCTCAGGCCGCCCGGATGTTGCAAAGACAAAACAGGTGAGCAAAGATCTCTCCAGTAGACTTCCCATTCGAAATAACAGAAATTAAGGGGAAAGGGACAAATACTTGCTGTCGATCCGATTCCCGTTCAATGCGTTCCAATAGCTCGTTAACACGGAACCATCCGGGTTTAACACCTCAATGCTGTAGACGGGGAGAAAGACCTCTTTGGCGTTGCGGACGGTAAAATCATGACCGAAGGCGGCCTTGGCAACCTTCTCAATCTGCCTTTGCGAATAGCGTTTTCCGACTCTTTGAGCGTGATTGTAAGGTTTCGTGACTAACCACTGGTTGATACGTGTCTGAGGGGCGACGAGGAAGTTGGGATTCTGGAAATGCAGCGCTACTTCATTGCCGCGGAGAATGATTAAATATTTTTTACGCGCATTCTCAATGAGTTGTTGGAATGCCTGATCTTCAAGGTTCAATTCCTTCTGTAGTCGAGACATTGAAAGCGAGCCTCGATATTTAGCAAGCGTGTTAATCAGAACAAAGTCAGACCGATTGGCACCTGCGTTGATTGCGTCTTCAAACCCATGCGTTTTTTGCCACGAATCGGTGTCCATCACCATTTCGCCATCGACCATGCTCCACAAGATAACTCCCTCCCGGGTACGGCCGCTGGTCTGGGTGTACTTGACCTCCATCAAAAGATAGGGATAGAACTTGAGGGTCGGCTCCTGATAAGAGTATTGATTGTCTGGGATCAGCTCTTTTTCATGCGACTGCATGATCTGATCGGCAGAATAACGGGCTTCAAGCGTTAAAAACTCGCCGTTTTCTACGTAGGTTTGTACAATTTCACGAAACGTTGGATTGTGCTCCCACAACACCCAAGTGCCTATCGCGAGTATAGCAAATAAGAACAAAGTGCGGAAAATCGGCATAGTCGACCCCATTAATAATCGATTCCTAGAGAAGAAAATTACTAAACTTTCTGTCAAATTGCAAGCAAGAAGCTATCCAATGATCTAGCTAGGATAGCTTCTATGACTAATCTTTCATGGACAGCAAGAATTCTACGTTCTGCTTGGTTTTTTTCAGACGGCCCAGAAGCAGATTCATGGCATCGACTGATGTCAGATCCGCCACCGCCTGACGCAATAAGTAGATCTTTTCCAGCTCATTAGGATGATACAGAAGCTCTTCTTTTCGCGTTCCGCTCTTGACCAGGTCGATTGCAGGATAAAGGCGTCGGTCCGCAAGTCTTCGGTCGAGGACGAGCTCCATGTTGCCTGTGCCTTTGAACTCCTCAAAGATCACTTCATCCATGCGGGATCCAGTCTCGATCAGGGCCGTGGCGATGATCGTCAGGGAACCGCCCTGTTCGATATTCCGCGCAGCTCCGAAGAAACGCTTGGGCTTGTGCAAGGCGTTCGCGTCGATACCGCCAGTGAGGATTTTCCCGGAATGAGGTTGAACGGTGTTGTAGGCGCGGGCAAGGCGTGTGATCGAATCGAGAAGGATGACAACGTCATGTCCATGCTCGACAAGGCGCCTGGCTTTCTCAATGGCCATTTCGGCGACCTGGACGTGGCGTTCCGGCGGTTCGTCAAATGTGGAAGAGATCACTTCCCCTTTGACGATCCGCTGCATGTCGGTCACTTCTTCCGGGCGTTCATCGATGAGAAGAACGATCAGAGTGATCTCTTTGTTATTTGTCGCAATCGCATTTGCGATGTTCTGCAAGATAATGGTTTTACCTGAGCGGGGAGGGGCGACGATCAGACCGCGCTGACCCTTGCCAATAGGAGCGGCGAGGTCCAGTACGCGCGTTGACAGTTTTTCCGAAGCTGTCTCCATGACCAGTCGTTCGTCAGGATAAAGAGGGGTCAGGTTTTCAAAGTGGATCCTGTCCTTCGCTTTATCAGGCGTTTGATCGTTAATGGTATCTACCCTTAAAAGAGCAAAAAATTTCTCCTTCTCCTTTGGCGGGCGTATCGTTCCTTTGACAGTGTCACCCTTTTTTAAGTCAAACCGCCTGATTTGGGCTGGAGAGACATAAATATCCTCGGCCGAAGGGAGATAGTTGTAGTTTGTTGAACGGAGAAAACCGAATCCGTCAGGAAGGATTTCCAGAACGCCTTCCCCATATAGAATCTCATTGGGGTTTTCGGAAATCGATTTTACGATCTCAAAGACCATCTGGGATTTGGTCAATGAACCGGTGTGCTTGATCCCTAGCTGTTTGCCCAGCTGATTCAACTGGTCAATATTCATGCGCTGAATATCAGATATTTTAGTTGTGCGCTCCGGAGCTTGCCTTTGAGGTTTTTGCTCCTCACCTTCGTTTCTTTTTTGATGTGGCTTTTTATCTGGTATAGCTGAAGTCGCGTTTGGACTGTTATTCTCCGATTCCATTGAACGGAATTCTCCTATTCTACAAGTGATTGATAGATTTTTTTTGTTTGTTCTTTGAGAGACTCAATCGAGCCCTCGTTGTGGATGACAATGTCTGCTTTTTCCGCTTTCAGGTGCTGCGGTAGCTGGCAGGCAGCCCTCCGATTAAAGTCTTCCCTTTCGTTTCCTGTTGCATCCCGATACCTCTCCCAGCACTGTTCCAGAACGGATACAACGGCAATCGTTGTATCGAAGTGAGCGTCTCCACCTGTTTCGAACAGCAAAGGAACTTCTGCCACAAAAAGTGGAGGAGGTGCCTTTTGGTTGGCGATGGTGTTGTAAAGACGGTCAATTTCCTCATAGACGGGGGGATGCAGAAGATTTTCTAAGGATTTTAATAACCTTGGGTTAAGAAATACGAGCTTTGCAACTCTTGAGCGGTCGATAGCGTTGTCGCGAAGTATGTGTTCACCCAGAAGAGCGATGACCTGCTGTCCTAATTCTGTTTCTGGATTGAGTAACTTGTGTACGATTTTATCAGCGTCGACAACGTAAGCGCCAAATTCGCTCAAGTATTGACATACTAGTGATTTACCACTCGAAATGCCGCCCGTAACGGCTACTTTCTTTAATTTTAACATTCTTTCCAATTTTTGCCAATAGAGACGTCCACTGTCAATGGGACGCGTAGTCGGTAGACCTTTTCCATGCCATTAATGACGATTTGTTCGATCGGAGTGATCTCGAAATCGGGAATTTCAAATACAAGTTCGTCATGGATTTGCAATACCATAAAGCCCAGATGTTGCCCTTGCGAGAGTTTTTCATCAATGACAATCATTGCTTTTTTAATTAAATCCGCCGCAGTCCCTTGCAAAGGGGTATTGACTGCAAGACGTTCAGCCGCGGAGCGGATTTGAGGGTTTTTGCTATCAATTTCAGGGATGGGACGCTCTCTTCCAATGATCGTATGCGCCCTGCCGGTTTTTCTTACCCGCTCTTTGCACGACTCAATAAAGTCC
The DNA here is from genome assembly GCA_964635295.1 of uncultured bacterium. Classification (GTDB taxonomy): domain Bacteria; phylum Chlamydiota; class Chlamydiia; order Chlamydiales; family Waddliaceae; genus Waddlia. Next base: position 7,721 of record CAZWOB010000052.1, read on the forward strand.
TGGACACGGTGATAGCGTTGAAAGTAGGTCTTGATAAATGCTGAAGCTTCTTCAACAGAGATCCCCAGTTCTCTTGAGAGTCCCCAGGCTTGCTGACCATAGATGATCCCGAAATTCACCGCTTTTGCCTGCCTTCTCTGCTCTTTGGTGACTTTGTCGAGCGGGATGTTCAATACCGTGGCCGCTGTGTGTGCGTGGATATCCTCGTCGTTTTCAAAAGCTGAGATCAACTTCGGGTCTTCGCTGAAATGGGCCAGCAGCCGCAGTTCGATCTGAGAATAGTCGGCAGAAAGGAAGCTCCATCCCTCTTTTTCAGGTCGGAACGCGCGGCGCACCTCCCTTCCAAGTGGGGTACGGATAGGAATCTGCTGTAGATTGGGGTCCTGGCAGGACAGCCTTCCCGTCGCTGCAACGGATTGATTGAAGGTGGGGTGTATCCTGCCGGTTTTTTCGTTGATCTCTTTCGGCAGGGTTTCGATATAGGAGGAGCGCAATTTTTCAAGAGAACGGAACTCCAGCATTTTTGCAGCGATGGAATATTTGTTTTGCAAGGATTCCAGGACTTCGGCGGACGTGGAATACCCCGTTGCAGTCTTTTTAGGAGGGGGAATTCCCATCTTTTCAAAGAGCACTTCACTCAATTGCTTTGGCGACTTCAAATTGAATGTCTCTCCGGAGATCTCATGCACTTCATTTTCCAGCCGTTCAAGGTCTGCCGTTACCGCTCCCCCCAGTTTTTCCAAAATGAGAACATCAAGGAAGATCCCTTCCCTTTCCATTTTCATCAACACTTTGAGAAGGGGGAGTTCAATATCAAATAGAAGTTTCTCTAGCTTTTTCTTCTTCAATTGTTCAGCAAAGATCTGTTTCAATCGGAATGTGTAATCGACGTCTTCGCAGCAGTAGGCACACACCTGTTCGATGGGCACCTCGCGCATTGTGATCTGATTTTTCCCCTTTCCGATCAGGTCGCTTGTGGGGATTTTTACCTTTCCAAAGTGTTCCAGCGTTAAGGCGTCCAACGAGTGCTGCCGAAGGTGGGGGACCAGGATATACGAGGCCAGGATCGTGTCGAAAGCGAGGTTGGCAACGGAGATGTCGTAGTTCTTCAGTATATGGAGGTCGTATTTTAAATTGTGGGCGTAAAAGCCGATCTTGGGGTTTTGGAATAGCGGGGACAGCTTTTCCAGCACTTTCTCAAGACCGAGCTTGCCGTTGACGGGTACATACCAGCCGCTTCCTTCTTTCACGCAAAAACCGATTCCGACAAGCTCCGCTTTTAAGGGATGCCAATGGGTGGTCTCCGTATCGAAGCACACTTCTTTTTCTTTGGCGAGAGCTTCAACCAATTGATCGAGGGCGTCTTCTTCATCGACCAAAGCGTAGCTGACCTCTTCTTCTTTTTCACCCGTTTCTTGTTCGAGCTCGCGGGCCAGCGTATTGAAGTTTTTCTCAGCATAAAAATGGCGCAGCTCATCAAGGTTGGGGGAGGCGATCTCAAAGAAACCGGGTTCTTGCGGGAAGTCGACGGTTGTATCGATCGTGACCAACTGCTGGCTGAGTTTCGCGGTATCTGCGGCAGATCTGACCGTTTCCTGTTTTTTCCCCTTCAGTTCTTCGGGATGCGCAAGCAGCTTGTCCAGGGTGCCGAATTCATTGAGAACTTTGGCCGCCGTTTTTGCTCCAAATCCGGGAATGCCCGGAACATTGTCGGAAGCATCGCCGACAATTGCCAGATAATCGATCATTTGCTCGGGTAAGACGCCGAAGGTTTCTTTCACTTCGTCTGGGCCCAGGAGCAAATTGTTCTTATGCGTATTGAGGACGAAGGTTTTCTCATTGACGAGCTGGCAAAGGTCTTTGTCGCTTGTGCAGAGGTAGACCTCCGCTCCTTTTTGCTCTGCCCACTTGGCGACAGACCCCATGGTGTCGTCAGCTTCCACTTTCGGGACGACTAATTTAGGAATTCCCAGCAGATCGCAGAATTCCTGGGCCCAGCCGATCTGATAACGCAGGTCTTCGGGCATCGCTTTGCGGTTCGCTTTATATTCCTGATAGAGCGCTTTGCGTTTTTCCGCTCCCTTAGGCCCGTCAAAGACTGCAACCATATGTCGGGGTTCAAAATCTTTGATCAGTTTTAAAAGGGAGCGGATAAACCCGTAAAGGGCATTCGTGGACTCTCCTTGAGCGTTCGTGAGGTTTTGAATCGCGTGGTAGGAACGGTACAGATAGCCCGACGCGTCGATCACATACAGTTTTTTCATTGAGCCTGGGGCATATATAGGTAAAGGAACTTGTTCATCAGATGATGGTCAAAATAGGGAGCGAGATCGATTTGGTGCTGCACTTTTCCATTGAAAAGCATCGTTCCGGTATTAAAAAAATCAGAAAGGTCGATCTTTCTCTTCATTTGTACGACCTGATAGTAATCATCTTCAATGCCGATCTCTTTTGCCAGGAGCTCGACTGTTTGTTCGTATGAATAACCGGATCCGTCGATAAAACCGAATTCCTGCGCTTTAGGTGCGGGAAAGACGTGGGCGCCATACTCATTGACCAGTCTGGCCCGTTTGATGTCGGGGCGGCCTTCCACAACGATATCGACAAATTGGTTGTAGTAGAAATCGATGATTTGCTTGTAAGAGTCGGATTCCCCCTCTTTCCAGGGACGGAAGGGGTTCATGTCGTCTTTCCCCTTTCCAACAGACAGCACTTTCGCTCCCACTCCGAGTTTTTCCATCAGACCGGTAAAGTTGAAAAACGCAGGTGACAGGACCCCGACGCTTCCGATCAAGGACGCGTCTGTGGCGTATATTTTATCGCAGGCTGATGCAATATACATCCCTCCGGACGCGCACATTCCGTCGACAAAGGCATAGACCGGCACATCGTAGTCGGCCTTATACTGCTTGATCGCGCGGTAGATCCCCTCGGAATCCACAACAGTTCCCCCCGGGGTGCTGATGTGGACGAGAAGGGCTTTTACCCGGTCGTTCTTGAAATGGCCTTCACGGGATTCCTGGAGAATTTGCCTGAAAGTGTTCATGTTCAGGGTTTCTGTACCGATCAACCCGGAAACAGACACCTTCAAGATCACTGGAGCCTTATCAGAGACAGAAGTTCTTTTCTGGTCGGCATTCGCGACAATGGTTGGTGAATAGTAGGATTTAGCTTCTAATTCGTCATCTTTATCACCCAAAAGGGAGCCGATCAGGGCGAAAATCAGGAAAATACCAAAAAGGAATCCCAGTACGCTGAAAAGAGCGGACAGGAATGAGCGGATGACGGAACGGGTGATTGATTGGGTCATAGAAACTTATCCTCTGGTTTTGATCTGCTGATTTTATTGAAGTTGTGAATAAATACCAACTACTTAATCGATTCTTTAAACAAAAGGGTTACATTATTATTTATTAAAAAATAGGTGTAAGTCCATGACAGTATTAAATTTACAAGACGCCGCAAGGTGGATGGGGCAGGGGAAGCCTGTCAGTTACAATCGGGAAACGGGTCAGTTTGTCCATGGGGACTGGCGTGACCGCGTCCATCGTTTCTTCAGCGGGGATTATGAGAGGCGAAAAGTTCAAAAAATTGTCGATGTGGCGAGAGAAGCCATCATTTCCGATACTGCTCACTCTCCAGAAGCTCTTTCCCTTTGGCAGGCCTGTGTCAAAAGGTACGGCAACCACAAGAAAGTGAAAAAGATCTTATTAGCTGCAGAAAGGGAACTTTGTGCTGGCAGCTCCGCTCTTAGCTTTCAACTGAAAGAAAATGCTGCTGCATTTGAGAAATGGCAACGGTATGGACATGATCCGGAGATTTTCCGCGACCATCCTGAATTTTCCCGGTTCGTCATTGATTCGAACCTGCTCAGTCAAATGAAGGTCACAAGAGACACCCTCCAGTTCAGAGGCGACAGGCCTGGCCTTATTGTTGAGGGGGAATGGATGGACGTTGATGCAGTTCTGGCTCAATTTACGTTTAAATTCTCCAAGCGCTATCACGAAGTATTTATTGTCAGAAAGAACGACCAGGAAGTGTTCACTTATCTTGATAATGGAAAAGGCTTACAGCTCCATCACCCCTATTTAACCAAAAAACTGACGCCGATCACAACGCTTAACGATGATGAACTGGATCGGCTTCAAGCGAAGGCCGCGTCATTTGACAGAAGTGGGGCCTCTCCAGCTGATCGACCGTTCGTCCTTCAGATTGTCAGCTCTTATGTCAAGGGACCGAACACCAACTTCCACGAAAGACTAATTAAAAGGAAACACCCTTATCTCCGTATTGTGATCGGAAAAGACAACGAGGCATTGGGAACGAAAAAAGGGGAAGTGTATGAAGTGGGCTATGGCTGGAAACGAAAACCGCTGGTGCCGTTCATGCTTTCTACCGGGCAGTTCCGCTCTCCCGATGTTTGGGAGTACATGCCCTGCGAAGAGCGCGTAGTCACCAACATTCCTGTTTCGCAGGAAGAGGCGCACAACGTCTTTGAATTTACCACCCGCTATCACAATGAAAGTGTTAATCTCGGACATGAAATCGGTTTCCATTTAGGCCGTCAAAACTGTTCGGTCTATGTCAAAGAAGCAGCAAAAAGAGCGGGAGTCGAAGTGCCGACTGAGATCAAAATCACTGATTTCCTGCGGAAAGTGTGCCCTGATTGGATCAAAGCGATCGGGCGGGCTTTCGCGAAAGCTGTCGGTTTTGTGAGAAAATGGACCCGCAAGGCGATCAATCTTTTACCAGACTGGATCAACAATCCGGTTTCAAAAGGTTATACAGCTCTAAAAAGCGGAGTGGTCAAGATTTTGAGGATTGCCGTTGCCTTTTGCTTCAATCCTTTCCGACTGCTTCTTGGAGATGGACTTGGCACGCCTTCTCGCGGATTCGCTGATGAAGACAGGGACGTCAAACCGGCAATGCAGAAGCTGCGCAGTTTTTTTTCAATTCCGACGATCAATTTGCCGGGAGAGCTTCAAGAGTGGCAAAGACAACAGCCATCGACAGAGATCTTCAAGCAACCCCGGCAATTTGCAGTAGTCAGTTAGGATCCTGTCCACCGCTTGAGCCAGCTCATGCTGGTCTCTTTTGTCGACTTGTCTTCTTCAGGTTTCGCAGGTTCAGGTTCTGCCTTGTTCACTTCGACGACTTTGATATCGAAGATGAGCAGAGAATTTGGCGGCAGTCTTCCTCTGTCTCCATATCCAAGATCGGGATGGATGAACAGACGCCGTTTTTCTCCCTCTTTCATTCCGGCCATTCCTTTTCTGAATCCGGGAATTGTGGATTTTAAAGAAAGTTCGATCGGCTTCCCTCTTTTCTCAGTGCTGTCGAAAACCTGGCCGTCCATGAATTTTCCTTCGTAATGAATGAGAGGGGTACTGTTATCTTCAACGGTTTTTCCATTTCCCTGCTCCAATATTTTATATTGCAGCTTCCCCTTTTCAATAACAACGATATCCTGGGCGTCCTGATTGTCTTCGAGAAAATCCTCGGCCAATTTAAGGTTTTCAGTACTTTTGATGTCGAAAGCCTTTTTCTGATACTCGGCCAGCAGGTCGAGAAACTCCTGTTTGGACAAAGGGGGTTCCTGCCCCTCTTTGGCTTGCTGTATCCCCTTGATAAAGCTCTCCATATCGAGCGATAAATTTTGTGTTTTTAGATTATCGACGACGTAATGGCCCATCGTTTCCGATATTTTTTTCATGTCGTCTTGGTTGATTGTCTGTTTTTCTTCATCCTTTTGTTCACATCCCGTGAAGATGATCAGCGATAGAGCGGCTGCCGTAAAAGGCTTCCGCCACTGTTTTGAAGCTTGCGTCTGCATGCCTTTTCCCCCTTTAGGCCTCCACTGTCCAGTGGGAAACCTTGTCTAAATTCCTCCATTTTTCCGGAAGTATAGAGAATGTCTCATCTCCCGGTAACCAGCCCTGGTAATCTTTGAGCTGATTTCAATCGAAATAGCCTCTAACTCCATATTCCGATTTATTTTCATAGTGAATAAAATTATATTTTTGTCTATAGTAAAGTTGTATCAATTATTTTAAATTAATTTGATTCACTAACCATCAGGGATTTATGTCATTGGAAGCAGATCATAACACGATATTGGCAAACGAGAGAACGTATGCGGCATGGGTCCGTACAGGGCTGACAGCATTGGCGACGGGTCTTGGAGTCGAGCGATTTTTGGGGGGAGTGATCCCTGATCCTGTGATCCGCGCCATTTCCATGTCGCTGCTGTTGTTTAGTATTCTGTCATTCATTTTAGGGGCCCAGCGCTATGTCCATGTGGGGTCGATCGTCTCCAAACATACAAAGGCAGGCGCTCCTATTCCTCTCATTCTTTTACTGAGCATCTTACTAATATTGGTGACCCTGCTTGCGATCATCGGTGTCTGGATGATCTGATCAGTGTTCGAGCTTTTTTCAGTTGCGTTTGCCATTTAGGTCTTGCTATCGTGTTGAGGAAATGAAACTTTTTTCCACCCTGTCACTCTTTTTGCTCTGCTTTGCCGTTTCCCTGGGAGCGGTCGTTATTCCTCCCGGTTTAAACCCTGGTGACACGATTGCCATTATCGCTCCTGCGTCATGTCCTGAGGAGAATCAGGATACTGTAGCCCGCGGCATTAAGATGTTGATGCAGAAAGGGTACAAGGTCAAAATTGCGCCTAATCTGATGACCCGGTACGGCTACTTGGCTGGGACGGACGAAGAGCGTGCACGCGCTTTGATGGAGGCTTGGATCGACCCGGAAGTCAAAGCGATCTGGTGCTGGCGGGGAGGTTTTGGGTGCACCCGAATTCTCGATAAGATCGATTTCCGCTTAATCAGGGACAACCCCAAAATCTTCATTGGAATGAGTGATATCACGGCTCTTCATGCTGCTATTATCAAAGAGACCGGCATGATCACATTTTTGGGGCCGAATTTGAACGGTGTGTTTGGCAAGGACAGGAGATCGGACCGTCCGTACAATGAAGCTGAGCTGTGGAAGCTGATCTCACCGGACTATTTTCCTCCCGGCGGCTACCTCATTTCGATGCCAAGCAGTTTCCCTTCCAGAGATCAGAATGTCATGACATTAAGCCCCGGTGTTGCAAGGGGGCGCCTGGTGGGCGGAACGCTTTCCCTGGTCTCTTCTCTGATTGGAACTCCCTGGGAGATAGACACAGCGGGTAAGATCCTTGTACTGGAGGAAGTTGAGGAGCAGCCCTATCGGATCGACCGCATGCTGAGCCAGCTCAAATTGTCAGGTTCGCTCGATCGGCCTGCAGCAGTGATTCTTTGCAGCTGGAGAGGCTGCACGGAAAGGCGGCCGGACAAATCCCTCTCTCTTGAGCATGTGTTCCGGGATTATTTTTCTGATGCGAACTATCCTGTGTTGTTGGGATTTCCGTCGGGCCATGTCAATGAACAGGCGACCTTGCCGTTGAACGCGATGGCTGAGCTGGATTCCGCAAAAAAGACGTTGCGGATCTTAGAGGATCCTGTCACATCCCGCTGAACCTGAGATTAAATCCTGAAAACACAGAAATCAAGTTACCTGCAGATATTGGAATGATCCGTCATAGAACCATTCCTCCTTCTCTGTGATAGGTTCGTTTTCTGAAATCCAAAAAAAATACGCAAAGAAGAAGGGGATTTTTGGTTCATCCGAAAAATGAGTACTTCGATTCAGGAAAATAACAAGAATAGGTAGTTGCGTACATTTC
>CAZWOB010000053.1:0-1957 GCA_964635295.1 uncultured bacterium
TATGATGAAGCGCGCCAATTGATCAGAGAGATGCTCCAGATCCCTGATCACTTTGACGTCCTGCTGCTTCAGGGAGGAGCGACGCTTCAATTTTATATGGCGCCCTTGAACCTGGCAATTGAAGGCAAAACAGTTGATGTGCTGCATACAGGCCATTGGAGCGGGAAAGCGATTACGGACATCAAACGGGTCAGCCCTGTCCGCGTTGTCGCGAGCTCAGAAGAGTCCGGGCATACGCATATTCCTGAGGTGACCGCAAGCGATTTTAATCCGGATTCCCCATACGTCTACCTCACTTCGAACAATACGATCTATGGAACGCAGTGGCACGAGTTTCCCGATACGGGAGGTGTGCCAATCGTTGCGGATATGACCTCCGATCTTTTTTCAAGGCATTTGGACTTTTCCAAGTTCGGGGTGATCTACGCCAGCGCTCAAAAAAATGTGGGGATCGCGGGGGTGACCTTGGTGATCGTCCGGCATGACCTCGCTGAAAGATGCCCGGACAATGTCGGGACGATCATGCAGTACCGTACCCATGTCAAGCGTCCGAAAGTGTATAATACAGCTCCCGTTTTCAGCATTTATATGATGCTTTTAGTCCTCAGGTGGATGAAGAAAAAAGGGGGGATCGACGGATTGAGCAAGGTGAATGCGGAAAAAGCGAAGAGAGTATATGCAGCGGTCGACCGGCATGATCTTTACGACAGCAGGGTCAACCCCAAAGATCGTTCGGAAATGAACGTCTGTTTTCATCTCAAAGGGGGAAAAGATCAGGAATTTGTCGATGAGGCTCTGAAAAGGGGGATTTTCGGAGTGAAAGGTCACAGGGAAGCCGGAGGAATACGGATATCCCTATACAATCCCGTGACTTTGGAGGCTGTTGACCATTTGGTTGATTTTATGGACCAATTTGCAGCTAGTCAGAAGTAGAGGCTGCCACCCGCCTTCTTTTCTGTTTTGCCAGCGGCTTTGTCCGGCTTTGGTAGTCTGCTCCCAGGCTCTCTGGAGGGAATGCATAAATATGTCTTGCCAGTTTGTCGAATTTATGATCATTTGCGTAGTTATACGCTGTACGTCCATCCTTGTCCTTTGCTGATACAAATTCTTCATTTGTTTCACGGCTACCGGGTAAAAATCTGAGAATGAAGAGACCGAGATGATGGTTGTATTGTGCCAAGGTATGGAGTGGTGTGCGGTGATGGGAGTCTGTGCACAGCAGTAGTTTTGGAAATGTCTGTATACAATCCACAAGAAACCCATATCCCTCTCTGTCAAGTTCGGCTCTTTCCAAAATATGGTGAAAGAGGGATTTCCCTTCCGAGCATTTGTGTTTGGGATTGGCCCCCAATCTTAAGAGGTAGCGGGCGCCTTCCCAAAATCCGCTGTGAACAGCCAGGAGGAGAGGGGTCATCTCGTTGTCGTCCTCGCTTTCGATCTTTGCTCCTCCTGAACACAGATGATCCATCATCGCGACACTTTTACCTAGAACAGCTTTATGCAAAGGGGTTAGACCGTGCAGGTCCCTGGAATTTTGGGGAAGCCTGGGGAAACGACCCATCAGTGCTGGATAAAGCTCTGAGCGACCATAAAAAGCGATCGCATGCAGAAATTTTTCCCGGTTTTGATTTTTGGCTTTTGGATCTGCATGTGAAGCAAGAAGCATGATCAAGATCTCTTGCGTGGCGCCCCTGTCGCTGTTTGCCGCTTTCCTGGCAAGCATGTGCAAAGCTGTGTCTCCGTTATAGTTGCGGCGTTCGACGAGTTTTCCATCAAGAGTAGCAATGATCTGTTTTTCCGCTTCCAGCAGCACATGAACAACCTCCGAATGGTGGTTGAAGACAGCTTTGTGCATCAATGTGTCCCCTTCGTCATCAACAGTCCAAATATTTGCCCCGATGATGAGAAGTTTGCGTGCGATGTGAGCATGGCCCTCTTGAGCGGCGAGCATAAGAGG
>CAZWOB010000053.1:2057-5260 GCA_964635295.1 uncultured bacterium
AGGATGCCGCATCCGATCAAAAACGGAGTCTCCCCGAAATCGTTGGGCTGATTGGGATCGCCCCCTTTGTCGAGTAATCGTTTTAACGCTCTCAGTTGCCCCTTGAAGGCTGCAAGATGAACAGGGGTAAAGCCGTAGATATCGCCCTGGTTGACATCGGCTCCGTGCCTGGTAAGCAACCTGACAGCCCGCCAATTCCCATGCATGATTGCTGCGTGTAGAGCAGTTTGACCATAGCGATTTGCAGTATTAGGGTTTGCACCTTGTTCCAGGGCAGTTTTCAATCTTTTTAAAGATTTGGGGGATCTGGCAAGCCGCATCAGGCTTGTACTGCCGAACTGGCACTTATTGGAGCTGCTGGTGTCCAGCGATTCAAATGTCGTACGATAGGATTCGTTTGAAACAAGAAGTTTTCTGTGAAACTTCCAGAACCTGTTTCCTCTTTTTTCTCTTCTGCTTAGTCGTTGGATGTAACGGACAAGTTCAATCGCTTCCTTCTCGTTGATCACTCCTAATTGTAGTCTGATCAAGGTTTCCATGCTGGAGATGTTGCCGATTTTTGCAGCCAACATCAGCGGGGTGATTCCCTGAGGCTGTTCAGCAATCTCACCTTTGTTCTCGACCAGCAGGCCGATCTGAGTGTGGATTCCCTGTTCGACGGCGATATTTAATGGGGTTTTTCCATTGAGATTCAAAATATTTGGATTTGCGCCCCTGTTGAGTAAAAGTTCAGCAAGCTCAACGTCGAGCTGAATTGCGTGATGAAGCGGTGTGTTCCCATCCTTATCAGGGACGTTGGGGTCGGCTCCCAAATCTAAGAGGGCATTGATCGCTTCTTCAGATTGAAGCATGACTGCATCGTGGAGTGCTGTATAATTACGTTCCACTTCTTGTGCATCGATATCGATATCCAGCTCAGAGTTGATATACCTCATCGTTTTCAGATGTCCTTGTCTGACCATCAAGTGAAAAGGTGTGTTGCCCCAGATGTCTGATTCTTGAAATCCCGGGCATAGTTCAGAAAGGCATTTCAGAAGAGGGGGTAGTGTCTCTTCCACTTCGGACCTGCAAAGGAGAGTGATCATCGAATTACCTCCCGCATCAAATCCCCCTTTGATTTCCGCAAGCCTGAGCAATAGAAATTTAAGCGCATTTTCGTATATGTGCTGTTTTTCTACTTTTATTGGAGGAAGCTGTTCCGACTCGGGGAGTTTCCCTCCTGCTATGAGAAGTCTGTTGATGGCAAATGCTGTTGTTTTGAGGCAGGGGTCCTCTGATTCCCGCATGTTCCTGACCACTTTCAATACGCGGTGTTTGGTCCCTGGATGATCGACTTCGAAATATTGCAGAAGGATCTTGATCGCTTCCTCCCGGATTTCATCGGACGGAGAATTCAGAATCACATATTCCAGGATAGAGACCAGTCCGTAAAGCAGTTTCTTGCTGGAACTTATCGTTTTCTTATCCTTAAAAATGACAGCAAGATTGCGGAATGAGACCGGGTCCATCAAGGAATAGCGGCACAGTTTTTTTAGGATCAAGATCTCTTCAAACCAATTGGCGTGCCATTCAATATGGGTGAACGCGCTTTTCAAATCAAAGAACGCCTGAGTGATGAGCGCAGGGGTTTCATCAGGTTTTTTAACAGCGATGGCAATGGCGATGCCCACTCTCGCAAGCAGTCCCAGCCTTTCCAGGATATTCATCAACAGACTTTTATCGGATTTGATATGCTGGATCCCCTGGATGGCGTATTTGGCCCAGAACTTGATTTCCGGGTCCTTCGATATATTCAGCCCTTCAAGCTCTTCTGCGCCTGTCCAGTGCTCTTGCTTCATTTCATCGCTCATCGCATTCAGATGCTTGGCAGAAGCGTGCAATAAGATGCACTCGACAGAAATTGCGTACGCCCTGATCAATTTCCTTTGCAGGTTTGTATTTAAATCCTGAGCCTTCTGCGCGCGGATCTCTTCAAGCAACTGCTTTTGAAGGTCCATGAGGTGATAGGCGCTTTCCATCTCCAAAGGGTCCCATTCCAACAATTCTGTCAGGGCGTCCAGCGCGTATTCTTTGATAATGGGATCATTGCACAGATACAGCTGAAGCAGTCCGCTTCGAGCTGCAGGCACAGCTGCCGCTTTTGGAACAGTCGGAACGCCTGCTTCATACTTCCAGGTCTGTCTCCGCAGGGATTCGATAATCTGTTGCGCTTCGGCACGCCAGTTCGGAAGATCAATGAATTGCTCATTGAAGGCTTGGACAAACTCAGGAATGTGTTTTGTTGGAGCGGGAGGGAGTGAAAGCTGGTCCCAGCATCGCGGAGCGAGGGACTTGAGATCGGCAGCTGTCTTGGTAATTCTTTCTAAATGTTCAAGGGGGATCAAATAGTACTGCTGTTCAACAAAATCTGTGATTGATTCTTTCTGTCCTAATTCTTCAAGCTGAGCATAGACGAGGCAGTGCAGCTTTTGAACGACAGGGTGGATATTGACATCGATCGCTTCCAGCCTTCTTCTGGAAAGAAGAGACTCCGTTGGAAGCCCTTTTGACACTCTTTCCAGGAAAAATGTTGTGAGGTTCTGGCTGATCTCTTGCAGCACACGATAAAATTGCGTTTCAGGAGGTTGTTGAGAGGTGGCTGCTAAAGATTGCATGTTACTCCAATTGCGTTGTGCAATGCCCGCATCTTCTCGCGCCGATGGGAATGTCCAGTTTGCATTCGGGGCATTTTTTTGTTGTGGCTTTCGTTTTTTTAGGTTTAGTCACTTTGTTGACGACTTTGACGACACTGAACACGGCGAGCGCGACAATCGTGAAATTGATCAACGTATTGAGGAAGGCTCCATAATGGATTTTTACAGCTTCGGCGTTTTCAGATGCTTCTTTCAGGGTCAGGGATAAATCGCTGAAATCGACCCCTCCGACCAGCCAACCGATTGGCGGCATGATCATATCATTGACAAGCGAATTGACGATCTGGCTGAATGCGGCCCCGATGATGATACCGACCGCCATGTCTATCGCGTTTCCTCGAATAGCAAATGTTTTGAATTCTTCTATAATTTTATTCATGATGCCTTGTCCCAAAGTGTTTTTAGCCTTTTATCCCTGCCGCAAAGGTAGCGGTAGACTTTGTAGCGGAAAGGGTTTTTCAAATAGTAATTTTGATGATACTCTTCAGCCGGGTAAAAGGGGCCTGCAGG
>CAZWOB010000053.1:5360-13884 GCA_964635295.1 uncultured bacterium
GGAAAGGATCCAGTTCTTCATTTCCTGACGGTCGTGAAACACTGAGGCTGTTTTGACGATTTCCCATTTTTCCAATGTCCAGCCGCTCCCTTGTATTGCTGATTTCCACTCATCTTCAGAACGATTGAACTGTTTTGTGAACAAATGGAGGTAGGGGAGCCATTTTTCATCCGAGAAACGGGACCTCCACTCTTTCATCAGCTCCGGATCGGGCCGGTTTGGAATAACGATCAACGCTGTTGCTCCCGGTTTGGCAGCCCGAAACATTTCTTTGAGGGCCAGTTCAATATCCGGAACCCAGTTAAGACTGAGAAAGGCAGTGATCAGATCGAACTCTTCTGAGTAGGGCAAGCATTGAACGTCTCCGACTTGAAAATCTAAATTATGCTGTTGATGAAGTGCCTGCGAGAGGGCGACGAATTCTTCTGAGGGGTCAATGCCCGTTACAAATCCGGAAGGGAGTCTTGAAGATAATAGAGAAGAGATCTTCCCATCGCCTGAACCGATATCCAACAGGTGTTCTGAACCTTTCAGCTCAATGGAATCCAAAGAAAGGACTGCCCATGTCCACTGTACTTGCGAGTGTTTGCAATAGTGTGCAGGATCGATACTGATTGAACATAGCTGAAGGGTTAAGAGTGAAAAAAAAGTACAGACATTCTTTTCATTATTCATCCTCTTGGTTATGATTTCCCTCAGTTTTTCTATCTGGGAGATATTGCAAATGCAGAGTATTACAGCATTTTCTGAATCGGTCAATCAACTAATCGGGCAAACCTGTCATCAGGTTTCCAGCTTTCTGGATAAACACCCGGTCGTTTATAAGATCGTCCTGGTCGCCTGCCATCTGTTCAGGGCGGCTGGAATGTATGGGCTGATGATGGTCTCTCCACTTCCCTTTCCGCTGACATGCGCAGTAGCTGTTGCCGGCTCCCTCCTTTACAGGGCGTCTGTTGAACGGTTTTGCTGTTTTCGTTTTGCGCTTCCTTCATGCGTGGGCGCAGGTGCGTACTGGATCTCAAAAGTACCCATGATCCAATTGGTTTCAGGGGCAGCGTTCGCCTCTGTGACGTCAACTGTTTTGAGTCTTGCAGGGGCATTGCCCTTGCTTGGGTACGTGGGTTACGTCTCCTACATTTCTCATGAGGAATATGAAGCGAACATGGGAAAGCCTAAGGGGCATTGTGGATCGTGCGTTGGTGGTAGCGGCTGATCAAGTCGACATTTCCTGAACCTGTGTCAAAGTGCCATCCTGGTTTATCGTAAATGTTGTCGGTTTGACCGGGCTTGGGGTGATACCGTATTTCTTCCAATAGTTTCTGCCATAATTCAGCAGAAGCTGTTCACCGGGATTGATCCTTTTTGAAGCTCGTACAATGACGATCCACTGCTCTGTATCCGCTCCCATCTTCCCGCCTGGTGGGTATCTTACAAGCTCGGCCTCGCAATTTGCATAGCGTCCGCCGTGGTTGAGGTATCGGGACCAGTTGCCTTTTTCTTTCGCGTCGCAATAGACCACATAGTCACCCGGGTCAGTGTATCGATCAAGGTTGCCGAAAAATTCCAGGTGTTCTTTTTTGTCCAGGCTGATAATTTCAGTAAGTTCAAACGCGTAGCTTAAGTCAGCTCCTTCAAGATGGTCGATTTGAAACACCTTGTACTCGCCAGAGTAAATACCTAGAACCGTTTCTTTTTTAATCGAACCGCCGTCTGGATCAAGAAATACTCCCTGACCAAGACTTCCACTGAGCGAGGAGATTCGAATACCAGGGTAAGCTCCAGTATTTGCGCTCAAGGTGATTGCCCGATCCAGTTCGACCACTTCCCTTTTTGACAGTTTATTGAGCTCTTGTCTTTGATCGTCTAACGTCGCCAGCATTTTACTTACGGAAGTCGTTGAGAGAGGGTAATGATGAAGATATTTTTTATCCCGGATCACTCTTTGTTTTTTGTGTTTGCGACTGCTCTCTTTTTTTGATCTTTTAACTGATGCTATTTTAATCGATCTCTTTTTTGATTGCTTCTCACTCTCTAGTTTTCTACGAGAAGGCTTGTGTGAGCGGCTGGATCTTCTTACCTCTTGGCTTTTTTCAAATGTGGATCTTGCCACAGCATCTGTAGATGAGGTGACGAGAGCTTTCTGCTCTTCTGAATAATCATCGGTTGAATCATGGGACTGATAACTATTTAATGATAATGTAGAAGTGGAACTACGTAAATGTAAGCTCATGTTATTAATTAACCTTTTGTTTTTTTTGATTAAATATTTATATCATATTTATTTATTAATATAAAGTGTAACTGTATTTATTCGAGATAATTGAACAGGATAAGCAGGATAGCCTACGGCTACAGGATGGATAATTTATGCAACGATCTAATCTGAGGGATCAGGCTTTTGACGCAGCTTCTTCTTGTCGGATTGATGACGTTTGTCTTCAAGTATTTTTTGTTTCTGTTTTCTTGATCGACGCTTTTTTTGACGTCTGATCTTCTCGATCTCTTTTTGCTTTTCAGTTTTGATTTTGAGGATCTGCTCTTCGATTTTCTCGCAAAGAAGACGCCTTGCGTAAAATCGGTTGAGCTCGCGGGAGCGTTCTGACTGGCACTTGACTTCAATCCCGGTGGGAACGTGCTTGAGGTAGACGCATGAAGCTGTCTTATTGACCTTTTGCCCACCTTTGCCGGATCCTAGAATGAACTTCTCTATGAGATCTTCGTCTTGGATTCCAAGCTCTTCCATCCGTCTTTGAAGTTCTTTGATCTTCTCAGGACGGACAGGCATGACCGATCACTTTTTCTTTTTATTAGATTTCGACTCCGCAGGTTTTGTGCGGGTCAGTTTTCGGATCGGACGTTTGGCTGGTGCCTTCTTCTCTTTGGTTTCTTTTGTCTTCTTATCTGTCGGTTCTTTAGGGATAATCCGTTTTACCGGTTTCTTGGCGGGAGCCTTGGCTGCTTTTTTAGCCGCAGGTTTCTTTACAGGCTTCTTCGGTTCCTTTTTTTTCTTTTCCTGGATGATGGTCTTCTTTTCTTCAAGTTTTAAGAAAAGCTCCTTGTCTTCATCTCCTAAGCCTTCATATGAATCATCGGTAGAACTCTCGGGTTCTTTGATATCAACAGTAGCTTCTTCCCCATTCTTCATCCAATTGCTGGACAGCTCTCGCAGTTGGGCAAGCTTTGCGTTGATAGTGCTCATGTTCTCTTCCATCTCAAAAGATGAAGAACCGTGCTTGAGGTGGTCCAGCAGTTCTTGTCCAGTCTCAAAACGGGAAGAGAAGGTGACGTCGGCAATACTGGTGATATCTGGAGTGAAGAGGAATGGACGGACGGCAGAGGGGACTGTCGTGTAGATATCCACAGTCACCTGCGGCTCCATTTCCACTTTTTCCTGTTGTTTAGGAGGACGGCCCCTTTTCGGTCGCGGATTCAATGCTTCGTTTGAGTAGTACGACTTCGCTTTTGTCGTCAATGTTTTCCGGGCGACCTCGACGTCCTTGGGGACTTTCTTGTCGAAGAGGTGCTCTTTGAGCTTTTCAATCGCTTTCGTCGCGAGGTCCAGATCCTCTTCAAATACAAAATTAAAGTTATTGTTGCGCAGCCACTCGATGATCCTGATACGGGAACGTTCCTGATAAAACTGCTGCCATTTTTCCAGTTCCATGTGATGGTCGTAAATAAACTCAAGGAAATTGTCGCGAGCCTCTTTCGATTGGATGATATCGAGCAGCTTCTCTTTTGTGTCGATATCGTAAACTTTTTCGTTGACGAAGCTTTCCATGATTTTTTTGGATTCGAAAAAGGACAGTTTTGGAATAGGGCAATAGCGTTCGGCGTCTTTTTCAAGTTCGGAGTCTAAAAGGTCCAGCTCTTCTTGTGTTTTGTCAAGGTCCACGTAGATGATGAACCCTTCCACATTATCGAGGTAAAAGTCCCTTTCGTCATCGGATTTGGCAAATGCTTCCATGAGTCGATGGGCCCGTAGGATAAGGGGGTTTTGCGCTTCTGGATGGGAGGATTTAGATTTTGACTTTGCCGGCATATGTGGTTCCTGACCTCTTATATGAAATATGTAGCAGTATTCTATCAGGAACAGGGCTCTGCTTTCAACCTAAAACCCGCGATTTTCTCTTAGAGGGTGTCTACATAGTAAATGAAGCTCATCTTGCAACATCTTTTTCCCTGGTAGAATCACTTTCAGACTCACCAACTGATACCAGTTTACCTCGTCTTCCAAGCGATCCTCCCAGAGAAAAATCTGTCACAATCTAAACTTCATTTACTATGTAGACACCCTCTTCATGATGAATTTAAATTTTGATTTTTTTAAAAAAGTAAAATGTATTTATATATTTATCAAATATTAATAATTGAATGCTAACTTTTAGCTTAAATTGATTTTAGATATTTAATATGGCATTACATATTAGCGGATCCGTTCCGCATGCACCACCAGTGATTGGTATTGGTTCCGCTCAAGATTCGATGCCTGGTGAGGCGTCTTTGGTTGACGAGGCCGCTTCATCCGTTCTTTCAAGTTCAGGGACAGACAATCCAACGAAAACGCCTTCTCTAAAAGATCGTGTCAGGCACATATTCTGTGTGATTGGAAGAACCTTGCGAATTGTATGGATGGCGATTTCCGCTTTAGTCTGTTATATCGCGAGCCGTTTCGCTGCAGGTTGTGTAGACCTTGCGCGCACCCTGTTTTTGTGTAAAAAACGGCGGTCATGCAATGGCATGGTCATGACTGACCACTCCGTGAAAAAATCGAGGGAGCGCTATGAGCTCAATAAGGGGGTGATGACGGATATAGCGGCGCGGCACGATTCACCTCAGGCTCGCAGACAAGCAGAGTTTCTGAGTGCAAACTTCATGGGAAAGGTCGCACCGACACAAATGCATCTATTAAATAAGGCAATTCCTGGAGTTGAATCGCAATTCCAAATGGGTTCGCAATGTCAGTACCATTACCATCGGTATGGGTTTGTCGACAATCCCGAAATAGGTCAAAAGGTTAATAAACGGACGTTTGCGCTTGCGAAAGAGTCTCCTTTCATCCCGACGGACACCATCGCGTTTACTCAGCTGTACCCTCTTGCATTTTATGTGACAGATGAATTGACATTCCCTGTGGATACCTTAGCCGAACATTTTACCCAACACGATAAGTCTCCTCTTTCCAGTAAACTTGAGAAGCCTTTGATGTTTGATTTGACCGACCGAATGGGATATTTGATGGGGAAAGCCACAGAGGCAGAGGCTAAAGAAGAATTCAAACGGATAAAAGCCGAGGTTGACAGGGAGCTCTACCAGGCGGCAAGAGAGCTGGCTGAACGGTATCCAAAATACTCTAGAAGACGTATCAGAAAATGGCTGAAAAACTCATCGGTATTTATTTGCCGGGTGCAGGACGAAGATACTCGATTATGCGGGATCAAGGCGCTGCCGATTTATAAAAAAATGTCAAAAGGCAGGTATGTTAAAGCTTATCCGTCCTTAACCGAATTTATCTCAAATACAGGGCTTTTTATCGGGGCTGTCAATCTTAGGCGCCATCTTTGGGCAGAACCTCTTAAAACAGGGGAAACAAGACTTCAGCCTGACTCTAAAGGAGAGTATTCTCCGTTGCCTAAATATTACAATACACCGGCCGAATTTCTCCGGTCCTCGGGTTTATCAACAAGAGGTTTATTAACAAGCAGGCTTGGTTTTGATGATGAAGCAAAACCACACTTTCAAGCCCTTGGAAAAGGGACTGTCGCCTTGCTGCAAGGGTTGATGGAAGTAATTACAGAAGATCAGTGGGCGGATTTGTGTGATGATGAATTTCGAAATGAAGTGGTCCAGTCTTCTCTATTTTCGATCATTGCTGAATTGTCGACCGCACGAATGCATATGCGGGATAATAATTTTGATGCATTCTCGCAAAGTATAGAAATTACACACGCCTATCTTGCGAACCTATTGGAAATGATCCATCCTTTCGATGAAAGGGACTATGGTGAAAATTATCGCAGGATGATTGGAGCAATACCTGGGATCGATCAAGCGTATATCAAGCCGGGGTTATGCAAAACGGGGATGAACGCTTTTACAGCAATCACCTCTGCAATTGCCCAAACGAAAGAGCGCCCTGTGAGAGCTTATGGAAAGGGGTTCTACTTCGAACAAGCAGGGGTGATCGGCTATGATAACAGCCTGGAGTCGATTTTAGACGATGACTCGGTCGAACAAGTCGATCTTTACGCTTGTCAGTTTTTCCCGAACGTGGAGATCGGATCTGATTTCACCCACTATGAAAAAGGAAAAGTGGCAGATGAAATTCACTTGATCCTGGAAAAGAAACCGAAGACCGAACATTTAACGGTTGCTGTCGATTGCACGATCGATTACGTTCATTCCGAAAGTATGAGAGAACTGCTCACCGAATTTAAAGATGAAATAGAAGATGGCAGATTAAACTTTGTTTTCTTTAGAAGCGGTCAGAAGCTCGATCAGTTCGGAATGGACACTTATTATGGCGCTCCTTTTGTACAGGTGAATAATGGTGGAGATTACTGGATGCCGTTCAACAATATTCATGAAGAAGAAGCATTCCGCACCGACCCCTTAAGCGTGCAATGGTTTTCATTGGCGTTTACTTCTGCTTCTCTCTACCTGGATAAATACCGAGAGCTGATTTTTGAAAACGCAAGAAAGATCACGGACGCCGTTCCTGAAAGATTAAAACCTGCGGATGATCTTTCCTCGCAAACAGTAAGGGTGAATACCTTTTCTGATGATATGCTTCCATCGTTTATCGATATTAAAATTTCCGGTCCCATGCATGGGGTGAGAGCTAAGTGGCTTCTGGCAAGGTTTTATGAGAAGTTTCAGAGAGAGGGGCACGCGATCAATACAAGGGCGAGTTTCGGATTTATTCAACCGAACTTTGTGATCATTCAGATTAACGAGGTTCCCGACTCGACCACAATTCGCTTGAACCCCGGGATCAATCCGGAAGAAAATCAGCTCATCGTTGATTTGATCAGCGAGCTGAATGGCTAAAAAGAAAAATCTCCTCGGAAGACAAACTCAGCCGGGCCTTTCATGACAATTTGCTCAATCTGGCCGCCGGTTCCGGAAATATCAAATTCGAGAGTTTCTCCCGATGAGACCTGTACTCTAAGGGGATTGGCAACCTGATTTTTTGTCCAGGCTATGATCGCACAGGCGGTAGCGCCCGTTCCGCAGGCCATCGTTTCCCTTTCAACGCCCCTTTCATATGTGCGTATGTAAAGCAACGAGGAATCGTGATCGTCAACATGGTAGAGATCGACGTTTGTTCCTTGCGGCTCAAACGCTTTGTGATACCGGATTTTAGGTCCGACCGATTCCAGGTCGAAGGTGTCTAAGTCTTCAACAGCAAGCGCGGCATGAGGAACGCCCGTATCGAGAAAATCGACAGTATACGATTTCTTTTCGATCTTTAGTTCGATTCCCCATCTGATCGAAGAGGGAACCGTCATTCCTACAGATACTTTTCCATTTTCATGAAGGGTAAGGGGGTGAGATTTACCCATCACTTCTATATTAAATGAGGTTCCCGGGATATTCAGCTCCTGCAGGAACTTTCCAAGGCAGCGGATCCCGTTTCCGCACATTTCCGCTTCTGATCCGTCGGGATTGAAGATCCGCATGATAAAATCGGCATTTGTTGACGGCTCCAGAAGGATGACACCGTCTGCGCCAACGCCGAACTGTCTGTCGCAAAGACGCCCGATCAGTTCGGACTCGTGATAGGGATAAACATTTTCACGGTTGTCGATCAGAACAAAATCGTTGCCGCATCCCGTGTATTTAGAAAACGGGATGGAAGATTGCAGATTAAATGTTTTTGTAGGAGTCGACGATCTCATCAACGAGCCCATATTCCTTTGCTTCAGGAGCAGACATCCAGGTATCGCGGTCGATAGCAAGCTCGATTGTATCGTAGTCTTTACCGGTCGCATCCATGTATAGGCGAACGAGCTTTTCCCTGGTTTTAAGGATCTCTTTCGCTTGAATATCGAGGTCGGTTGCCTGGCCCTGGATCACGCCGCCGATCATCGGTTGGTGGATCATGATGCGCGCCTGAGGCGTCGCGAACCGTTTCCCCTTTTCCGCGCATAGGCTGAGAATAGACCCCATAGAAGCGGCCAGTCCAGTCACAAGAGTTGTGACAGGGGAGGAGATCATCTTTACCTGGTCCCAGATGGCGAACCCGCTGTCTACTGAGCCCCCAGGGCTGTTGATCACGAAAAGGATGGGCTTCCCCGGATCTTTCAGCTCGAGGTACCACAGCTTGCGTATAATATCGTTTGCCGAATCGTTATCTACCTGATCAGAAAGAAAAATACGGCGAGCTTCCAGAATTTCAGAGTCGATGAGGTCTTCGACTTTAACGAATTGTCCATTGTTCGCATCAGATTTTGCCATAAAACTCTCCTTTTTACCTTATTATGTCCCTTTATGCCGCTTTTTTCAAGGATTATCGGTCTAA
>CAZWOB010000054.1:0-4763 GCA_964635295.1 uncultured bacterium
GGTCTAAACTTCAGCAGGAACTGGGCTGTCTAAGACAATCTCTGGGTAGAGGGGATGTTTGCCTAACAAATCGTATACTCTAGAGCGAACAGAGTCAAAGACTTTAGGGTCTGTTTTGCTTTTCGCTTTGGAAGGTTTTCCCGTTTTTTCAACTGTGAGAGGCTGTGTATTCTCAAGAATGTCGACAATGAGGTTGGAAATTTCCCGCATTTCATCTTCCTTCATTCCGAGCGTTGTCGTTGCCGGCGTTCCCAGGCGAATACCGGTCGTATACCAGGGGCCGTTTTGATCGAACGGGATGGCGTTGCGGTTGATCGTGATTCCCGCTTCCCGAAGAGCGGTTTCCGCGTGCCTTCCTGTCAAGCCGAAGGAGGTAAGGTCAACGATGACAAGATGGTTTTCCGTCCCCCCGGTGACAAGGCGCGCTCCTCGAGCTTGCAGCTGGTCGGCCATCGCTTTGGCGTTTTTCATCACTTGGTTCGCATACCCCTGAAACTCTGGGGTGTCCGCCTCATTGAACGCGACAGCCTTAGCGGCCATCACATGGGGAAGGGGGCCGCCAAGGACGAGCGGGCATCCTTTGTGGATCACCTCTTCGTACTCCTTCTTGCACAGGATCAGCCCGCCTCTAGGACCGCGCAAGGTTTTATGCGTCGTGGACGTGACAATATCGGCATAAGGGACAGGATCATATTCTCCTGTCAGCTGCTTTCCGGCAACGAGCCCGGCGAAATGGGCCATATCGACCATCAGGACAGCGCCGACGCTGTCGGCAATTTCACGGAATTTTGCAAAATTCAATAATCTGGGATACGCCGAGTAGCCCGCCAGGAGGACCGCAGGCTTGACCCGTTTTGCCTGTTCGGCAAGCTTGCCATAGTCCAGTAGTTCGGTTTCCGGGTCGACATCATAAGTGTGGGCCTGCATCATTTTAGACGATACATTGTGAAGATAGCCGTGTGTCAAGTGCCCGCCAGCGTTCAGCGACATCCCCAGCAGTTTCTGGTTCATCATCAATTGGCGCGCCTGCTCATATTCTTCCGGCGTCAGTTCGTCAAGGGATTTTTTGCCTAACCTTTCGATCTCTTTGTTCTGCACTTTGTGGACAAGGATTGACCAGAATGCGACCAGATTGGCGTCCGCGCCGGAATGGGGCTGGACATAGGCATAGTCGCTTCCAAATATTTTCTTGAGTTTCTCCTGCGCCTGTTCTTCAACGCTGTCGACATTTTCGCATCCGGCATAAAAACGGTGGTTGACGTAACCTTCTGCATATTTATCTGTTAGAAGATTGCCCATCGATTGTTGGACGGCCAGGGAGGAATAATTCTCGGACGCGATCAATTTGAGGTGTGTGCGTTGGTCTTCCAGCTCTTTTTTGATGGAAGCTGCGATGGAAGGGGAGTGCTGTTCCAAATGATCGAGCGCGGCTAAAAAGGAGATTGCGCCGCTGTTTTGCTTGTCTTTCGGTACTTTCTCAAAATAAGTTGACAAGTGAGTCATTAGAAGCGCCTCCAAATAATTGAATTTAGGGGGATAATTTGACATCTAGTGCACTTCCCTGTCAAGTTTCTTTGAATTTTGACTTGAGAATTAAGGAAAAAAGGCTTATTCTCTTAGGTTTATTGAATGATATAACTCAGGAATACCATGCACCAGGCCCTTAAAGATATTCTCCCCATTCAAGAATTCGATATGCAAATGATCCAGTTGATGAAACTGAAAAAAGAGCGTACGAAAGAGCTCAGTCACATTAACGGCATCAAAGACGACCTTCGCCAGAAAACGATGATCAAAGAAGGCGAAATTATCGAACTCAGAAAGAACATCCGCCTTCTCGAAGGTGAAGTGAAGGAGATCGCCGAGAAGATCAAGAAGCTTGAAGGTCAGCAAAGCCAGGTGCGCAAAGTTGACGAGTTCAATGCGCTCAGCCATGAGATCTCACAGGCTGAAAGGGAGCGTGTTGCGAAAGATCAACGGCTCTCAGACCTTTACGACAGTGTTTCCGCTGAAGAGGATGTCCTTAAAAGCTTGAATGAGAATCTGGAACAGACGGCTGAAAATAGCCAGGTGCTCGAAAATGAAATCAAAGAGAGCATCGACCAGATCAACGAAGAAGGAAAAACGATTCAAAAGCAGCGCGACAGCCTGGTCGGCAATGCGGACCCTGAAATATTCCGTATTTATGAGATGCTTTTAAAGAATAAAAAAGACCGCGTCGTCGTTCCTATCGAAAACCGCTGCTGCAGCGGGTGCCACATCACGCTGACAGCTCAGCACGAGAACCTTGTCCGTAAAGGGGAAAGGCTTGTATTTTGCGAGCATTGCTCCCGCATTCACTACTGGCAGGAAAGCGAAGCGTTGGAAGGAACACCCGTTGCGACAAAGACGAGACGTCGCCGCCGCACAACGACAAAGTCATCATAATTCCCTATGGGAAGAGAGACAATCGCTGTCGCTCATAAGAGCGAGGGAGGAAAGTCTGGACTTCGCAGGATCGGATGCCAGTGAAAGACTGGGGGCCGAAAGGCTACGGAAAGTGTCACAGAAAACATACCGCGGCTTTAAGTCGACAGGGTGAAATGCCTTGCTTCAGGAGCAAGGCCCGCCAGAGGAGACTCTGGGGGTGATAAACCCCATCCGAAGCAAGACCAAGGTAAAGCGTTGAGGTGTTCCGCCAAGCTTTCAACAGGTCGCTTGAGGGTTCTGGCAACAGGGCCCCTAGATGAATGATTGTCCAACGACAGAATCCGGCTTATCCTCTTCCCTCTTTTTTTCTTCTACCGAATTAACATCAAGATTCGTTATCATTCCAGGCCCTGTCCAACGATGAAACAATGGAGTCGACATGCAAAAAATCGCGATTATGGGCGTTCACAGTGCTGGGAAAACGACACTGGCCTATATTTTATCCGCTTACTTCAAAATGAAAGACTACAATGTCAAACTGATTCATGAGAGCGTTAGGGAAAACTGCCCCTTCCCTATCAACGAAGATGCGAATCAAGGGACGTGCCTTTGGAATTTTCATCGGCAGTTTCTCAATGAGCTCGAAGCTGAAGCGCAAGGCTACCAGTTGGCAATTTGCGACCGCTCTGTCATGGACACGTTCGTCTATTTTCATGCTGTGAATCCTCGTAACCCGATCACCCATTCCGCAGTTGAGCAGGCAGCTCAATGGCTGACGACGTATGATCTCTTGATCTGCCTGGAGCCGCAAGAGGGTGTGGACTTGCATGAGGATGGGGTCAGATCAACAGACCGTGAATACTTGAATCTTATCCGAGACGGATTCAGGGACAAGCTGAAGACCTATGGGGATATAGTGAAAGACAAGTTGCTTGTACGTACATCTCAGGATGTTTTTCAAGAGGAATGTCGTTCAGGTTTACTTCTGGAAGTGGAGGATATGTTGGCTGTCAAGGGGCGTACTGCTTAAATCCTGTATTCGGTCCGATGTACAGACGTCGGATCCGTTTGCGGTCCATCCGTTCCGGATCTTCTTTTCCGCTATGAAATCCAAAATCGGCAATGTTGTCAAAGCGGTCTTCAATCACCTTTCTGGCTTCTCCTTTTGGAGACATCCCATGCGGCCAGGCAAACGATCGAATCCGCTCATGAGTGAATCCAATCTCAGTGATCTCCTCTTCAAACCCCAGAAGATCAATAACAATTTCAGATGCAGTCATGCGATCAAAACGTTGGTGCAGATGTCCATGTGCGGCAATCTCATATGCTGGTCTTTGATCTGTTTTGGCTTGTAAGAATTTCAGTTTATCAATTGTATAAGGTCGCTGATTTGGATTCAGCTCAAATAACTGGTGTTTTTTAGAGCCGGAAGACCCAGGCTCACGGCTGGTATTGACAAAGAACGTCGCCGTGCAACGGAAGCTTGGATGTTCAAGCAAAAATTGCTCCATTATCCCGACAGCGCACTCAGGGTCAAGCTTTTCACCATTGATACGGAACTGGCTTTCGTGGGAGTCGTCAAAAGTGATCACGGCAAGTTTTTTTCCAGGTGAAGGTTTGTGACCTTCAGCGAGCTCTTTCAGCGTACAGAGTTCGTAATTGTGATCGTAGAGATGTTGTAAGTGGGAACGGAATTGAGCCGGAGAAACTGTCCAGGGATCATCGATATTATTGCTAACCTCGTGATAACCAAAGACAGGGACTTTCTTATTCTCCGAAATTGGATACGCGTAAGATGCAAGCTTATCGGGCCGGGCGACTGCAGCGATACCAGCTGCTGTAAGAGTGAGAGCCTGTCCCATATTCAGACAATTTTCTCTGATCGCTCGGAAACTGAAGGTGTCGGGAATCTGCTTTATTCCTGCGGCCTTTAAAGCGCCAAAGGGAGTTTTAACCACGATTGCAATCGCATGATAGGCGGCTGTCAATAAAGCGAACACAGGTGTTGTCGCTGCCCAGATGCGGGCAATGATCTCTCTCCAGAAAAATTGCGCCGCTTTGTTGGTGCCGTCATCAGCGGTCATCCAATCGATCGGTTTGACGACAAAACGATTGACCAGGCTGACCCCGTTGCTGTCTGGCATGCCGATGCAACAACCGAAATTCAACAGTTTATTCACGACTCCCATTTCATTGACTGCAGACATTATATTAATCCTATATCATACTTAACCACACTATTATAGAGGCTTAATATCTAAAATTCAATGATTTGATTACATGCGGACGACGGATGTGTCGAAACCGGAGCCGCTGACGAGCGTTCGGATTGTGCGGTAAAGGTTGTCCACCAA
>CAZWOB010000054.1:4863-13625 GCA_964635295.1 uncultured bacterium
ACCAGCCGCATGAGGATGCGCATAAAATCCGATAATGCGGCAGCGGCTTTCCTGTGCTCCTTGTGATGGTCGGGTTGCAGGTCCGCAAATGGGGCCCAAAGGGCAAAGAAGGAGAAGGGAGGGAGATCGTGAATTTCGAGTTCCTGGGCAGCCATCCTTTGCGCCTTGCCTGCTTCTTCGTCATCGAGGCGCATCGATTTTCCATCGCCTCTGTCCACTTCCAATCTTCCAAGAACGGCTGCCGTGATGATCAAGCCGGCAAAAATACGGGTAAAATACTCGGAAACAGATTTCATATGGGCGGGATGATCGGGTATGAGTCCGAGCTCTTGGGCTAAGTTGACTGACATGTGTGAGAGGCTATGGGCAAAATGGACCGTATGGGGGGCCAACGCCCTGTTGGACATATTGTAGGTGAGCACTGGTTGAGTAGAAATCATCACTTTGATCACTTCTGCCTGCGTGCTTTCGGGGAATACGCCGATGTTGCTTAAAAAGGTTGCTAAAAATCCGATCGTTGGTGCCATCGGTTTCCCAATATATCCTCCGGATGGTGTTGTGAGAGGAGTTGTCGATGTCGCTCCTGTTTTTTGAAAGTTTTCCAGTTCGGTCTTGAGCTCTTTCAAAAGGGAGGCGTCGACTGTTTTTCTGTCCAGGGTTGAAGGGGGGAGAAGGTCAGCGTCCACAAGGTCATCGATCAACTGTTGGTTCTCAGTTACGGAAACTTCAGATCCCCCTTTCGCTAGGGCGGTGTCAATCTCATCTGTAAAATGTTGTACCGAACCGTGACTGATCAGTTCTGTATTCGGGGTGATCGTATTGCCTAAGATCGCACGCAGCTGTTCGTTCAATGCTTGTGTTTGCGTTCCATCGGTAGGCAGCGACAGGAGTTGCTCTGAAAGAAGCTGAGTAAGCTGTTCTCCTTCTTGTGACAAGATGGTGGAATCGCCGTGCTTCATCATCATCTGGCCGGTTTCTTTCAGCATATTGATCATGGACTCACGTAACTGGGGAAGATTCAATACATGGTCGTCTGAACCTAATCCGTGCAAGAGGGAGCTTCCCAGGGGGATCAGTCGGGAAAGGATGTCAAAGAATTTCATGATCTTGGGGCCGCTTCCTGGATTGAACATCGCTTCATCTATCACATTCTGGACCTTTTCCTGCACTTCCGGAGATAATTTGTGCAGCAGTTGCCTGGGTGAAGGGAGGTCGAACTCTTTCCGCGCATTGATCAGGGCATCGCTCATCCTCTCAAAGCGGCTGGTATGACTGCGGAGAAGCGGGCGGTTCATTTTTTCTGATTGTTTAAGAGGGATTTCATGAAGCTGTCGTTTCTGGATCGAGTCGTTTTTGATAGCTTCTGTTGCTATTGATTTTGCTTCACTCGCTTGTTTCGCTTCTCTGGCCTTGATCTCTTCTTTTTGCATGCGGTTTCTGTCTAATTCCAGATCGCGCTTGCGGATGGGATCAGGCCCGATCTCCATTCCCATGGATACTCTCCTAATAAAACATACTCTATATTTATTATATCAGGAGTAAATAATAAATAACAGTGGAGGTTGTATTGTGATTTATTTTGCAGAAGAGAGCTTGTTTTGAATAAGAGACTTTAAAGTGTCTATCCAAAGAGGGTGATCGTTCAATCCGGGGACAAGGTCCAACACTTCTCCTCCATAGCCTCTGAATTCCGCTTGGTACTCATTGGCAATTTCATCGATTGTTTCCAAACAATCACAGACAAAGGCAGGGCTGAATACCAGCAGTTTTTTCGCTCCGTTCCCGGCGAGTTCTTCAATCACATCAGATGCGTAGGGTTTGATCCAGGGATCTTTGCCTAAACGGGATTGAAAGCAGACAGTGTAGTTATGGATGTTTAGCTGACTCACGATCGCCTGCGCTGTTGCATAGCACTGCGCCGAGTAGCATTGCCTGTTGTTTGCGTCCATTGTCTTGCAGCAATCAGCGGTCTGCAAACAGTGGTTGAAAGGGTCAGCTTTGCGCAGTTGCTTTTCCGGCAGGCCGTGAAAGCTGAAAAGAATGTGGTCGTAATCGTCGAGAACAAAATCTGCCGCTCGGTTGCAGAACGCTTCGATCATCTTTGGATGGGTCGGATAACTGTTGATCAATTGCGTTTCGGGAATCCGATTCCACTGCGCCAGCACACGCATCACTTCTTGATGGACAGATCCTGTCGTCGCTGATGAATATTGCGGAAAAAGTGGGACGACGATTAATTCAGGACAATGTTTCAGGGAAAGAAGCGCGCTTTCAATAGAGGGGTTCTGGTAACGCATTCCAAGCTCTACCTGGAAATCATCTCCCAATGACTGCTGCAAAAGTGCCTTGACGCGGTTTCCATAGATGAGGAGGGGAGACCCCTCCTCTGTCCAGATGCGCGCATAATTGCTTGCCGATTCCCGGTATCTTCTAGGCACAATTATCCTTCTGACCAAAAATTGACGCTTGAGCCACGGGATATCGATCACGCGTCCGTCTGTAAGGAATTGGATCAGATATTTTTTAACATCTTCTGGTTTCTGCGAGTCCGGTGTGCCCAAATTGACGAGGAGAACGCCTGTC
This sequence comes from uncultured bacterium, assembly GCA_964635295.1. Taxonomy (GTDB): domain Bacteria; phylum Chlamydiota; class Chlamydiia; order Chlamydiales; family Waddliaceae; genus Waddlia. The sequence goes on from CAZWOB010000054.1 coordinate 7,447, forward strand.
TGTTTGCTCATAGAGGCTATTCTTCCCCTTGTTCGGAAAGTTCCAGGTTTCTGTAGTAGGTCGCGATAAATGTGTTGATGATACCGGAACGCACGCCCTCGTTTTCCATGGTGACCAACCCCGCAATCGATGTTCCTCCAGGGGAGGCGACCTCCAACTTTAGTTGGGCTGGTGACTTGCCTGTTTCTTTTAAAGTAGAGACCGTTCCGTTGATCAGCTGCAACACAAGCTCCCTTGACTGCTCGCTGTCGATCCCCATTGCGACACCGGCATCGATCATCGATTCGATCATCACGCTCACAAATGCCGGGCCCGATCCTGTCAAAGCGGAAATCGCGTCGATTTTCGATTCCGGCACCCAGTGAAGATCGCCAAGGCTTGAAAACAGTTGGGTTGCCTTCTCTTTCATCGCATCTTCCAGCTCATCTGTCTCCACAAGGCCAACGATCCCTTCTCCGTGAAGGACGGGAAGGTTTGGCATAATTCTTAGAACAGGGATTTCAGCAAACAAGGTTTCCAGCATATGCGTGGTCACTCCTGCCAGACAGCTGACGACAAGCTGCTCGGAATAAAATTCACGGTGCACCTCTTTTGCCAGCCGGTCAAGGTCTTGGGGTTTGACCGCGATCAAGACAACATCCGCCTTGGAAATCGCCTCGGCGGCTGTTTTGCAAGCGGTTCCTCCGATTAGCTCAGCCAGTTTTTTTGCTTTTTCAAAAGTGTGGTCGAATAGATGCAGATCGTGCTCGGATGCCAGTCTTTGCGCGATCCCTCCTCCCATTTTTCCACAACCGATCAGGCAGACGTTCATTGTTTCAATCCCTTGTTTGATAATTTCCTTCGACAATCCATTTATATGTGGTGAGCTCTTCAAGTGCCATCGGGCCTCTTGCATGCAGCTTTTGCGTGCTGATCGCCACTTCTGCTCCCATGCCAAACTGCGATCCGTCGGTGAACCTCGTCGAGGCATTGACGTAGACAGCTGCCGAATCAACCTCCTGGATAAACGTCTCAGCGTGCTGTTTGTCTGCTGTCAAAATTCCGTCGCTGTGTCCGGAGGAGTGTTTCTGAATGTGGGAAATGGCGGCGTTGAGATCTGGGACAACTTTAATGCCCAATGTGAGCGACAGCCATTCGGTGTCCCAATCGCCATTTTCAGCGGGTGTTGCCCGAGTGCTCTCAACTAATGCCTGGGCCCGCGGGTCCAGCTTAAAGGAGACAGAGTCAAGCTTGCGGATCACTTGCGGGATAAAGGCCTGCGCTATCCCTTCATGCACTAAAAGAGTGTCCAAAGCGTTGCATACTGTCGGTCGTTGGGTTTTTGCGTTATAGACCACTTCCAAAGCTTTTAATAGATCCGCAGACTGATCGACGTATAGATGACAGATGCCGATACCTCCAGTGATGACAGGAATCGTGCTGTTCTCGAGGCAGAATTGGTGCAGGCCTGCGCCTCCCCGGGGGATGATCATGTCAACGCTATCGCGCATTTTCAATAAGTCAAGGACAAGCGATCGGTCGGGAGAATCGATAAATTGGACAGCGTCCGGAGGAAGGTCGGCTTCCATCAACGCTTCTTTGATCAAAGAAACAAGCGCGCGATTGGTACGGATGGTCTCTGAACCCCCCCGAAGGATTGAGCAGCTTCCCGCTTTCAAGCAGAGCGAAGCGACATCGGTCGTCACATTCGGCCTTGCCTCGTAGATCACACCGATCACGCCGATCGGCGTGCGTCTTTTTGTGAGCTTTAAACCGTTGTCGAGAGAGCGCACCTCGATCGCTTCTCCAACAGGATCTTTCAATGCGGCCACTTTTTGGATATCATCAGCAAGACCCTGGATACGTCCTTCCAGCGAAAGGCGGTCCAGCATAGCATCGTCCAACCCTTTGGCCCTCGCATCTGCAAGGTCTTTCCGGTTAGATTCTAAAACACTTTCTTCCCTTTCGAGCAAAAGAGAGGCGATCCTGTTCAATGCTTGATTTTTTTGTTCCGTGCTGGCTTTAAAAAGGGATCTTGAAGCTTCTTTTGCCTGTTTACCTAGAAGAGTGAGTAAGGACATCGTCTGTTCCGGTTTCTTTTATAGGAGTGCCATATTATCACGATGGATCACTTCCGATCCATAGCTGTATCCTAAAATGTTCTCAATTTCAGAGGATTGGGCCCCTGTGAGTTTCTCGATCTCCTCACTTGAGTAATTGACGATCCCTCTTGCGATTGCCCGACCCTCCCCGGACACCACTTCGACGATGGCGCCGCGGTCATACTTACCTTTGCTTCCAGTCACCCCGACAGGAAGCAGGCTGGCCCCTTCATGGGCGACTTTTGCTTCCGCGCCCTGGTCTACAACGACTGTCCCTTGTGACTTTTCTGAAAGCAGCCATCGTTTTCGGCTCTCTTTAGGAGTTGTCACCGGGTGGAAATAGGTGCCTGTTCTTCTGCCTTCGACAATATCTGCGATCACCGAAGGCTTTGCTGAAGAGGCGATGATCGTCGGCGTCCCGCTTCTCGTTGCCAGCCTTGCAGCTTCCACTTTGGTGGACATCCCGCCGGCCCCCATCCCTGTCCCTTTAGTCGTATTGCCTGCGAGTTGGATGATCTTTTCATCGATGGCATGTACTTCCTTGATCAGTTCGGCATCAGGATCGCGTGATGGGTCGGCGGTAAATAAACCTTCCTGATCGGTCAGCAGGATCAGTTGGTCGGCGGCGATCAAATTCGCGACGAGGGCTGCGATATTATCGTTGTCCCCGAATTGTATCTCCCTGGTTGCCACCGTATCGTTTTCATTGACAATGGGAACGACCCCATGAGCCAGCAGCGAATCGATCGTATTGCGGACATTGAGGTAGCCTTCTCTGCGGGAAAAATCGTTTCTTGTCAGAAGTAACTGGCCGACAGGAAGTTGGTAAATCCCGAACAGTTGCTTCCATTTGTTCATCAGATGCACCTGTCCAATGCTTGAGAGCATTTGCTTTTCGGGAAGGGAACGGTCGGTTTTAATCGGATGAAGCACCTCCCGCCCAGCTGCAATGGACCCGGAAGTGACCAGGACCACTTGGCAACCTTTGCCGAGCACCGAGGCAATTTCCCTGACAATTTCAAGCATGTGTTTCTGGGAGAGTGATTTACCACCGTCAGTAAGGGTGGATGTCCCCACTTTGATCACAATTTTTTTCATACTTAGATCTTATAACATACTGTTATCGATTTGTATCAGAACGTTGGATAGCATCGAAAAATTCCTGTCTCTGATTATTGTCTTCGTTGAACTTGCCTCTGAGGACCTGGGTCGTGCACCAACCGCTTTGATCTTCAATACCTCTTGCCGCGATGCAGAAATGCTGGCAATTGATGGAGACGGCCACATCTTCGGTTTCGAGAATGCGGCACAGGCTGTCTGCAATCTGCGCCGTCAGACGCTCTTGTACTTGTGGTCGGCGGGCGAAGAAACGGACAATCCGCGGAATTTTAGACAGGCCGATCAGTTTTTCATTGGGAAGGTAGGCGACATATGCGGTTCCGATCATGGGAACAAAATGGTGTTCGCAAAAGCTTGTGACAAAGACTTTCATAAAGAGCATGTTAGAACGCCCGCCGCTTTTATACTGGTCTTCAATGTAGCTGATCGGCGGAAATGTCGATGGGTTCAGCCCGGAAAAGACTTCTTTGACGTACATGCGAGCCACGCGATGAGGGGTCCGCTCCAACGATGTATCAGTCAGATCGAGGCCAAGAGCTTCCATGATTTCTTTGAATCTGACAGCAATATAATCGATCCTTTCCTCATCAGACATTTGAGGGGGGATCTTGACAGGCGAGGGGAATTGGGTCGTAATTGCCTGTTGGTCGATTTTAGACTGATGCATAGCGTTCCTTGCTTCTAAGTTTTTGCGAGACTGCCGCCGCTACAATCGCAAAGGCGTTGGCGACATTGAGTGAGTTCTTTTTTCCATATAAGGGAATTTCGACGATGGCGTCTGCATGCGACAACATGTCGTCGGAAATGCCGTATTCTTCATTTCCCACGACAAGACAGCAGCAAGCGGGAAAATTGTATTCGTCCAAAGGGATGGCATCGGGGCTCGTTTCCAACGCAATTAAAGGGCGGGGCAGGTCTTCTACCTTCACATGGCGGCGGCAGCTGATCCCTTCAGAGGAACCCATGGACGTTTTGATCACTTGAGGATGATCTTCCCCAGGTGTATCGGGGGAAAAGATGACATCGCCCAATTGGAAGGCTTCGACTGTCCGTAAAATGCTGCCGACATTGTGTGCAGAGCGAATGTGGTCTAGATAGGTGTGTACTTCCAGTTTTTCTGCTGTGGTGCCATGTGAATCATTGCGGCGTACTCTCGGCAGCAGGTTGTGTTCGCTCAGATGAACGTCTGCCTTGTCCAGATGTTGATGAAAACGGTCGCTCACCTGTTCCCGAGAAGGGCTTTCAAGCGGCGGCAGCTGCATCCATTGCTGAATCTCATTATAGTGGGCGAGATGACTGCGCTGGGTATTGATGTAATAGCTCCTTAAAAGTTCAGCACACTTTTTGTGCTGGGCCTCAAGGGTGAAATTGAGAAATTTCCGTTTGGTAAATGGGTTCATCCTTTCTGAGCCAAATATTCCTCAAGCGTCCCCTCGTAGACTTTAATGCCGTCTGCTTCAAACGCGATGATCTTATCTGCCATCGTATCGATCAGATCGCGGTCGTGGCTGACACAAATGACAGTCCCGGGATAGTCCTTCAATCCAAAGCCGAGGGCGGAGACAGCTTCAAGGTCGAGGTGATTGTTCGGTTCGTCCATGATGAGCACATTCGGATGGTCAAGCATCATTTCGGCGATCATCAATCGGGCGGTTTCCCCTCCGGACAATGAAGCAACCTCTTTGAAAGCGTCATCTCCGCCGAACAGCATTTTTCCCATGACACTGCGCACATCCTGATCATAGGCTCCCGGATGTTTCTCTTTCAGCCAGTCGAATGCGTTCACTTTCCTTGATTTATCTACTGTTTCCGCATGGTTCTGGGGGAAATATCCGATCTGTACCTGGTGTCCAGGTTCGATTTTCCCTTCATTGTTGTCGAGGGCCCCTGCAAGCATTTTAACAAGCGTTGTTTTTCCACGTCCGTTGTTCCCGATCACGCCGATCTTATCGCCCCGTTCAATTTCGATTGAGAATTTATTGATCACATTGGAACCATCGAACGACTTGGAAACGTTTTCAACAGTCAGAACCACTTTGCCCGGTTGCTTTTCCGACGTTTGAAAGCGGATATAAGGGCGTTGGATGTTTGATTTTTTCAGCTCTTGCGGTTCCAATCGACGGATTTCCCGCATTCTCGACTGGACTTGCGATGCTCTCGATCCCGCGCCAAAACGAGCGACAAACTCTTTCAGTTGGGAAATCTTTTTCTCTTTTGATTTGGCGTCCAGCTCCGCTCGCTGTCTGACGCTTGTTTTTGCTTCCACCATCTGGTCATAGTTTCCAGAATAGACGATAACGGTCTCATAATCGACGTCGGCGATGTGCGTGCAGACGGCGTTCAGAAAATGCCTGTCGTGCGAGGTGACGACCAGAGCGCCCGAATAGTTAATGAGGAAGCTTTCCAGCCATCCGATCGACTCCATATCCATGTGGTTGGTCGGCTCGTCGAGGAGAAGCGCTTTAGGGTCTCCGAAAAGGGCCTGGCAAAGGAGGACGCGGAACTGCATGTCGGTCGGGATCGAGTGCATGGGCGCCTGGAACTGGTCTTCTGTGAGTCCCATTCCGGACAGGAGTACTTCGGCGTCAGGTTCTGCTGTGTAGCCGTCTTCTTCAGCGATGATTCCTTCCAGGTCGCCTAGGCGCATTCCCACTTCATCGGTCATTTCTACTTCATACAGGCTGTCTCTTTCAGTGAGCGCGTCCCAGAGCCTTGTATTTCCCATGATCACGACATCGATCACTTTATAGTCGCGGAAATCTTCGATATTCTGCCTCAGCATTCCCACCTGTTCGGGAAGGGAAACTGTTCCAGTTGTGGCTTCTTCCTCGCCCATGATGATTTTCAGCAGGGTGGACTTGCCGCAACCGTTGGGGCCGGTCAGACCATAGCGGTTGCCTGACTGAAAGGTCAGGTCGACATTTTCAAAGAGTGTGCGGCTGCCAAAGCTTTTCGAGATATTTTTTAAAGTGATCATTT
>CAZWOB010000055.1:0-12973 GCA_964635295.1 uncultured bacterium
ATCATGGAGATTGTTTATGGAAATGTACGCAACTACCTATTCTTGTTATTTTCCTGAATCGAAGTACTCATTTTCCGGATGAACCAGAATCACAGAAGAAGTATTTACGACTGAAATTGAAATAATGGAAGCACGTCAATTTCATACCTGAATTCATTCCCAACAATTTCGCTCTATCTATAAATGCATTTGAAAAAGGAACGTCTACCAACAATAAAGGTAAACATAAAATCGCCATTGCAAGACTTGAGACGGCATCAACAAAAGACCAGACGCTAAGGCCAATCATCGCACAGCTTGTCACTACTTTCCGATCGAAACCAGGATCTTCATCTCTCCAAAAGATAATAGAAAAATACGTTTGGATATGAACGGTAGGTATTGCTATTTGTCTTGCCAAAGTATTAACATTCATGAAATAGGCCTTGTAGATATAACAAGTAGCTTAAAGAATTTTTAAATCAAGGTGCGCTTAAGGATTCGAAACACAACTTTTGACAATATCTCTAGCCCTTGGAATTTGTTGGTCAGCAAAAATATTAGTGAACGATTTATAACAGAAATTAAATTTTTGGAAGTATGTCAAATTGAGACCTGTAGCCATTCCCATCAATAGCGCTCTATTCATAAACGCTTTTGAAAAAGGAACATCTACTAACATTAATGGTGAAGATAAAATTGCTAATACTAAATTTGAGATCGCATCAACAAATGTCCAAATGCTGCATCCGATCATCGCAAAGCTTGTCACCACTTTCCGACCTATACCTGGGCTTTCATCTCTCCAGGTATAAATAGCATGAAAAGCTTTGTAGTATACTTCTGGATTTTCAATCCAATTAGAAGTTGATTTTATATCCATAAATAAACCTTTTTTCTAGTTTAACCTCAATTTTAACACAAATAAACCATATAAAAATAGGTGTTAATATAGTGAAAAACACCCTATATTTTTTAATTTAAAAAAAATAATACCCCTTGATAATTATTAGAATTTTTAATAAACTATTTTCTCATTATGAGCAGTATTTCTTTAACAGCATCTTCACATAAATACGTAAACGATAAAAAAACGATTGAACGTCAGTTAGAGTCGTTTTTTGATGAAGTCGCTAAATTAGGTGTTGAGCGACTCTTCATCCATTCAACGCATGGTCGAACAGATTTAACGCTGATTTGCAACAACACTTTCGATACCAATCTACCTGCACTTTTCATCCTAAAGTTCACAGCCCCTTGTCTAAACCTCAGCGCCCGTGTCAACTCTGTAGCCTTGCAACGTTTAGGAATGAAAGCTCCCACTTTCTACTCATGGGATACTGACGCAGCAATCAACAAAAAAGTCTCCACTATTGTTAAAGAACGTTTCTCATACACGACTGCAGAAAAACACTTCACTTTCATGGAAGCTGTCCCTGGAGCCGATCTTGGTCATCTCATTTCAACCCGAGCGTTATTTAAGCTCACCAAGGAAGATTGGTACCGTTGCTTGAACCTTTGTGGTAAAATTGCGGTGTTTGACCTGCTGCTTGCCAATGACGATCGCTTTTACCGTCCACACCCCTTATATGGAATTGAGGAACCGCCAATTTTTTGCAATAAAGGGAACCTTATGCTGCATCTACCCCTTGTAGAAAAAGAGCGTCGCACACTTGACGATGTCTTTTGCATCGATAATGCAAGCACCAGCAATCTACGTACAAGAACAAAAAAGACACATTCAAAGAACCAGCGCAACTACCTTACTCTACTTTTTGAAGCTTTTAAAAAATTCAATCATGTTGATTTCCAAAATACGTTTGCTTCTATCATTTTCAAAGGGATTAGCAACCATATCAGACTTGAAATTCCTGACGACCGTGAATTAAGAATATTATTTCTTGATCGGGTTGAAGCCCTGCCGGAAATTAGAAAGGGAATCATAGAGGGATATCGCCAAATCTCTGAGTTGGATCCGGAAGAATTTTTACAAACTCTGAAAGACACGCATTTACATTTGCAAATTGATCTGGAATCCGTCACTTTTATGGAGGCTGCCTTTGAACATATCAGAGAATGCCTCAACCATTTACAAGGAGGTAATGGACAATGAGTTCAGAAGTCACACGCCAAACAGGACCAACAGAGTTTCATGAGCTCCCATTCGAGAGATCTCCGCAAAAACTGAAAACATTCCTTCAGTTTTTATCAACCACACTGGATGCTGCAAACACCGACCGCTTGAAGCTTGCCCACAGACAATGGAAAGAGCTGAAAGAATCTGATGTACAGATGCCGGAAATCATCAACACTGTTTTTTCAAGCTACGATGAAACCGATCAAACATTAGACGCTTTTATCAAAGAGTGCGAGAATGAAGCGTTTCACATTAAACAAATCTGCGAAAAATACATTAAAAGCGTCTCGTTAAATTAATTAGCGCACAGATAATTGTATATTTTTTTACTGAAAAAATTAACAATACTTTGTAGACACCCTCTAAAGCTCATCCCTGTTAGACGAAGCTGAGCAACCTGCGATCCATCCCGTTGTCCAGGCGTTCTGAAAATTGAATCCGCCTGTAATCCCGTCGACATCAAGAATCTCTCCACAAAAATACAGACCTTCGCATTTCTTACTTTCCATTGTTTTGAAATCCACTTCTGACAGCTTCACCCCTCCGCAAGTCACAAACTCCTCCTTGTTTGTTGTCTTGCCTTTGACTCCATATCGATCTTTTTTGATCACCTCCAACAATCTGGACAACTTTCCCTTGCTCAGGCCGGCGAACGCCGTCTGTTCATTGATTTCAGCACGGTTTAAAAGCGCCCCCCATAGCTTTTTGGGGAGCTGGACAAGCTTAGCCTGCTTCAGCTGTTTATTTGGATTGACCCGCCGCTCTTTCTCGAACTGTTCTTGCAATCGCTGAATGGAAACCCCTGGCAGCCAATCGATCAGCAAGTCCACTTCATATTGCCGCTCAGCTAATGTCCGGGCGCCGAAAGCGGAAAGTTTCAAAGCCGCAGGCCCGCTGAAACCCCAATGCGTAATCAAAAGAGGTCCTGTCTGTGCCCATTTGGTCTCCATGATCGCTACTTTAGCGGGATTGACTGATACCCCTGCCAGGCTTACAAGGGGAAATTCAGGAACGTTGAAAGTGAAAAGGGAGGGAACAGGATCGACGATCTCGTGTCCAAGCTGACGCGCAAACTCCCAACCTTGACGAGAGCTTCCCGATGCCATGATCAAACGGTCAGCATCCAATGGCGTTTCAGCCCCCACATCCAGACGAAATCCGTCATCGACCTTTTCAATCCCCTTCAACTTGCACTTTGTCCAGATTTTAACCCCGCACCTGCGCGCATCCTCGAGCAGGCATTCGATGATCGTCTCCGATGAATCCGTGGTCGGAAACATCCGTCCATCGCTTTCGGTCTTTAACCGCACTCCGCGCAACTCGAACCACTCGATCGTATCTTTTGGCTGAAAACGGTGAAAAGGTCCCAGAAGCTCCCTGCTTCCTCTTGGGTAATTGGCTGTCAAAGCGCGTGGATCGAAACAGGAATGGGTGACGTTGCACCTCCCCCCGCCTGAAATGCGCACTTTGCTAAGAAGCTGCGCAGTCTTTTCAATCAGGACAACCTCTGCATCCGGATCTGACTGTTTTGCGGCAAGAGCGGAAAAGAAGCCCGCCGCGCCTCCACCTATAACAACAATTTTCATGGGAATATTTTAAATTGTATTAAATTTCTACAGTAGCTATTTCTTGTTTAAATATTTTATATACAATCGAGGAAGAAATGAACAGCGATATGAAAATGAAGCTTTTAAAGCTGTCTCTCGTTGCTTTTGGACTCTTTTTTGTCGTCGGCCTGGTGCCCATGATGCACTTTTTCAGCGACAGCTGGGGTTGGACCCCCTCGCAATATGAATATGAGCAGATGATCCAGGGGATGTACGCGACTCTTGGGGTCTTCCTAATCCTGGCAGCCAAAAATCCTTTAGAAAACCGCAGCTTGATCTGGTTTACCGTTTGGTCAAGCGTTGTCCACGGCGGAATCATGCTGGGTCAGGCGCTCTATGATCCGACCGAACGCGCCAACCTCCACGGAGACATTCCCGCCCTTTTCATTGTGGCGATCGTGCTAGGCGTGCTGATGCCCCGAAAATAGACTTTTAACCCATTTCACTGTATAATGTTTTTACCTAGAAAGTTAAGGTTAGTTATCAGTGGACAGCGTAATCAAGCTCATCGTCGTAGGGGTTTCCCTTTTCGTCTTTTTCCAGATCCTGGCGCGCTTCCGCAATTCTGAGAACCAACTATTCAGTTTCAAAAAGAAATGCGCGCTTTTATTCACAGGATTTGTCGCCAATATCGCGGATACCTTGGGATTAGGCAGTTTTGCGGTCATCGTCGCCCTCAATGACCGCTTTAAGACTTTCGATGATCAAAAAGTCCCCGGGACCCTCAATGCACACAGCGTCCTCCCTGCCATGCTGCAGTCAGTCCTCTTCCTCAACTTCGTAGAAATCGACCTCTATCTGCTGATTTTATTCGTGGTCTCCTCATGTATTGGAGGTTTCCTCAGTGGATATCTGGTGTCCAGGCTGGACAAGCAGACGATCAGAAAATTGATGTGCGGCGGATTTATCGGCGTTGCGCTTCTGATCATTCTCCAAAAAGGTGGATTGCTGCCTGATGCAGGATTTGCGACATCGCTGCCGCCATATAAAATGGCCATTGGAGCCGTCGCCATGGTCTTTGCCGGCATGCTGCCAGCGATCGGCGCCGGCATCTATGTTCCGATACAGGTAATCCTCTTTCTTTTAGGGCTTTCTCCTCTTGTCGCATTTCCGATCATGACAACGACAGGCGCGATTGTCCAGACCACGACGGCGTCCGCCTTTGTGATGAGAGGCGAATTTGCTATTAAAGAAAGTCTCTACCTTGCGATTTCCGGTATTTTAGGGGTCGCAGTAGCAGTTCCGGTCATCACCTACGTCAACCTGTCTACGTTGCGCTGGCTCCTTCTGGCCATTGTTCTCTACAATGCCTATACGCTCTGGAAAGCAAATCGAGCAAATATCATTAATCCTGCTCGCATTTAATTATTTATTCAACTATACTACTTTTTCTAACCCTTTAATTTAGGCTCATTAATGACGTTTGACACTTTAAACCTCGATTCTAAAATTTTAAAAGCAATCGATGCGGCTGGATATCAGAATCCTACAGACATCCAATGCAAAGCAATCCCTAAAGCTGTCAATGGTTTTGACTTGAGAGCTTCAGCCCAAACCGGCTCAGGAAAAACGGCGGCTTTTTTATTACCAGCCCTTCATCAGTGCGTCGCCCATCCGCGAAAGCCGACAAACAAACCGCGCGTCCTGATCCTCTCTCCCACACGTGAACTGGCCATGCAGATCGCCACCCAGGCAGAGAAGTACAGCAAGTACCTCAACTGCGTCAAATCCGTTTGCATCAGTGGAGGAGTCCCCTATCACGTCCAGCAGAAAAAGCTCAAGCGGCCGTATGAGATCCTGATTGCGACACCGGGAAGGCTTCTGGACTATATCAATCAAAAAGCGATCGATCTTTCCTCAGTTGAAATGCTTGTCCTTGACGAAGCCGACCGCATGCTGGATATGGGCTTTATCGAGCCTGTAGAGAGAATCGCCGCAGCGACACCAGCAACCAGACAGACGCTTCTGTTTTCCGCAACAATGCAGGGCAGCGTTCTCAAGCTTTCCAATAAACTGCTCAACAAACCGATGGATATCGTTATCCACTCAGAGAAGACCAAGCATGAGAACATTACGCAGCAACTCCATTACGTCGATGGGCTCCAGCACAAAAATCAGCTACTGGACCACATTTTAGGCGAAGAGATCGTCAAGCACGCCATTGTCTTTACCTCAACGAAGCGGCATGCCTCCCAGCTTGTCATCGAGCTGCACCGAAAAGGGGTGCGCGCAGGCGCGCTGCACGGAGATATGAGCCAACGGCAGCGAACCCGCACCATCACCCAGCTCAGGACAGGAAAAATCAAAGTGCTGGTCGCCACCGATGTGGCCGCCCGCGGAATCGACGTCCAGAACATCACACACGTGATCAATTTCGACCTCCCTCGCAATGTGGAAGATTATGTACACCGCATTGGCAGGACAGGACGCGCAGGCGCTTCGGGAACAGCCCTCTCCTTTGCGGCTGGAAAAGACCTCTCTCTCGTTAAAAAAATCGAACAGTTCACCGGTCAATCGATCGATATCGTTGAAGTTGCCGGACTTGAACCTAAGCCGATGAAAGCCGAGCCTAAGCAAAAACCGGGCAAACGGCCTAAAAATAAATGGAAAGGGAAGCATCGCTTCAATAAAAGTAAAAGAAAGTTCAAGGGATAGTCCTTGAAAACTAAGTAATCTTTCGTTTAATAAGAGCTTTATGCTCTTTCATTTACTTAGATTCCTCTTTCTGTCCGTCTGTTTAAGCGGGTGCATGGTCGGCCCCCGCTATTCAAAACCCTGCCTTCCGATACAACCTGAATGGACGCATGCTCCGGACGAGGCTGAAAATTTTACCTATGACGACGACCCGGAATGGTGGCTCATGTTTGGGGACGAAACGTTAAACGCCCTGATCTACTACGCTTACCTCCAGAACCGCAGCCTGGAAATCTCCGGAACCAGGGTCTACCAGGCCTATGCGAACCTTGCGATCAGCTATGGCCAGCTTTTTCCGCAATTTCAACAATTGCAAACCTCTCACTCCTACAACAGGCTGAGCCAGACCACTGCCACCCCTCCCGCAGTCCCCACATTTCAGAACTACTTCCTCAACTTCTTTGCCACATGGGAGATCGATCTCTGGGGAAAATTCCGCCACGGGGTCGCCGCCTCATACGCTAATTTGCAAGGATCTGTCTTTACCTACAGGGATGTTTTCCGGTCGCTGGCCGGCACGATCGGGCAAACCTACATGCAGATCATCGGATTCAATCGGAAAATCGAATTTCTCAAAGAAAACGTCCGCATTCAGGAAAAAACCGTCCGCATCGTCCATGCAAAAAAAGAACTTGGAGAGATTTCCGCGCTCGACCTCGAACAGGCAATCAGCGTTCTGGAAACGACAAAAGGAACACTGGAACAACAAATCCTTCAAAAGGAGCTCGCCAAGAACTTCCTTTGCACATTGCTTGGTGTCGCCCCCTACGACATTGAGGAGTGTTATGCGTTTCCTTCTGTTCTCCCTTTAGCGCCTCCCCATCCCGATGTAGGCATCCCGTTGGACATCATCCGCTCACGGCCAGACATTCGTGCGGCAGAACAACAAGCGATCGCCCAGGCGCACATCGCCGGCATCGCCACAGCAGAAATGCTTCCTGCTTTCAGCCTCACAGGGTTCTTTGGATGGGAGTCGGCAAACAGCAACCGCTTGTTTAACGGCAACAGCCGGATCGCAGGCTTTGGTCAGGATATCGCCTGGGATATTTTTAATTACGGGCGTCTATCAAACAACGTTGTCGCTCAAAATGCCCTGCTTCAAGAGTTCCTCGTCAACTACCAGAATGTCGTGATCAATGCGTGCCGGGAAGTGGAAGATGCGATGGTCTCTTATATTCAAGATGAAAAGATAGTCGATCGATTTTCAGAAGCCGTGCGTGCAACAAACCGAACCGTTGAGCTGTCCATGACACAATATGAATATGGAGCTGTCGACTTTCTCAACGTCCTGACCGCTCAGTCAAACCTCGTCGCTCAGCAGCTTGCCCTGGTCGATGCGGAAACAGCCCATGTCATCGACTACATCAATATCCAGACCAGTCTGGGGAAAGGATGGGAATTTACCGTCTGCAAAGACTTCGTATCTCCCTGCAGGCGTGAAAAAATCGGGAATATACATTACTTTTGGTGAACCATGCTTGATTATATCAGTTTATTGATCCTTCTCTTCATCATCTGCATCATAGTCTATGCGGTCCTTAAATTATCGGCCCTGCCCGGAAACATTGCAAAACGACGCAACCATCCGCAGGAAGAGGCAATCACCGTTTGTGGGTGGCTGGGACTGGTGACTGGAGGGATCTGCTGGATCGTTGCCTTCATCTGGGCACATACTTCATCAACAAGAAAGGAGCAATGAGGAAACCATGCTTATATTGTTAGCGACCTGCTTTGGCGTCATCATTTGGTTGATCTATTTCAAATGGAAGCTTCTTCCCTACGACCGCAAAAATAAAATCCTTTCGACGACCATCGGTTTTCTGCTGCTCACTGTTATTTTTCTGATCATGCTCATGGTGACCCCCTATTCCAAGGATTTTATGATCCAGGGAAAAATCAATCAATTAGCGCCCAGGGTTTCCGGAAATATAGAGCAGATCTTTATCACACCTGGCGAAGTCGTTCCTCAAGGCGCTCCATTATTTCAACTTGGAAAACACGACTTGACCTTAAAGGTCAAAGAAGCGGAAGGCACTCTCCGTTCAGCGCAAGCAGCATTTGACCGTGCTGAAAAACAGAGGGAAATTGCCAAGGCATTGCAAGCTGCCGATCCAGAGTCGATCTCTAAAATTCAGTTAATTAACGCCGATGAAGCCTTAAATCAAGCGAAAGGGCAACTGAAAAGCGCCAAGAACAACCTTGAGCAGGCGAAAAGCAATCTCACGAAAACAACCGTCTATGCCCCTTCAGAAGGGTTCACCCCTTACATCACATTTTCCAATGAAACACCGGTCACTGCCTATACACCGGTCATGACGTTCATCTCGACAACAGATCCCTTTCCAATGGCCTCGTTCAACCAGAACGCCGTCTCTATGATGGAACCGGGGAACAGGGTGGAATTTATCCTGGACATCTACCCGGGACATGTTTTTTCCGGAGAGGTAATGGAAATATTATGGGCGGCGGGCGAAGCGCAAGTTGGTCAGGGAGGCACCCTTGCGCAAGTGAGCCAAATCTCTGTTCCGAGAGAGTATTTTGTCAAAATCAAGCCGGATACAACGGGAGATAAATTTCCTCTCAGATACGCTGCCAGAGGACAAGCCGTGATCTACACGAATCACTGGAAGCCGCTCCATATCATCCAGAAAGTGCACATCCGAATGATTGCGTGGCTGAAATACCTGGCCTTTCCCTAAAGAATATCCGCAGCCAATGCAGCCAGCTCGGAGCGCTCGGTCTTGGACAGATAAATATGCCCGTACAACTTCTGATCTCTAAACCGTCCCACAGTATAGGTCAATCCATTAGAGTCTTTGTCCAGATAAGGATTATCGATCTGGGTCGGGTCGCCAGTCAGGATAACTTTCGTCCCCTCTCCTGCCCGGGAGATGATCGTTTTCATCTCATGCGGCGTGAGGTTCTGCGCCTCATCGACGATGATGTACGCCTTGGGCAGCGAACGTCCTCGGATGTAGGTCACAGCCTCCATTTCGATCTTTTTACTGTCCATCACCCATTGAAGCGTGTCGTTGGGACCATTGCCGTCTGTAGAGTCGCAAAGGTATTCCAGGTTATCGTAGATCGGCTGCATCCAGTGAAAAAGCTTCTCCTCTTTCGTCCCTGGCAGATAACCGATATCCCGCCCAAGCGGCACGACGGGACGGCTGACTAGGATGCGCATATACTGATTGTCGTCAAACACCTTGCGCATCCCGCACGCCAATGCCAAAAGGGTTTTACCCGTCCCGGCCGGCCCCATGAGGGTGACAAGTTTGATGTCGTCCCGCAATAACAGATCGACTGCGCATTTCTGTTCGACGTTGCGCGGCCGTACGCCCCAAAGATCGGAAAATTTGATCAAAGGCTTGACAGCTCCTTCACTTGAATCGTATTTTCCGATCGCCGATGAATTTTCAAGAGACTGCATCACACAATATTCATTCGGCATCCATCCATCGCTTTCCACTTTCAAAATGCTGTCTTTGAAAAACTCGTCCACTTCCCGTTTGGTCACTTCCACTTTTCGTATGCCGCGGTATAAGGCATCGTAGGAAAATTTGAGGTTTTCATAGTCCTCCGCCTCCAGTCCGATCGCCTCGGCCTTGATGCGCGCCGCGAAATCTTTCGAGACAAAAACGACAGTGTTCCCTTGTTCCTGAAGAAAGAGAGCCGCCATTAAAATACGATTGTCCCCGATCGTGGGAGCCAGATCACCGATCATCCCCCCTTTACTGTGCAATTGGATCCGCAAGCTTGACCCATTTTCTAATTTCAACCCCTTGTGAAGGTCTCCTTTTCCCTCATTGGACATCGAAGCAAACAATCGAAATACCGTTCGTGAATTTTTTCCCAATTCATTGGGGAGCCTCTTCATCCGGTCCAATTCTTCAAGTACAGTGACAGGAATGACGACATCGTTTTTCGGAAATTTCAAGATCGACTCGGGATCATGCAATAAAACGTTAGTGTCCAATACAAAAGTTTTTTTCTTCACTTGCACTCCTTTTGGGTAGCACTCTCAATACAAGAGTGCTAAATCAATTGACTTAATTCTATTCATGAGATATATTAGTCTATGTATTCGCCATTAATAGCTCACCAGGCATCGAGCGATAAATAATTGCTTATTTCAGCTCAAGTTTGAGATTGAATTCAAGCGAAAAAAAGGAAACTTTTGAGGTAGATAATGAAAATAAATAAGAAAATTTTAAGCCTCCCACCTTATATTTCTACTAGCTGGACGAACGTTGAGTCTCTTCACATGGAGCACAACTCGCTCATTATCTCCTTGTATAACGGAGAATCCGTATCGATTCCCGAAATCAAGCCCGAACTTCTGGAATCCATTTTCGATGCTCATGCCTCATTTATAGAATCAGGGGGCGAACAGACAGCGGGCCCGGCGCAAACAACAGCTTTCCAGTTTCCCTTTGCCCAAGCAAGCGGACAAGGAGGAGAGTTTCCCTTTAAGTTCGGAGCAGGTGGATTCGAGAACTTTCAAGCTGCAATGCAGCACAATCCGGAACAGGCCGAGATGGACGACCTTCCTGAGGAGATCCTCAGTAAGATCCGCTCTCTTTCAAAAATCCTTATTCCGAAGGAAGCTCTTGAAAGCGCGCCAAAGGGCGAGCCGCACTGCAACTGCATGTACTGCCAGATTGCCAAAGCCCTCCATGAAGGGTGGGGCGGTCAAGCGGAGTGGGACAACGAAGAAGCAGTTGTCGTCCAGCCTACCGAAGAGGAAGTCAACGATGCCGACCTCCAATTCCAACAATGGGAGATCATGCAGACCGACGAGAAAATGTTTACTGTAACCAATCGGCTTGATTCCGGGGAACAGTACAACGTCTTCCTTGGGCACCCCGTAGGATGCACCTGCGGAAAAGTGGGATGCGAACACATCCTCGCAGTCCTTAAAAGTTAGTTTGCGTGAAAATACCCAACAGTCTAGAATCTAAAATTCGACTTTCGAAATTTGCGGCTATTAGTTACCCCGTATTTGTAAAAAGTTGAATTGTGCACATAACAGAATATCCTAGGAGACAACACATGCTTAGAGCATCATCCTACCTACTTATTGTTTCAACCCTTCTCAGCGCCCCCGTTTTTGCAGACGGTTCCCCTACGGATTCCGAGAGTGGCTTCAGCACTGCTGTCCGCAATAACAAAGCATTCACCGGCCGCGTCAGTCGTGACAGGGTCCGCCTTCGACTAAGCCCCACCACTGACAGTCCGATTATCAAAGAGCTCAATCGTGGAGACATGTTCCTTGTCACCGGTGAAGAGGACGACTTTTTTGCCGTCAAGCCAATGAGCGGAACAAAGGCCTACGTCTATCGCACATATGTCCTCGATGGCGTCGTTGAAGGCAACAAAGTCAACGTTCGGATCGAGCCTCACCTCGAAGCGCCTGTGATCGGCCAGTTGAACTTGGGAGACCGCGTTCAAGGAAAAATCAGTGAAAAGAACAGCAAATGGCTGGAGATCGATCCTCCATCAACCACCCGTTTTTACGTCTCTGCGGACTTTGTTGAAAAAATCGGGGACTCTGACTATCTCGCAAGATTTGAGGAAAGGGAAGAACAAGTGAACGACCTCCTCAACGGCACCTATTTGATCAGCCAGCAAGAGCTGCAAAAACCATTCAACGAAATGGAACCGGAAAGGGTCGTCGAAAACTACCAGAGAATTATCGATGAGTACACAGAGTTTCCACGTGAAGTGAAGCAAGCGAAGGACTATCTGGCCAAGTTTCAGGAAGCCTACCTCCACAAGAAAGTCGACTATCTGGAACAACGGGCCAACAATACTCCTCGCGAGTGGACCCCGAGTGAAGCCTATCAAACGGCGATGAAGACAGACGACCGTCAAGCGGCACCTCAACCCCGAAAGCCTGATTCAAAAGAGATCTACAATCAGTGGGTACATGATCAGGAAGCGTCAGAAATGAATGCGCGCATGGCCTTGTGGATCCCTGTAGAGATCGCTTATTATGAAAAGTGGGCGAAGAAGAACCACGACCGCCCGATCCAGGAATTCTACCAGGAACAGCGCGGATCTGCTCTTGCGTTACGAGGAATTATTGAGCCGTATGACCGCCCAGTGAGAAATAAGCCGGGCGACTACCTTCTTGTCAACAGAGGGAATCGTCTTCCGATCGCTTATATTTACAGTACTCAGGTGAACTTACAAGATTATGTCGGCCAGGAAGTTTCTTTAGAAGCTGTATTGCGACCGAACAATAATTTTGCCTACCCTGCCTACTTCATTCTGAACGCAGAGTAAACATCAGACAACATCCCTATCACTCGATAGGGATGTCTTTTTTTAAACAAATCACTTCATAAAGTATAATTGGCACTCAAGGTTTTATGACCTTCTTTGTGCCTGCTATGTTAATTGTCAAAGCCACAAAGATTGTACCCACTAACTCAAGTTACCGATGGTTGTTGGAACGCTTAAAACGAAAAAGTAGCTCAACCCTCACCGTTCCTCCCGCTCCTAAGTAACTTTTTCCAAGTTATTGAGATTCAACTCCTCTTTCTCCAAAACA